>NZ_CP192507.1:3258473-3567070 GCF_050613145.1 Lysinibacillus sp. LZ02 | reverse complement strand
AATAATGAGGAGGAGTACAATGGCAACAATAAAATATCCAGAAGTATGGGATTTGGATGTGTTTTTTGCAGGAGGCAGTGAGTCACCAGCCTTTCAAGCGTTTATGGATCAACTTCCACATAAAGTGGAAGCAACAAAAAAACAAATAACTGCTTTAACAATAGATGTTAATGAGCAACAATTAAAAGAAGCTTTAGCCCACATTGCAGACACATTAATGCATATTTCTCATGCGGGTGGCATGCTTTCATGTTTAACGGCTCAAAATATAAAAGATACGAAGGCGCTTTTATTATCAAGTCAATTAAGCAGTATTTCAGCAAGCTATTCACCTGTGATTCTTCGTTTACAGCAGTTGTTAGCTGAAATAGATGAGCAACGTTTCCATGCACTAATCCAATCGGAGTTGTTAAATGAGTTTGCCTTCATTTTAATGGAGTGGCGTGAACAAGCGAAACAAAAGCTATCGGAGGAAGAAGAAACATTAATTGCAGAATTAGGTGTAGATGGTTATTCTTCGTGGGGACAGCTTTACAATATGTTCATCGGTGATATTAAAGTAGAAGTTGATGTAGAGGGAGAAACGAAATACCTATCTGTAGGACAAGCGAATAACTTAAGTTCACATCCGAATGAAGCGGTACGTAAAAGTGCTTTTGATGCGCTTGAAAAAGTATTTACGGAGAAGGAAGAGTTTTTCGCTAAAACATTAAACCATCTAGCAGGTTTCCGTTTAACGACATACAAAAAACGCGGTTGGGATGAAGTGTTGCAAGAGCCGTTACAAATTAACCGGATGAAAAAAGAAACGCTAGAGGCCATGTGGGGAGCCATTTCAGATCATAAAGCACCCTTTGTAAAATTCCTTAAAACAAAGGCAAGCATGCTTGGGAAGGAGAAGATGGATTGGTATAACTTTGATGCACCAGTAACGTCTTCTACAGCGAAAGTATCGTATCAAGAGGGTGCAGAGTTTATCCTCAAGCATTTTGGGAAGTTCGGGGCACAGCTTGCGGCATTTGCGCGTCAAGCGTTTGAAGATGGGTGGATTGAAGCAGAAGATCGTGATAATAAACGTCCTGGGGGCTTCTGTACGGGCTTCCCGCTGGCGGAGCAATCACGTATTTTTATGACATACTCCGGCACTATGTCAAACGTTTCCACATTAGCGCATGAGCTAGGGCATGCATTCCATACGTATGCGTTACGCCCCGTGAATCCACTAAACCGTCGTTACGCAATGAATGTGGCAGAAACAGCATCCACTTTTGCCGAGATGATTGTTGCGGATGCAGCGGTGGAAGAGGCAACAACGACAGAAGAGAAAATTGCCTTACTCGAAGATAAATTGCAGCGTTCGATTGCATTCTTTATGAATATCCACGCACGCTTCTTGTTTGAAACGCGCTTTTATGAAGAGCGTAAGCAAGGAATTGTTGCGACAAAGCGATTGAACGAATTAATGGAAGAGGCCCAACGAGAAGCCTTTGCAGGTGCATTAGATGAAGCACACCCGCACTTTTGGGCATCTAAAATGCATTTTTATATTACAGGTGTGCCATTCTATAACTTCCCATATACATTTGGTTACTTGTTCTCCCTGAGCGTCTATGCAAAGGCAAAAGAAGAAGGCGCAGCGTTTGAAGAAAAATATATAGCACTGCTTCGTGATACAGCTGTTATGACGGTGGAAGACTTAGCGATGAAGCATTTAAATGAAGATATTACAAAACGTGAATTTTGGGAGAAGGGCATTGTGCTCTGTGTGAGAGATGTTGAAGAGTTTATTCAACTTGTTTCGAAAGAAGGGTGATCGGTCCGTGAAGCTGGACGGGGAGAAATGCTTTTTACGTACGTTTGGGGAGTCGGATGCAAGAGAGTTAGCGATGCTTTTGTCGAACAATAAGCACTTTTGGTCGACATATGAGCCTATACACCGAGAGGATTACTATACGGAAGAGGCACAGTATAAAAAGATTCTAGAAGGCCTACAGTTACTTGCTTTAAACCGTGAATTTTCATTTGGCATTTATGAGAAGGACTCTGAAAAATTAATTGGCCATATTTCGTTATATGCGATTAAACGTATGCCGTATTCAAGTGCATTTGTTGGCTATTCGATGGATCAGCATTTTGTTGGGAGAGGAATAGCAACAGAAGCGGTAAAGCTTGTTGTGGAGCTAGCCTTCGCATCCCTCAAGCTACATCGGGTAGAGGCATATATTGCTCCTGAAAATATATCGTCCATTCGTGTCATTGAAAAAGCCGGATTTGCAAGAGAAGGGCTACTTCGCAAACTATTGTTCATTAATGGAGAATGGGTAGATCATTACATGTATGCCATGTTACAAGAAGAGTATTTACAGAAAAAGGTGTAGGGATTATCCCTACACCTTTTGTCCTCGATTGAAACGATTTTTATAAATGTTGATTGCCGTCACTTACTACATCAAGGCGTCCTGTTCCTGGGTCGATGATGAGTCCGTGTATAGGCACTCCTTTAGGCATTAACGGGTGCGTACGCACAAGCTCTACACTCTTTAATACGCTCGTTGCGATATCGCCAAAGCCACGTAACCAGTCACGTAAATCGCCAGCTGAGTAGTTTACCGTATCGATTGTTTCTTGTTTAATGCCACGTTCAAGCATATGGCCAAGCATAACATCAGGGTCAACTGCACTCATCCCACAGTCATAGTGTCCAATAATGTATATTTCATCTGCTTGTAGCTCATATACTGCTACAAGTAAACTACGCATAATCCCACCAAATGGATGGTTCACGATAGCCCCTGCACTTTTGACAATTTTAACATCTCCATTACGAAGATTCATTGCTTTCGGTAGTAGTTCAACTAAGCGTGTGTCCATACAAGATAATACAACTACTCGCTTGTTTGGATACTTTGTTGTAATATAAGGCTCGTATTGCTTATCTTCTACGAATGATTGGTTGAAGCTTAGTATTTCATTTAATAAAGACATATGTCGTTACCCCTTTCCTTACATTTATCTTATTTTAGTTGAAATGAAAGAGAATTCAAATAATAATAGCGAAAATGAGTTTAAATATTATAAAAATAAAGACAAATGATATATAAAAAAAGCGAGTTTGTAAAAAGTCATCAAAAAAACAGCCACAATTGTGGCTGTTTTGAATCAAATTATTTATGAGCGTTAGCTTTTGAATCGATACGTACTGACTCGTGAGAATCTAAACCTACACGTAAATAATGAATGAAGAACATTAAGCAAATAATGATCACTACAGAGTATCCTAATACTGTTGTATAGTACTCCGGACCAAATGGATGATGATGATTCATTTTAAAAAGCTCCTTCCTATAAATAAAGTAATCCTTAACACTAATTATACCGTAATCTATGAGACAAGTGATAGTTTAATTTATGGAAATTAAGAAATTGTGACGACATTTTGAAAGTGTTAGAATGCCCAGTTTCCACCACGGAAAACGGGTTCTACTTGTCCATCTTCAGTAATCCCGTCAATATCCATATTAGCAGAACCAATCATAAAGTCAACATGGGTAATGCTTCGGTTTAATCCATTTGCTTCTAATTCTTCCGGTGACATTGTTTTTCCTCCTTCTAAGCAAAAGGCATAGGCACTACCAATTGCCAAGTGATTGGATGCATTTTCATCAAATAATGTATTAAAGAATAGTAAACCTGAGTTAGAAATAGGAGAGTTATAAGGAACTAATGCAACCTCACCTAAGTAATGTGCCCCCTCATCCGTAGCAATTAGGTTTTTCAAGACTTCTTCCCCTTGCTCCGCTTGTACATTAACAATGCGACCATTTTCAAAAGTCAGTTTAAAGTGATCGATAATATTCCCACCATAGCTTAAAGGTTTTGTACTTGAAACGTAACCATTGACACCGTCTTTATGAGGAACTGTAAATACTTCTTCTGTCGGCATATTTGCCATGAACTCGTCACCGCGTTCATTGATACTGCCTGCACCGCACCATAAATGCCCTTTTGGTAGCTCAATGGTTAAGTCTGTACCGGGAGCGGTGTAATGTAGCTTTGTATATTTTTTAGCATTTAAATAGTCTACTTTTTCATGAAGTGTATTGTTATGGTGTACCCATGCTTCCATAGGGTTTTCTAAATTAGCGCGATTCGCTTTAAAAATCGCATCCCATAATGCTTCCACCTGTTGACTTTCTGATAATTGAGGAAACACTTTAGCAGCCCAGTCTTTCGAAGGAACGGCAATCACGGTCCAAGAAATTTTGTCCGATTGAACGTATTGGCGATACTTACTAAGTGCTGTACCTGCTGCCTTTTGGAATGTAGCAATGCGCTTCGGCTCCACGCCTTTTAATAGGTCAGGGCTTTGTGAGACAATACTCATAAATGCTGCCCCGTGCTCTGCTAACCATTCGCGTTCTTGTACTTTCCAAGGCGGGAAGAAGTCGAATGAATCTTCTGGTGCTAACTCATAACGATAGCGGCCAATTTGATCATCAGAAAAATCCACAAATACTTGTTTAGCCCCAGCTTCATATGCAACTTTTGTCACAAGACGGACAAATTCTACTGCATCAGTTGAAGCTGCGATATAAAGAAACTGCCCTTTTTGGATATTTACACCTACTTTTACTGCAAGTTCAGCATATTTTGAAAGATTATTATTAAAATCACCTATCATTTTTATCATTCCTCCATATAAAAATTCAAAACTGTTTATAATTATTGATTCAATATAATCAAAAACTGGCAATTTGGAAAGAAAAAAACATTATGACATCGAAAAAAAATGGATTACCCTTTATACTATATTAATAGAAATGTTAATAAAAAGCAGAACAGGTCGAAATAAAAAAAGAACGAGTTATTGGAGGTATAGGCATGGATATTTCGTCATTAGTAGGGATTATTATAGCGTTTGTGTCACTTCTAGTAGGGATGTATTTTAAAGGGGTAGGACCAGATGCATTAGTAAACCCAGCTGCCATCTTTATTATTATCTTTGGTACAATCTCGGCAGTCGTTATCGCATTCCCGATGAAGGAGTTAAAACGTGTACCGAAATTATTCGGTAAAATTTTCAAAGAAACAAAGTTAGCGGATGATGTAGAAATCATTAAAATGTTCTCACAATGGGCAGATTTAGCGCGTCGTGAAGGGTTGCTTGCACTTGAAAGTAAAGCAACAGAAATTGAAGACCCGTTCTTAAAGAATGGCTTAACGTTAGCTATTGATGGGCAAAATGCAGATTACATAAGAGATGTATTAACAGAAGAAGTGCATGCGATGGAAGATCGTCATGCAAGTGGTGCGCAGGTTTTCACGCAAGCTGGTACATATGCACCTACACTTGGGGTACTTGGTGCCGTAATAGGTCTGATTGCAGCATTAAAAGATATGAATGATATCGAAAAATTAGGGCATGCCATTTCAGCAGCTTTCGTAGCGACATTACTTGGGATTTTTACGGGTTACGTTTTATGGCATCCATTTGCCAACAAATTAAAGCGTAAATCAGCTGTAGAAGTAAAACAAAAAATGATGATGATTGAGGGAATCCTTTCTGTATTAGAAGGGGAAGCACCTCGCGTGATCGAACAAAAATTAGCTTCATACTTAACAATGGAAGAACGTAAGCAAATTACGGAAAGCGGGGCGGGTGGCCTTGGCAAAGAAGACTAGACATAAAAAGCATGAAGAGCATGTGGATGAGTCATGGCTAATCCCTTATGCGGACTTATTAACGCTTTTACTAGCACTATTTATCGTTCTTTTTGCTTCCAGTACTGTGGATCAAGAAAAACTTCAAAAAATGTCAGAGGTGTTCAATCAAGTATTTGATGGTGGAACAGGTGTGATGGAGCACACATCTCCTGTGTCTTCACCGAATAGCTCGCAATTAAGTGAAGCGGCCAATAAGTATTTGGAAGACCAAAAGCAATTACAAGAAGCACAGGAACGTGTAGAGCAGTTAATCGCTGTAAATGAATTAGAAAATCAATTTTCCACAGTAATGACGGATGAAGGGTTGCTCATCACGATTCGTGATAGCGTATTATTTGCGCCAGGTAGTGCAAATATTAAACCTGAATATACTAATATTGCGGAAGAACTATCAGCGATTTTAGCGTTTAATCCAGCGCGTAATGTAATCATTACGGGACATACGGATACTGTGCCGATGAACACAGCAGAATTTGCGTCAAACTGGGAACTATCTGTGATTCGTGCTGTAAACTTCTTAAAAATTATTGTGAACTCAAATCCAGATTTGGATTCTAAGTACTTTAGTGTGAGGGGCTTCGGTGAGTACAATCCGATTGCTTCAAATGACACAGCGGAAGGGCGCGCAAAAAACCGCCGTGTTGAGGTGTTAGTACAACCGCTTGTAGCAGAGGATGGCTCTGATTTACCCGTTGGAAATGCTAATACAACTAACCTGAATACTACGGAAACAAATCCAAATAATTAAGTAATAGACAGCAAACAAAAATAGTTTGCTGTTTTTATTTGCATTTTCCAAAACAAAAGTTTATTATATAAACAAATGTTTGAATTGAGGTGAATACCTTGAATGAAAAAGAGCAACTTGTATTGCGATTAATACAAGAAAATCCGTATTTATCGCAACAGGAAATGGCGGAAAGATTAGGGATGTCTAGACCGGCACTGGCGAATACAGTATCCTCGTTAATCAGGAAAGGGGAAGTTATAGGTCGTGCTTATGTCTTACCGAGAAGGCAAGCGATTGTCACAATTGGTGGAGCCAATGTGGATCGGAAATTTCACGTAGAAGGTGCTGTGCAATTAGCCACATCGAATCCTACAAATGTCACAACTAGCGTTGGTGGTGTAGCCCGTAATATTGCAGAGAACTTAGGTAGGCTTGGTAATGACGTTAAGTTAATGACAGTGCTAGGTGAAGATGCGGATGCAGAAAAAATAAAACAGCATTCAGAAGAATTTATGTCATTTGAAATGACAGCAACGTTACAGGAACACTCAACAGGCTCATACTCAGCTGTACTAAGTCGTGATGGCGAATTAGTTATTGCGATGGCGGATATGGCGATTTATGATGAGTTACTGCCAGGGCTAATGAGTAAACATGAATCGCGCATACTCGATGCAAAGTGCATTGTCGTAGATTTAAACTGCCCACAAGAAGCAGTTGAATATGTATTGTCGTTAGCTAAATTACGTAAGATTCCATTTGTTATTGTGCCCGTATCTTCACCAAAAATGAGTCGGATGCCAGAAAATTTAATAGGTGTCACATACTTTATTTGTAATCGTGATGAAGCGGAAACGTATTTATCGCGCCCATTACAAACTGAGGAAGACTACGAGTTGGCGGTTCGTGATTTGTTAGATAAAGGTGCAGAGCATGTCGTGTTAACGCTTGGTGGTGCAGGAGTCGTTGTAGGGAGTAAGGACAGAATCGAACGATTATATGCAATATCAATCGAAACAATTATTGATGTAACAGGAGCTGGGGATGCCTTTGTAAGTGCTTTTTTACATGCTGCATTACATGGAGAGCTGTTTATAGATGCGGTACGCTTCGGGCTATATAATGCATCTAAAACATTGCAATGCGATACAACCGTTCGGGAAGATTTATCATCAAATGAATTAACTATTTGGAGGGAATCATAATGAAACAATATTTATCTTATTCACAAGAAGTATTAGAAGCAAAAGAGAAAGGTTTACCAATCGTTGCATTAGAATCAACAATCATTTCACATGGTATGCCTTATCCACAAAATGTACAAACGGCACGTGAAGTAGAGCAAATTATTCGTGAAAACGGTGCAGTACCGGCAACTATTGCATTAATTGATGGACAAATTAAAATCGGTTTATCAGATGAAGAATTAGAAATGTTCGGGAATGCGCAAGGTGTTGCAAAAACATCTCGTCGCGACTTAGGTTATTTACTAGCAACGAAAAAATTAGGGGCAACAACAGTAGCTGCCACAATGATTTGTGCAGAGCTTGCGGGCATCGAGTTATTTGTTACGGGTGGTATCGGTGGTGTACACCGCAGTGCAGAAACAACGATGGACATTTCTGCTGATTTAGAGGAATTAGCGGTGACAAATGTAGCGGTTGTTTGTGCAGGTGCTAAATCGATTTTAGATATTGGTTTAACATTAGAATATTTAGAGACAAAAGGTGTGCCTGTCATTGGTTACGGTACAGATATGCTACCAGCTTTCTATACACGTGAATCACAATTCGATGTGAATTTCCGCGCAGATTCAGCAGAAGAAGTAGCAAATATGATGCGTGCGAAATGGGATTTAGGTCTACGTGGTGGCGCTGTTATTGCAAACCCAATTCCTGAAGCAGAGGCACTGGATGCGGCGTTTATTAACGGCATTATTGAGCGTGCATTAACAGAAGCAGAGGAGCGTGGTATTGCTGGAAAAGAAGTGACACCTTTCTTACTTGGAAAAGTAAAAGAGTTAACGGAAGGGAAATCACTAGAGGCGAATATTGCCCTTGTAAAAAATAATGCGCGTATTGGTGCAGCGATTGCTGTCGCATTAAATAAGTAATTTCGACAATATTTCCAAGGAAATAATCTTTTTCATAAAAATAGGACAGCTCAATTTAGAGCCGTCCTATTTTTATTTGCGGAATGAGCCGAGTTCTGCGACGATTGCTTGCATTTCACTTGGTGTAAATGAGTCGCGCTTCATGACCATTTCATATAAATATAGTAAATCTTCATAGTTTTCTTCGCTGAAATGTTCGGGCTTCATTGCATCCACATTTACCATACGAAGCTTTTCTTTCATTTGTTCAATCATATAAATGACATTGTCTTGTGATGGTGTAGATAAATCCATAATCTAACCTACCTTTCTGCGTGTACGAACATATCATTTCATTTTGTTATAGTAAAGTCAACTCTTAATCCGTTTGAAAATCAGCTGAATACGTGATACGTTTGCGAGGAAGGAGGCGGTTCGATGTTTAAAAATAAAGTGGTGATCGTCACAGGCGGTGCACAAGGAATTGGACGTACGATTGCAGAGAAATATGCTGAGCAAGAAGCTATTGTAGTCGTAGCAGATTTACAGGAACCAGCTGATACAACGATGCATTTTATTCGAACAGATGTCAAAAGTGAGCAGGATATACAAGCTTTAATGGCACAAGTAGTTGAACGATTCGGTGCAATCGATATATTAATTAATAATGCTGGGAAATTTGTTGTGACACCGCCAACAGAACTTTCGCTTGAAGTGTGGGATGATGTCATAAATACTAATTTACGTAGTGCATTTCTATGTGCGCGCGAAGCCTCAAAATATATGAAGGGTGGAGCGATTGTATCGATGGCTTCTACACGGGCTTTTCAATCAGAGCTTTGTACAGAGGCATATGCAGCCAGTAAAGGTGGTATCATAGCATTGACACATGCACTTGCCGCATCTTTTGCCAAGCAACGTATTACGGTGAATTGCATTTCACCAGGATGGATTGAAACGCAAAATTATGAAGCTTTACGAGCAATCGATCATGAGCAGCATTTATCGAGGCGCGTTGGAAAACCTGAAGATATCGCGCAAGCATGTTTATATTTAACGAATCCAGAAAATAATTTTATTACGGGCACAAATATTATCATTGACGGTGGTATGACGAAAAAAATGCTTTATGAAGAGTAAATTTACTTGCCCATTACTTTCAAAAAGGTGAAAAACTGTTTAAAATAAACATAGTATCATTTTTTGACACAATTTATTTAGCAAAAGCATATAGGGGAGGAATAGCTATGGTGAAAAGTAAGTTAGTACCTGCAATTTTAATCGGTGCTGTGGCAGGCGCTGCGATTAGTATGCTAGACAAAGCAACGCGTGAGCACACAATCGAAACATCAAAAAAAATGAAAGATACAGTAACGTACTATACACAAAATCGTGATGAATTCATGCAACTTCTCGAAACAAAGGTAGAGCAATTCCAATCTGTCTATTCTTCAACTCAGCAAAATATGGGTGTAGTTATGACAAAAATTGAAGACGCAAAAGCGTTACCTCAAACAGTCATGGGTCTTGTAGCGGAAACAAAAGAGGCTTTTTCGAAAAAAGATGCAGATGCATAGTGAAGGTGTTTTTTGAAGAAGGGGTGAATTTTTATGAAAGAACAAAAAAATGCTGCCTCTCATGCAGTAGTCACTTTCGTAAAATCATTTGTAGCACCAGAAGAAGCTGAAATCGATCGGACAACTGTAAAAGGTTTCTTTCAAGATTTAATGGTCGGCATTCATCGTGTTGATATGTCTGGAATGGGTGCGCAACTCGCCTACTTCTTTTTGTTATCATTTTTTCCGTTACTCATTTTTATGGTGACGCTGCTCCCATACTTAAATTTAAAGCAGGAGCACGTCTTTTTGTTTTTAGGCGATGTAATGCCAGAAGAGGTATATTCCCTTATCGAGGGAACATTAATGCAAGTACTAACACATCAAAATAGTGGTTTACTTTCTATCGGGATTATAGGCACGATTTGGTCCGCTTCTAAGGGGATTAATGCGTTAATGAAGGCGTTAAATCAAGCGTATGAGGTAGAGGCACAAGTAGGTGTTTTGCACCGAACTTGGTCACTTCTCTTTACATTCGCTTTTGTTTTTATTATTTTAATGGCGCTCGTATTTCCGGTTTTCGGTAAGCAAATCGGGAATTTATTATTTTCCTATATCGGTGTAGCGAATTCATTTGAATCGATTTGGAATACGTTTCGATGGTTAATACCACCGCTTATGATTTTTCTTATTATGATTATCATGTATTGGATTGTCCCGAATACAAGCCCACGTTTAAAGTGTGTTAGCGTACTACCAGGCGCTATTTTTGCTACAGCTGGTTGGCTTATTTTAACCTATGGATTTTCGTTTTATATTAATAATTTTGGTAATTATAGTGCGACATATGGTAGCATCGGTGGTGTAATCGTGTTAATGCTATGGCTCTATTTTACAGGGATGATTTTAATTCTTGGTGGATTAATCAATGTTGTAGTGAAGAAGAGGCAAATGAGTAAAACAAATAATACAAGCATCGATTCTCAAGAATGTTAAAAAGCGAGTAGGGGATAAGCCCCCTGCTCGCTTTTTACATATTTCGTAACATACGTAATCCGTTTAAAATAACTAAAATGGTACTGCCTTCATGTCCGATGACACCAAGCGGTAAGTTAATCGCTTGAAAGAAGTTAGAGATGATGAGCAAAATAATAACGGCGATTGAGAAAAACATATTTTGTTTTACAATGCGCTGCATTTTTCGGGACATACGCACTGCATAGGCAATTTTCGATAAATTATTTTTCATTAATACAACATCCGCTGTTTCGAGTGCTACATCGGTACCACCACCCATAGCAATACCAACAGAAGCTGTTGCTAAAGCGGGCGCATCGTTAATGCCATCACCCACCATACCAACATAGTTATATTGTTCATTGTATTGTTTGATATAGTCTACCTTTGTTTCAGGTAAGCATTCAGCTACAAAATCATTTACGCCAGCTTCATGTGCAATAACACTTGCAGTATGTTTATTGTCTCCAGTCAACATGACAACGCGGATACCAAGTTCTTGTAAAGCGCTGATAGCTGTCTTTGCTTCTTCTCGAACGGTATCTTTCAATGCGGCAGCAGCTAAAATGCCAGATTTATCTCGAATGAAAATAACTGTTTTCCCTTCAGATGCGAGACGATTTAATGCGCCGTCAGCAAACTGCTCTGCTTCGTCGCGCCCGATAAATTCCGGTTTACCAACTTTGTACTGTACGTCATCTACTGTTGCTTCAAGTCCGTGACCAGGTATATCTTGAATCGTTACGTTTCTACTACGCGTAATATGAAACGTATCTGCATAACGAGAAATAGCCTCAGCAAGTGGGTGAGTAGACTGATCCTCAATCGTTGCTAAAATGGCTAGCGCCTCTTCAGTTGTGATCTGATCTCGTACTAAAAAATCCGTCACAACGGGTTTTCCTTCTGTCAGTGTCCCTGTTTTATCGACTGCTAATGCTTTTAAATGGCCAAAGTGTTCAAGGTGAACGCCACCTTTAAATAAAATACCGTTTCGTGCGCCATTTGAAATGGCTGCTAACGTTGCAGGCATAACAGATGCCACAAGCGCACACGGAGAAGCAACTACAAGTAATACCATTGCACGATAAAACGTTGTTGACCAATCCCAGCCCACTACATAATGCGGTAAAAATAGCATCAGTCCTACTGTAACTAATACGCCTTTTACATAAATGCCTTCGAACCGCTCAATAAATTGTTGAGAAGGGGATTTCTCGCTTTGTGCTGACTGAACAAGCGTAATAATCTTTTGGAAGAGTGTTTCGTCATTTCGCTTTGTCATTTCAATCGTTAAAGCACCGTTTAAATTCACTGTCCCAGCAAATACTTGATTGCCCGTTTCTTTCGTGACAGGCATTGATTCTCCCGTAATGGCCGCTTCGTCGATTGTCGAATGACCTTTAAAGATGACCCCATCGACAGGAATCCGTTCGCCTGGTTTCACAAGGACATGGTCACCTAATTTTAATTCGCTTACCGGTACTTTTATCGGTTCAAATGCACCACGGACGAGCCAGGCTTCTTCTGGTTGTAATTCCATTAATGCTGAAATTTCGCGATGGCTTTTATTCATTGCGTATGTTTCAAGTGCACCACTCACAGCGAAGATAAAAATTAAAATAGCTCCTTCCACCCAATAACCGATAATGGCTGAACCGATCGCAGCTAAAATCATTAAAATTTCTACATTCAGTTGACGTGTTTTAACTGTTTCTGTGATTCCTTCCTTTGCTTTCGCGAAACCACCGATAGCATAGGCGGCAATATAAGAAATGATTGCTGCTGTTTCAAGTCCAATTGAATCCATGCGCCAAGCAAGCAATAAAATAAGACCTGCTGTAAGCGCGGCAATCAGTTCAATATGTTCTTTAGTTTTCTCAATTAATGATAAACTTTCTCGATTAGAATTCACCGTAAAAGACCTCCTGATAATGAAAATCAGTATCAAACCCTATATTTGAAGCTAATTGATAAAAATTTTCAATTGTTTTTATTAATTACTTTTTTATAATTATTATAAATAAAGGATACATCTTTTGGGAAAGGATTGCAATAAAAAACTCGTAACGAAAATTTTTCGTTACGAGTTTATTGTATTCAATGATTAGATTAGAAGACACGCTCTGCATGCATTGCTAATTTATCTAATGAAGATTTTTCTACATCAGCGTGTAATGAGTTCCCGTGTGAATCCATTGTTACAACTGCTGTAAAGCCTTCAACTGATAAGTGCCACATTGCTTCAGGAATACCAAATTCCATTAAGTCAACACCATCTACTGATTTGATGCAATCAGCGTAGTACTGAGCAGCACCACCAATCGCATTTAAGTAGACGCCACCATGCTCTTTAAGAGCAGCAAGTGTTTTTGGACCCATACCGCCTTTACCCATAACCGCACGGATACCGAATTTTTTCATAATATCGCCTTGGTATGGCTCCTCACGAATAGATGTTGTTGGACCAGCAGCCTTAACTGTCCAATTGCCCTCTTCGTCTTTTGCCATTACAGGACCACAGTGGTAAATAATTTGACCATTTAAATCAACAGGAGCTTCGACGCCTTCTCCGATTAAGTGGTGGTGGATTGCGTCACGACCAGTGTACATACGGCCCGTGATCTTCACTACATCACCAACTTGAAGTTCGCGAATTTGTTCTTCTGTGATTGGTGCAACAAGCTCTACTACTTTATTGTCCGTTGTAGCAGCTGTTTGTTCTTCGTCGCGGAAAGTGATTTTTTCACCTTCTTGGTAGTGCCAGTTGATGATTTCGCCTGTTTCTGGGTTGATGTCGATTGCCATACGACGGTATGCCCAACAGTTGTAAGCTACTGATACGAAGAATGATGCTGGTAAGCGGTCCATTACGCCAATTTTACAACCAAGTAATGTTGCTTCACCGCCGAAGCCCATTGTACCAACGCCAAATGTGTTTGATTTTTCAACGATGTATGTTTCTAATTTTGCTAAGTCTTCGATTGGGTTTACATCATCTACATGACGGAATAATTGCTCTTTTGCAAGATCGTAACCAGCAGAGCGGTCACCACCGATACCAACACCGATGAAGCCAGCTGAACAGCCTTGCCCTTGAGCTTGCCATACTGAGTGTAGGATACATTTACGGATACCGTCTAAGTCACGACCAGCGCGGCCAAGACCTTCTAATTCACATGGAAGTGAGTATTGGATGTTTTTATTTTCACAGCCGCCACCTTTAAGGATCAGCTTTACTGTAATGTAATCGTTTTCCCATTGCTCAAATTTAACAACTGGAAGACCAGCGCCGATATTGTTACCAGAGTTTTTACCAGTTAAAGAATCTACTGAGTTTGGACGTAATTTTGCATCACCTGTTGCATTAGCGATTGCGTTTTGGATTGCTTTTTTAATCTCGATTTGGTTGACACCTACAGGAGTGTATACCTTAAATGTTGGCAAACCTGTATCTTGACAGATTGGAGAAACGTTATCTTCAGCCATTACGATGTTTGTCGTAATTGTGTCTAAAGACATTGCTGCACGTGTACCAGCGTTTTCTGCTTCTTTTGCCGCTTTAATCGCGCGACGAACGTCTTTTGGTAAGTTAGTAGACGTTTCAGTCACTAAATTATATAGGCTTTTTTCTAAAGTTTGTAAGTATGTCATTCTATTTTTCCCCCCAGAAAAATAATATTATTTCAAACCATTAATCATTATAACTGTTTAAATGAATAAAAAAAAGAGCACACGTACAACAACCAACATTAGCTAATGAAAAATTCTGTCTATTATATGTTCTATTATCTAGGTTTTAAAAATAAAAAAGAGAACAAACGTTTGATTTTAGTGTTTGTTTATATTAAAATAAAGGAAACGGTAGAACAAAGGAGGAAAAAAAGTGAAATTTCCAGCCGCGTTAGCATCTTATCGTACAAAAATTGAACAAACGTTAGATACAGTTGTAAGGATTACTCTATCCGCTGAAGAAACGAATCGATTTAGTAGTAAAGTGGGCGGGTATCCATATTTTTTAGCGGAGGATGCTTATCCACTAGGAGAAGATGGGCAACCGCTTCGCCTGCTTACACAAATTAACTTTGCGGAAATCCCTCAAGTATTACATGATTTTCCGCAGCAAGGCATTTTACAATTTTATATTCATCCATTAGATGATGTGATGGGGTTAGATTTTGATAACGGAAAAAGTCAAAAAAATTTCCGTGTACTGTATCATGAGAAAATTGTAGATGACGAAAGTAAACTACTAACAGATTTTGCGTTTTTAGAAACGGATGAAGAACAATATGGACCATTAGATTTTGATTGTTCTTATGGCATGACATTTCATGTAGCGGAAGAGCCGATGACGTTAAGTGATTTTCGATTTGATCAAGTGATCGGTATTGAAGATGATTCATACGAGTTACACGATTTGTATTTTGAAGAGCTTGAAACGCAGGGACATAAAATTGGTGGATATCCGTATTTTACACAAGCAGACCCACGAGAGTATGGAGATTATCAAGAACAGCTCATTTTACTATTCCAACTAGATACGGATGATGATTTCGATATTATGTGGGGAGATGTAGGCGTTGGCAATTTCTTTATTTCTAAAGAAGATTTAATCCATAAACGTTTTGACCGTGTACTATACAATTGGGACTGTCATTAAAAAAAGAGGCGACATTATACGTATAATGTTGCCTCACCATTTATTTCTCGTCGCGCGATTGGAATTGCTCCATTTTTTCTTCTAAATCATCCATCATTTTGATTAAGCGGTCGATATCTTTTAGGTCTGTTGTTTCTGGGTCAATTGCATCTAATACTTCTAAAAAAATTTCTAAACGTTCTTTTAAATAAGTTACTTGTTGTTCTTTGTTTGTAATTGGATTTGACATAAGATGTACCACCTTTCAACTGTTAAGGCTATCGTAGCGAATTTTTATGTAAATTTCAATGTTTGTATCGCACGGAGATAAGTTTAGTAATTTCATAACTTATTGTTAAATTTAGAATATTTACAAAATTGAAGTATTGTGATAGATTATAGATATCAAATACAAGGGGGGCGAAAATACGAAACAATGAACACTCAATCCCACACGAAAAGGAGGGAGTATGAAGGATTTTTCGGCTGAGCTTGCCGATTAAGCTTTTTAATCATTATGGTCTATAGGAATAGTTGAAACCCTAGTAAACTTTTAAACATAAAGTTTGCTAGGGTTTTTTAGTATGGGAAAAATTTTAGCTGACACACCTATTTACATCCTATGATAAGATAGGACGGATATCGAAGTAAGTGGAGGCAAGTATGAACAGTATCTCAAATTATGAACAACGAAAGTTTTGGATTTTAGTCATTATCGTATCAATTTCAGGTTTTTCACAAGGAATGTTACTTCCGCTTATTTCCGTTATTTTTGAAACAGATGGCGTATCATCTTTTCTAAATGGATTAAATGCAACGGGTTTATATATAGGGACTTTATTGATCTCTCCTTTTATAGAACAGCCATTAAGAAAGTATGGGTATAAACCAATTATTTTAATCGGCGGTGCGTTTGTGTTTATATCGCTCTTCCTATTCCCGTTTTGGAAATCAGCAGTGTTTTGGTTTTTGTTGCGCATGTTAATTGGTATTGGAGATCATGCGTTACACTTTGCGACACAAACATGGGTGATATCGGATGCTAACAATGGCGATATAGGAAAGAAAATGTCTATTTACGGCTTATCCTTTGGGATTGGCTTTGCGGTAGGACCGTTATTTGTCAATCTTGTCGCAGTATCAGAAGCATTACCATTCATCATTTCGAGCGTGCTTTGTCTGTTAGCTTGGTCCCTTGTATTCTTTGTAAAAAATGAGCATCCAGCAGCATTAAAAGGAGATGCGACAAGTACAGGATGGCAACGGTATAAATTAGTGTTTACATTTAGTTGGATTGCTTTCTTACCACCGTTTGTCTATGGCTTTTTAGAGTCTTCTATTAACTCGTTATTTCCTGTTTATGCATTGCGACTAGATTTTGATGTAGCAACCGTATCGTTAATATTAACGGCTTTTTCGATAGGGGCAATCGTGACGCAGCTTCCACTTGGCATATTAGGCGATAAAATTGGGAGAAGTAACGTGATTGTAGGAGGGCTTTTCAGCGGTACTATTTTATTTTTCTTCTGTAGTTACTTTGAACATTCGGCCTGGATGATGATTACTATTTTTGCCCTTGCAGGTATGAGTGTAGGCTCTTTATTTTCATTAGGGATTACGTATATGGCCGATTTAACGCCGAAAGAATTACTTCCGACAGGCAACCTCCTTTGTGGGATTTTCTTTAGTTTGGGCAGTCTAAGCGGACCAACATTAGGGGGACTTTATTTACAACTTGCAGAAGGTATGAGTTTTTTGTTATTAATTGCAAGTATTTTATGTATCGGCTTATGTGCAAATGTGTATTATCGATTTAAAAATATAAAGAGGTCATCAAGTTAACTTTGAATGGCACTAAATTGTTGAAATTATATTTACTGTATCTTATAGATTATCTCTAGTTTTCTTATACTAATAAAAATAGTGTTATATTAGTAAAGTTTAGTGATATAGTTCTAATACCCTATTAGGGATAAGGAGTTAATGACTATTTATACTCTCGTTATGCCAAAAACACCTTTTTTACAGTATATTAGAAAAACTTTTGAAATCATTATAAGAATCGTTATAGAATGGTATTTGTTATAATATAAAAAATAATCTAAAAAGGAAGGAAAGTTTTTTACATGTTAGCTTTACTCAATTTTAGATCACTTAAAACGCGTATTTTAAGTGTATTTATTATTTTACTAGTATTTCTTGCTATATTTTCAACTTACAATTTTTTCTCCAATACGCAAATGGAAAACAAAGCGGAATCACTCGTAGAGGAAGATATTGTTATCTTAAATGCAAGTCAAAATTTAGCCACTTCAGTAAGTGTTCGATTATCCGCAGCGTTAAGCTATGTAATCACAGGGGATGAGACATACATAGATGTGTTTAATAAATACCGTAAACTGGCAGAAGACAATAACGCCATCATTGAAAAATTTGTGAATACGGAAGAACGCAATAAATTAGTTGAAACGGCACGTACATGGAGTAATGGGGTAGAAAATGATGTATTTGCTGTGTATCAAAGTGGCGATACAGAACAAGCACTTGAAAACTTGACGGCGATTAACAGCCTTGTCACGGAAGTTCGAACTGGTTATGAGAAGATGGCGAGTGAACGAGCGCAAAGTATTGAAACAGTTGGAAGCGATGTAGTACATACAAGTTCAAATAATAAAATAATAGGGCTAGTGGTTAGTTTAGCAATTACAGTGATTGGTATTGTATTAGCAATGTTAACAGCGAATCAAATTTCAAGACCGATCCAAGCGGTAGCAGATCGTATGCAACAGCTAGCAGATGGTCATTTAGGTAATGAACCGTTACATGTAGGGCAACGTCGAGATGAAGTGGGCACATTAATGACGGCAGCAAATGGCATGAATGATAAGTTAAAATCCACAATTCAATCGATTTCTGAAGTTTCTGTAACTGTTGCTTCCAGTAGTGAAGAGTTAGCGCAATCTTCAAATGAAGTAAAAACAGGAGCAGAGCAAGTCGTCTATACTATGCAGGAGCTTGCAGCGGGTACAGAAACACAAGCGTCAACTGCTGGAGACTTAGCGGAAGCGATGCGTACATTTTCACATCGTATTCAAGAGACAACGCAAGAAGGTATTGAATTAAAAAATCATTCCAATGAGGTTCAAAAATTAACGGAATCTGGTAAAGGATTGATGATGAGCTCAACCGAGCAAATGACTACAATTAATGAGATTGTATTAGAGTCAGTTCGCAAAGTAGAGGACCTAAATGAGCAATCAGCAGAAATTTCAAAACTTGTATCTGTTATTGACGATATTTCAAATCAAACCAACTTACTTGCATTAAACGCCGCTATTGAAGCAGCACGTGCAGGAGAGCATGGGAAAGGGTTCGCGGTTGTAGCAGATGAAGTACGTAAGCTGGCAGAGCAAGTCCAGTTCTCAGTAGCGGATATTTCAGCGATTGTGAGCCGTATTCAACAAGAAACAGGCAATGTCACGCGTTCACTGCAAGATGGCTATAATGAAGTGAAAAAAGGAACGGAACAAATCACTGAAACAAATGAAACATTTAATTATATTTCTGGAGCTGTAGGAGACATGAGTAAGAGTATCGATACGATCGCAGCTAACTTAAATGATGTATTAGCAAGTACAGAAGAAATTGGTACATCCATTGACGAGATTGCATCGATTTCTGAGGAATCGGCTGCTGGTGTAGAACAGACGACAGCAACGACAGAGGAAACGGTAAGCACGATGGAAGAAGTCGTAAGAAGTGCCGATCAATTAGCAGCATTAGCCGAACAATTGAATGCAGAAGTACAGCAATTTAAGTTGTAATAATCAATCCACCTCCGCAAGTGAGGTGGATTTTTGTAATGGAACTTACTTTATATTTCATATACTTTTTCTTTAGTGGCTTCTTCCATTAATCTTGTCATTTTATCTAATTTCATATTGAGTGATTGGTTTTGTTTGTGTAATTTCATTCATTCTGTTTGCACACTATCTAGCTCATTTACAATCGAATTGTTTTCTGTTTCAAGCTCTGTAGATAGTTTTTGCGCATTATTGACAAGTTCTCCAAAGAAGATGTTTGCCACAATAAATGCACTGGAAATAATGAAGCTTGCAAAATAAATCCACGCCCAGCTATGTGTTTCGAAAATTGGACGGAATATGGCACTTGCCCATGATTCAAGTGTGAATACTTGGAATAATGTTAACAGTGAGAGCTGTAAATTTCCAAAATACTCAGGAGATGTGTTACCAAAAAACAGGGTACCGATAATGCTATAAATATAAAACATAATCATCATCAAAAATAAAGTACTCCCCATAATTGGGAGGGACATAAATAAGGCATTGACGATTCTACGTAATGAAGGGAAGGTCGATAATGTTCGTAGTATACGTAGCACACGTAAAATACGTAGGACACTAATAAAGCTTGAGCCGATAAAAAGAAGACTGAGTGCTACAATCGTAAAATCAAATACATTCCAACCATTTACAAAGAACTTTCCTTTATAAACGATTATTTTTAATATAATCTCGATTGTAAAAATACTAAGTAAAGCAATATCAAACATGTTGAAAAAATTTTGATTATCATTATAAATTGTTGGATACGTTTCTAGACCAATCAAAATGGCATTAATAATAATGAATGCCATAATAGCCTTTGAAAAGAGTGGGTGTTCAACAAAAGCTTTTAAATTTATAAAAAATCGACCTTTCTGTTTTTACTGTATATAAAACTAATGTAAACATACCAATATTAAAATTAGGTAAAACTCTTAAAAAAAATTTTTGGTCAAGAAAAAAAGCGTAAACGATTCCTTAATAAAGTAATCGATTACACCGGTTAGAAAAAGGTTTATTTTCGCTTATAGAAAAGGCCGAGTGTGTTGGGACCAGCATGTACAGATAGTGCAGTACCAGCATAGGCTTCGATGACTTCATGGAACTGTGCATATTGAATAACCCAAGCTTTCACTTGTTCAACAATTTCCGGTGGACACATCGAATGTGTAATAAACAAACGACTATAATCGATATCTTTATTGTTTTGTAATCGGTCTTTTATATATTTTTCTAAGCATTTTAAAAGGGTGCCGCGATATTTTTTACCTACTATCATTTCGCCATTCCTTACTTCAATCATAGGTTTAATTTTTAATAATGTTGAGGCAAATAGTTCAATATTCGTACAACGGCCACCTTTTTTTAAATAATCTAAACGATCCATGACAAAACTTGTATTAAGTTTTGGGACAAGTGCTTCAATTTTCTCCACAATTTCCTCGGCGGAATAGCCTTGTTTTGCTAATAAGGCCGCTTCATATACAAGATGTCCACTACCAGTTGAAAAATTTTGTGAATCGATAATATACACATTATCGAAACGTTGTGCTGCCATTTTTGCATTTTCATAACAGGAAGAAAAATGAGCACCTACATTAATATGAATCACTGCCTCATATGCTTTTGCAAATGGAGCAAAAAATTCCTCGTATTCATAAATATTAATAGCCGCTGTTGTACATTTTTTATTTTCTACTTCGACATACTTAAATAGATCTTGTTGTGTGATATTGATACCATCACGGAAGTTTACGTTATCTACTAAAACATGTAGTGGGGTGACTGTAATGTTTAATGCATTCAAAATTTTTGGAGGAAGGTCGCAAGTGCTATCTGCTGTAATTTTAATCAATACCCTTACACCTCCGTAATAAGATAGAGAAAACGGAGTTCATCTAATATGTGTGTGTTTATAAAGCATATGCATGAAAAGGGGAAAGGTATACAAATGCAATTTTTAAGAAAAGTCCCGATAAGAGTAAAAGTGTAATAAAAAAGGAATATGTGCTACTAATAAAATATGTAAAAAAAATACATGTGCTCATGGGAAATAAAAATTCGGTTATCCTAACGAAAATGGAAAAGGAGGTTTGGTCTTTTGGGGCGATATCTTGTTCCCATTTTTGCATTAGTTATGTTGGGGAACGCTGTTTTTTCAACTAGTGCATCAGCAAATGAAGAGCCATCTAAGGAAGAAACTTTGCAGCAACGCCTCGCGTATTACGTACATTTCGGAGAATTACTTGTTCCTTGGTACTTTTTAGCTGCTGTTGACCAATACGAACGAAATATACAATCGGTTCGTTCTGATATTCCAAAGCGTGAGAGCACCATTGCTATCCAGTTTTCAGAGGAATACTGGTCTGGTCCATTAAATCCATCAAGTGACGATACATCTCCAGTGACTATCAGTTATTTTGGTGGGATGGGACTTGATGGAAATAGTGATGGTGTAGCAAGTCGCAATGATGATGAAGATATACTCTTTACGATGGCAAGCTATTTAGGACAATTCGGGTTAGGGGAAGAAAACTTTAAATTAGCACTATGGGAATATTACCAAAGCGAAAAAGTTGTTAATCAAATTGTCACGATGGCACAGCTCTATAAACATTATGATACGATTGACTTAGATACGCATGTCTTTCCAATTCCTGTTCGACATCAGTACAGTTATAAAGGAACTTGGGGAGCTAATCGAGGCTGGGGTGGAAGAAGGATTCATGAAGGGACCGATATTTTTGCTAGCTACGGGACACCTGTTGTATCAACCTCTTATGGTATTGTGGAAATAATGGGGTGGAATGACTTCGGTGGATGGCGTATCGGTGTACGGGACAACCATAATTCGTATCATTATTATGCCCATCTTGCCTATTATAACGAAGGCATTAAAGTAGGGGATGTCGTTGAGCCAGGTACAATCCTTGGTTATGTTGGGAGTTCTGGCTATGGGAAAGAGGGCACATCAGGTAAATTCCCACCGCACTTACATTACGGCATTTATAAATTTAATGGGCGAACAGAATGGGCATTTGACCCATACCCATCCCTCAAACAATGGGAACGACAATCTAAAGAAGCAGCAAAATAATATAGACGTAAAAACCAGCACGATTAGTGCTGGTTTTTGTTTAATGTGTTTTATAAGCGAAGTTGAATATGTTTACGATGATGCACTCGCGATTTTATTTTTTTGTTTCATGCGAGCCCAAATAACAACGGGCACTAAAAGTAAGGCTAAGTAAGTACCAATAAATCCTAAATAAGCATAACTCGAATAGGCGACTACGACACCAGATAATAGACTACCGGCTGATCCTCCTAGCGCTACCCATACATCGACAGAGCCTTGTGTTTTGGCACGGTTGTGAATGGTCGTTGAGTCAATAATAATGGCTGTCCCACTAATTAATCCAAAATTCCAACCTAATCCTAATAACATGAGTGCGATGGTTAGCCAAAGTAGTGAATCGCCTGGTGCGAAGGCTGCTAATAAGCCTGCTAATGCTAATGTAATGCCGGAAGCAATGACGACAAATGTACGTCCCACTTTATCAACAAGTAATCCCGTACCTAGTGACGGTAAATACATTGCAGCAACATGTAGCCCAATGACCATTCCAATCGCGCTTAAGCTACTACCATGCCCTTGCATATGAATCGGTGTCATCGTCATAATGGCAACCATAATAACATGTGAAAGTACTAATACAAGCGCTCCAACGAAAATACCAATACGATTCACTTTATGTTGTACGATATTGACTGTCTTCGTTATTTTCATCTGTTGCTGTTCTTGTTGTTCTGCGATTGCTTTCGCCACAAGTAATGGGTCTGGACGCAAATAAATGAACAGTGTCAGACCAGCTAAAATATAAGCAACTGCCGCTAACATGAACGGTCCGGTTAAAGCGGGCATACCGAAAGCTGTTGCTACTTTCCCCATAGGTGTCACTAAATTCGGACCTGCAACTGCACCAAATGTTGTAGCAACCATGGCGATACTTGTCGCTGTGGCGCGTTGTTTTTCATTGGCCAAATCCGTTCCTGCATAGCGTGCCTGCAAGTTTGTCGAAGTACCTGCCCCGTAAATAAATAACGCAATAAATAGTAATGCTACACTATTGATATTGGCCGCAAATATGACACCGATTGCCCCAATTCCTCCAGCGATGAAGCCAAAAGAGAGTCCATATCGACGTCCCAACCGTTGTGAAAGTCGACCTACGATAAATGCGGCTAGTGCAGAACCGAGTGTAAACAATGCAGAAGGTAGTCCAGCAAAGCTTTCCGTTCCTAGCATATCTTTGGCAAGTAAAGCACCTACTGTAATCCCAGCTGCAAGTCCTGCCCCCCCAAAGATTTGAGACATTAAAACAATAATTAATGTCCGTTTATAAAGTTTCTGCTGTGCAGCAGTTGAACTGATATATTGATCGAACACAGCGGAATTCTTTTGATTCATGAAATCGACTCCCTTCTACACCTTATACCTAACAAGGTATAAAACTGCTACACTCGATGGTGATCTGCTCGCCACATTTGGATAGCTTGTTTAATATCCGTTGGTGATAGGTTTTCTGCTAACGCTCTTTCTACTAGTTTTACATATTCTTCATCGGATGCAAAGCGTAATGCAATTAGTTGTTGTGTTGTAATGCGGTCGTCTATACGTTTATTTGTTAGCATATAGTAGCGCAATTGTTCTTCTGTGCGAATTAAGCGATCCTGTAGTGTTAACGCATAAATACGCGCAAGCATACCTGGAATAATGGCTAATATTACGACACCTAATAAAATGAGCAATGTTACTGAAAATGTTTTATTCATAACATTATAAACTATGTATATGATAATAGACAAAAGCATAACAAAGCTTAATGGTAGCCAAACAAAATGCTGTAATGGATGAAATCTCGTATGATTCGTTGCGGATTGCTGTTTCATTTCTTCACCTCCTTATATACCTATATGGGTATTATATAGATTTAGAGATGAAGAAGCGATTAATTTGTTTGTACTTGCATGGTTTATGGGTACTTATAAGCATAAAAACAGTACAAAGAGGCAAGGGGATTGCCTCTTTGTAAACAACTGAATTTAAATTAAAAATACAGCGACGATGGTTGTAACAATTAATCCAATGACAACGGGAATAAGGTTTCTACGGGCAAGCTCGAATGGACTGACGTTACAAATTGCCGCGGCTGGGATGAGTGCCCACGGGATAAGTGTTCCGCCACCAACCCAAATAGCCGCAATTTGACCAAGTGCTGTTAATGTAGCGGTCCCTTCTCCGATCGCAGTACCGAATAAATTACCGATGGACCCAACGAGTGAGATGCCTGAAAAACCAGAGCCATCTAACCCTGTGATAGCACCTACACCTGTTAGCGTGATAACGGCGATTTCTTTAGTAAGTGGTACGATTGCAGCTAAAGCCACACCGAGGTCATTCACAATGCCGTGAGATGTTTTTGGTAAATAGTCTCCGATAATGGTCGTAAAGCCCGAGTCACCAAGATAGAAGAAAGCAGCAATCGGAATAACAGGACCAAACACCTTAAAGCCAAATTGAAAACCTTTAACAAAATAATTGGTTGTTTCTTCAAGCCCTTTCTTCTTATGAGCAATAATACAGAGTAGAAGTAAAATGAATACGGACGTACCACCTATTAAAGCAGTTGCATCCCCGCCTTGCAAGTTGAATACAGCCATCGCGACTACATCTAAAATAAACGCTATAGGAATTAAAGTCGCAAAGAATCGTTTTTGTGTCATCGTGAGTAAATCTTCTGTTTTTTCTTGCTCGACTTCACCTTCATACGTTCCGACTAATTGTAGTTTTCCACGTTTCATATCGCGTCTTAATAAGAAGTAGGCAACAAGCGTTGTGACAACGCCCATTGTAATAACAAGCGGTATACTCGCAGAAACAACATCAGCTACTGGAATCCCCGCTGCATCTGCTGTCAGCTTTGGTGCCCCTTGGATGACGAAATCGCTCGACAATGCAATTCCGTGACCAAACAAGTTCATTGCTACAGCAACACCAAGTGCCGGAAGTCCAGCTCGTATGGCAACGGGGAGTAGCACAGCCCCTAAAAGTGCGACAGCTGGTGATGGCCAGAAGAACCAAGAAATAATCATCATTAAAATCCCAATCGTCCAATAAGCCAGTGTCGGGTTTTTAATGATTTTTGTAAATGGCGCGACCATCACTTCATTAATACCTGTTTTCGCAAGTACACGACTCATCGCTACAATAATGGAAATGATGAGAATGGTTGATAATAGTTCGGTAATGGCATAAATGAAGCTATTAAACACCCCGCTGATGGAAGCCGTCAAATCACCCGTTGCGACAATCGCAATAATGAAAATCCCTAAAATACAAATCAGCGTTGCATCGAGTCGTTTCACCATAAATCCTATGATGAGGACGATGAATACAATATATATCCAATGGAGAGCCACTAACTCAATCCCCATATTCTCCCTCTTCTCCTTTTTGTATAGCATATGGAGAGAAAAGATAGGTGGTGAGCGCCTAAAATAATAAATAATTTTTGTTGATTTGAGGAAAACGCCTAATTTCTTCTTATTTTAAAGAAGATATGTTCTCACTCCTATGTTCTATTAGAACAGGGTAACAAGATGAAAAGTAGAATGGAGCACTATTAAAACTGGACAGGGCTTTATGTATAATTGCCTGTGAACAAATGAAAAGAGGCTTCCCTTTTTAGGAAAGCCTCTAGTGACACTTATCATTCATGAAACGTAACGTGGCGGATCATCCTGTGATTTTGAATCTTTAGCGCCAGATTTACTCATCGTAGTAACCCTCCTGTTTCATGATCGATTAGAAGTGGAACCGAACTTAGTATGACCTACTAGCCATTTTTTATTCATGAATGTGTTACATGTTTTTATCAAATAATCACTGCCTGCTTGTAGGCGAAATGAAAATGTAAAAGTACTATCTTTTTTCTTTTAAAATAAGTTGTGACACACACTCGACATGACTCGTCTGAGGGAACATATCCACTGGTTGAATGTATTTCACCTCATAAAGCTTTGAGAGCTCTTTTAAATCCTTCGCCAGTGTGGAAGGGTTACAAGATGTATACACAATGCGTTTTGGTTGAATCTTTAATACCGTTTTAATAAAGCTTGGCGCGAGGCCCGTACGCGGTGGGTCAACCGTTACGACATCCGGTGTGAAGCCTTCACGGCGCCAACGAGCTAACCAGTCTTCAGCTGTCCCTGTGTAATAGCGAGCATGCTTAAAGCCGTGGTTACGTGCATTCGCTTTTGCATCTTGAATGCTTTCCGGTACGATGTCCATGCCACGCACTTCTTTCGCTTCGCCAGCTAGCCATAAGCCAATTGTGCCAACGCCGCAGTACGCATCTACAACCGTTTCTTTCCCTGTCAGCGCGGCTGCTTTTTTAATTTCATTATATAAATGAACAGTTTGTTCAGGATTTAATTGGAAGAATGCACGAGACGATAAATCAAACGCTAATTCACCTAATTCTTCATGAATCGTTTCTTTGCCGTCTAATACAATCGTTTCATCACCAAAAATAAGGGACGTTTTTTCACGATTAATGTTTTGTGTAATCGAGACAATCGCTGGGTGTAGCTTTTTCATACGGGCGATAAACTCTTCTTTATGCGGGAATTCATTGCGCGTTGTAACGATACAAAGCTGTGTTTCACCCGTGCGCATGCCTGTACGGATGACGATTGTACGGACGAGACCGTTTAATGTTTTCCCGTCATAAATCGTCATCCCTAGTTTTTGTAATGTTTTACGCGCATCTACTGTAATACGCGATGTAATCGGGTGCTGTACTAAGCAGTCATTGATATTTAACAGCTTATTTGAGCCTTCTGTGAAAAGACCAGCATATACACGTTTGCCTTCTTTCCGTACTTGGAATTGACTTTTGTTGCGATAATTCCATGGATTGTCCATGCCAAGTGTTGAACGGATTTCTGTATTTTCTGCGATATCGCGAGCGTATTTTTCCATCGCTTGTACGACAATATCTCGTTTATTTAGAAGCTGAGCCTCGTATGTCATATGTTGCAATTGACAGCCACCGCATTGTTCATATACAGCGCATGGTGGTTCTTGACGGAATTCACTCCGTTTACGAATCGTTAAAATTTCTGCTTCCGCAAAATTACGCTGAAGCTTCGTCACTTTCACAGTTACTTCTTCTCCAGGAATAGCTCCTTTTACGAATACGACATTGCGCTTATAAAAGCCAACACCTTCTCCATTAATACCGAGCCGTTTAATCGTTAACGGAAATTTTTGACCGATTTCCATTGTTACTTGATTCATTGCCTTCACGTCCTTTAAGTTCATCGCATTATTATAACGGACGGAAGAGCGAAAGAAAAGGAAGCACGTTGAACTAAACTATTTTTTATATAAATCATCTAATGAGCCGAATGTATATCCTTGTGCTTTCGCATCTTTAATAAATTTAGGAATGGCATCTGCGTTATCTTCCGCCACGGTATGCATTAAAATAATCGCGCCTGGATGGAGCTGCTTCATAAGTTCGTTGTATGCATAGTCTCCGCCACGGCGTACATCTTTTTCCCAGTCTTTAAAGGCAATTGACCAGAAAACATGACGGTATTCATGCTTTACCCCGACTGCGAGTACCGCTTCATTGTAGACGCCTTCTGGTGGACGTGTATAGTGAGTGCGTTCAATCCCAGCTACTTCTTTCAGTTTTTTATCAAAATTTTGCCATTCTGTCACCATTTGAGTTTCTGATAAACGAGCCATATTCGGATGTTTATCGGAATGGTTGCCGATAATGTGGCCATCCTTTACCATTCGTTTCACTAAATCAGAGGCGCTCGTTACATAATGTCCTGTTAAGAAAAATGCAGCGGGTACATCTTCTTCTTTTAATGCATCCAGAATCCTTTCGGTAAAACCGTTTTCGTATCCATTATCAAATGTTAAGTAAATCGTTTTGGATTCGGGATCACCACGGTAGACAGCCTCATATTTCGTCAGCATATTTTCAAGTTCACTGCCAATTTCAATTTGTGCACCGCCTGATGCTTTTTTGAATCCCCAGTGCAGTTCATCCGCAAAAGCAAATGATACGATGGAAAACAAAATGATGGTTATACTAACAGCAAGACCAATTGTCTTTTTCATAAAAAAATGCAACCTCCTTTTTACACGTAGGTTGCAACCGTATCGTTTTACTATACATGGATTTTCATGGTGTGAATGTGAAAAGAAATTAGCGAAAAGTATTTTTGGGATAAAAACAGAAAAGGTAGTGTAGGTACTAGTATTTATAAATAGCATGCTCTTTGTGATGAAGAAATATGATTACAGGCATCGTGTACAAATCGGGTATTTTTTTAGGCTAGCAGTTGCTCGGGGCGGAGAGCAACTGCTAGTTCACATATATAAATCATCCTAAAACTTCTAAGCCTCGGTAAGCGGTCAAAACATTGCGGTATCCGGTCAAAAAGCCGCTGCATCCGGTCAAAACAACTAGGCGCGAGCAAAACACTATCTACCCATTGAGATTTACTTATTATACAAATCAACAATTGCATCTTCGAGGGATGCAAATTTAAATTCGTAACCTGATTGCAGCAGTTTTTCAGGTACAACGTATTGTCCTTCTAATACAAGTTGACTTTTTTCACCAAGTGCGAGTTTTAATGCAAAGCTTGGAACCGGGAGCCAGTGTGGACGATTTAAAGCATGCCCGACTGTTTTTCCGAATTGTTTCATGCGTTTTGCATTCGGTGATGTAACATTTATCGGACCTTCTAGTTCAGGCTTTTCGATTGCATGAATAATGGCCCGACACACATCATCCACATGAATCCAAGATAGCCATTGTTCACCTGAGCCTACTGTACCACCGACAAAAAGCTGGTATGGCAATACAACTAATGGCAGTGCACCCGCATCTCGTCCTAGTACAACCCCAAGCCTTGCTAGACAAACGCGAACGCCTAATGCACCTGCGTGGCTCGCTCGCTCCTCCCAATCAGCCACGGTTTTTCCCAGGAAATTTTTTTCCAAATTCACTTCGTTCTCTGTATAAACATTGGACGTTGAATGTGGATAAATACCGATTGCACTTGCGTTGATAAGTACTTGTGGCTTTGTTTTTAGATTTTCAATAATGCGAATGACTTCATCCGTTGCGTTCATCCGGCTATTATAAATGGCGCGTTTTCGTTCCTCTGTCCAGCGTCCCTCATTTAGTGATACGCCGGCTAGATTGACGAATGCATCAATTCCTTCTAACTCTTGTTCCGGTGTTTCGCCATCGAGCCATTTTAGATAGCGAATGTTATTTTCTTCTTTTGTTTCTCCTCGCGTTAAGACAATTACTTTATCTCCACGTGCTTTTAATAATTCACATAGTCTTTTGCCAACTAATCCTGTACCACCTGAAATCGCTACTTTCATTTCCAGCACCTCCAAAGCTTTTCTTTCCCTATTATATCCAATCGTGAAACGTTTCGTAAAAATATGTATACTAGAGAAAGAAGGAAGGTGAACGCATGCAGGTCATTACAAAAATAGGTCGTCAAAAAAATAACAAAGAGCGTTATAATATTTATTTGAACGATGAATATGCGTTTGCAGTAGATGAAGGTACACTCATTAAATTTGGCTTAATAAAGGGTAAAATACTTGAGCAGTTTGATATCGATGAAATTACATACGAGGATGAGATTGCGAAGGCATTTAATAAGGCACTATCGTTTTTAAGTTTTCAAATGCGGAGCGAATATGAAGTAAAGAAAAAACTATTTGATGCGGGACACGGGGAAGCAGTTGTGTTAGAAGCCATCCGTAAATTAGAGGCACTTGGTTTTTTAAATGATGAAACCTATTCCAAAGCATTGCTTGAAACAAAGAAGCGCACAATGAAAAAAGGTCCGCGTGCTATCAGGCAAGATTTAAAGAAAAAAGGAATCGACAAATCATTGCAAGATGAAGTGCTTGAAACGTTTTCGTATGAAGAGCAGCTTGAAATTGCAATACAATTAGCAGAGAAAGAAGTACGAGCAGGAAACCGAAAAACACCGGCACAAGTTAAACAAAAAATTCAAGATGTGTTGCTGCGAAAAGGGTATTCCTTTAGTATTGTAAGCGATGTGTTAGAGCGTATTACATTAGAGCGCGAAGAAGATGAATGGGCAGCAATGATTGCTACGCAAGGTGAAAAACTGTGGAGCAAGTATGCGGCAAAGTTTGCAGGAACCGAACGCAACCTAAAAGTAAAGCAAGCTCTTTACCAAAAGGGCTTTCCTATAGAAGTAATCAATTGTTTTATTGAAGAAAAGGAGCAAGAAGAAGCATGATGGAAAAAAACTATGCGACGATGACAGAACATGAGTTACGCGAAGAAATCGCACGTTTAAAAGAGAAAGCACGTAAAGCAGAACAACTAGGGATTGTGAATGAGTATGCCGTATATGAGCGTAAAGCATTGATGGCAGCAGCTTATTTAGTGGATCTGGATACAATCGTTCTAGGTGAAATGTATAAAATTGATGGTTCACCAGGGGAATATTTTATGGTAGAGCGTTTAAAAGGGCGCTTTGCTTGGGGGTACCGTTTAGGTGGCGATCGTTATGAGGAAGCACTACCAGTATCGATTTTAGCACCGATAAAGGCAGGGAAATAACATGGAAGCAAATATCGCAAAGTTAACAGAAGAGTTGCTAGCGAAAAACCCTGAAATGTCAGCAGGACGAGCACGTGTGTGGGTAGAGTTATTATGGAGCGATTATGAAGCAACTTCAGCAAAGGCCGGCTATGCATTTCGCGGAGCTGAGTATACAGAAAACTTAGTTCGTCAGTTAATTACAAGTTACGGCGATAAGCTACATTTATTTGCCGCACGTAACCCGAAGTATGCCCATTTACTGAATACATCCGACGATACGGTGCAATAAAAAGAGGCTCACGTTAACTTTGCGTGAGCCTTTACACGTCTTATTCACTCGCCCCGATTTGTAGCTTACGCTGTAGCTTGTCCTCACTGAAGATCCAACCAGTATACGAATTGACGATCTCCAAATCATCGTTCACATGAGCAACCGCCACAAAAGGATAGCGATCATTACTACGGTAGCGTAAGTCGATTAAACGCACTTCTGTTAAACCGCTCGGTAGTTCAGCAATTTCCCAACGGTATAGCGGAGAGAACGAAACAAATGAGCGTAAATTTTCATCTTGCATAGCAGCGTTTACATATGGTGTACGCGGTAAGGGAACAATTTCAAATTTATCGTAAATATTAACCGAACGGCGATAGGCACGACCGACGTAGTAATGCGTTTTAGAAGCAGCCGCAATACGCCAATAAAAGAATCGCATCGTTGGGGCCACAATCACGTATTCTTCATCTTGAATCGTGTTGTGCACAGCTTTTTTGACGGCCCTTTGCACCATAAAACGTAAAATATAATAACACACGATAATCACATACATGATACTGAACGTCCATACAGGGTTTGCCCCGAACACCCATAATACAATACCAACACAGTGAAGACCAAAGATATAGGGATCGAATGTATTAATGACACCAAGTGCTACCCATTTTTTTGAAAAAGGGCGAAATGCTTGTGTACCATAGGCATTAAAAATATCAACAAATACATGGAGAAAAACGGCAATTTGTGTCCACAGCCATAAGTGTAATAGGTTGGCGTCTGGGACAATTGACGATAAAATAGCCGTAATGGCAATAGGCCAAAGAATAGTAGCAGGTATTGAATGTGTAATGCCACGGTGATGACGTATATAAATCGCATTATTGCGTAATTTTAAAACCGTATCTACATCCGGTGCTTGTTGCCCTAAAATCGTACCAGCCATAACAGCACCGAACATGGCTGAGCTTTCTGCAACGACGGGATCGACAAGTGCTAAACCTCCAATGGCAATACCCATCACTAAATGTGTACCTGTGTCCAAAACAATCAACTCCTTGTATACTGCAACCAATATACGAACAATTATGGGGAAAAATTAACATTTCCTATCATAATTAATAATATACCCTTTAAAGCAAAAATAAAATCGAATTATAGGTGAATTAAATGAATTATGAATATACAGAAGAATTTCGCAAAGAATTAGTGGAATGGTTTAATAGAGAAAAACGGGACCTACCTTGGCGACATACAATCGATCCCTATAAAATTTGGGTTTCAGAAGTAATGCTTCAGCAAACACGGGTGGATACAGTTATCCCTTATTACAATCGTTTTGTAGAAAAATTTCCTACGCCGCAAACGTTCGCCTATGCCCCAGAAGAGGATATTTTAAAAATGTGGGAAGGGCTTGGCTACTATTCACGCGTACGAAACTTACAAGCAGGTGTACGGGAAGTAGTCGAAACATATGGTGGGGTTGTGCCGAATAACCGTGTAGATATATCTAAATTAAAAGGTGTAGGTCCATATACAGCAGGTGCTGTTCTTAGTATTGCTTATGGCAGGCCCGAACATGCAGTAGATGGTAATGTAATGCGTGTATTAAGTCGTGTACTTCATATTTATGATGATATTGCACTGCCAAAAACAAAAAAAATATTTGAAGAAGCCGTAACAGAACTAATTGATCCAAACAATGCATCTTCCTTTAATCAAGGCTTAATGGAGCTTGGGGCACTTATTTGTACACCGACTTCACCAAAGTGTTTATTATGTCCGGTTCGTGAGTACTGTCGTGCATTTGAAGCAGGCGATGCTACAGAGCTTCCGGTGAAAACAAAAAAAACGAAAATGAAAAATCTACACTACAAAGTATATATTGTACGTGACAATGAAGGGCGTTATTTATTAGAAAAACGTGATGCAAATGGACTACTGGCAAACATGTGGCAGTTTCCAATGATTGAAATGAAAAAAGGGGAAGATGCATTAAACAAACTGATTCAACAATATGATGTCAAGGTCAAAGTAAAGCATGGGACAGTACTTACATTTAAACATATATTTTCACATTTAACGTGGCATATTGAAGCGGAGCTTGTGGAAGGTGAAGCGACAAATGATGAAAAATTTTTTACACGAGAACAAATTGAGCGTTTGCCGATGCCAGTCCCTATGTTAAAAATTTGGAATGAAATTAAATGAATAAAAAAACCTGTGCGGTACACAATAGGTAGCGTGGAGGTGAATTCATCATGAAAAGAAATCAAAACAAACAAAATAATAATAATAACAACGAATTCCTTAATAACAACCAGAACCAAAACAATATGGAGGAGTTCGGTAGCGAACAAGAGTTCCAACAGTTGCAACAACAACGTAATCGAGTTGAGCGTCAAAACAATCAACAAAATCAACAAAATCAAAAAAACCGCCGCAACAATAACAACAATATGTAAGACAAGCTAAACAGTCATGTCTAAAGTAAAATGTTGTTAAAACCATGAATTCCCTGCAAAAGTCGGTGTGTCTGTTAAAGACATGCCGGCTTTCTTATTAGGTAATGGAACTGTGGGTAAATCAGTGAAGCCTTTTTTGCTTTCCTCACCAAGATTAACACTATTTCGTCAATTGACACAAGAAATGCCTTGTTTTTACAACGTATTGCGAAATTTATGTTTTTCTAACTACACCTTTTATTCATCCATTGTTATAATAAGTAGGAGACTGCTAGATTATAGATAGCGTAGACGAAAAGGTGGGCTTCAATATGGCATTACCCTTAGAAGGCGAAACGATACAAATACATAGCTATAAGCACAATGGTCGTATCCACCGTGTCTGGCAAGAAACAATGGTTTTGAAAGGTACAAAAAATATTGTAATTGGTGCAAATGAAAAAACACTTGTAACGGAGTCAGATGGCCGTACGTGGCTCACAAGAGAACCTTCGATTTGTTATTTTCATGCGGAACACTGGTTCAATATTATTTGTATGTTGCGTGAAGATGGCGTGTACTATTACTGTAATATGAGTTCACCCTTTGTGTTTGATAACCACGCCTTAAAATATATTGATTATGACTTAGATGTGAAGGTTTTTCCCGATATGTCTTATACATTGCTTGATGAGGATGAATATGAGCAACATAAACAAGAAATGGCCTATCCGGAAGTCATTGATAAAATTTTAAAGCGCAACTTAACAAAATTGATTAGCTGGATTCAACAGCGACGAGGACCGTTTGCGCCAGATTTTATCGAAGTTTGGACAAACCGCTATGAACTGTATCGTGAAATCCAAGCAGACCAACAGTAAAAAATAAGTTATGACTAAAACATAGACAATGCTAAATTTGTCTATGTTTTTCTTTTCGTAGGCTTTGTTGAGTGAGCGGAGGTATAGTGATTAATTTATCACCCTAAAATGTGCTATAGTAATAAACATTGCGAAAAGAATGAAGGGGAGAAGCGATTGGATAGTATAAAGAGATATATGCGCTTTGTTAAGCCGTATAAGTGGTTATTAATGTTTACAATTGTAATTGGCATTTTGAAATTTGCCATTCCACTATTTTTACCATGGTTAGTACAAATTATTTTAGATGATATTTTATTGGAAGAAAGTTTATCAGCTGAGGAGAAAACAAAGCAACTATTTACGTGGATTGGTATTGCACTTGTTCTATTCTTCGTTGTACGTCCACCAATTGAATATTACCGCCAATATTTTGCGCAAAATTTAAGTAATAATATTTTATTTGATATCCGTAAAGAGTTATATGGGCATTTGCAAAAGCTAAGCTTAAAATATTATGCGAATACGCGCGCAGGAGAAGTCATTTCGCGTATGATCAATGACGTAGAGCAAACGAAAAACTTCGTGATGACGGGGCTCATGAATTTATGGCTTGATTTAGTCACAGTCATCATTGTTGTAGCGATTATGTTTTCGATGGATGTAAAGCTGACAATCGTTTCATTAATTGCGCTTCCATTTTACGCGTTTAGTGTGAAGTATTTCTTTGGACGATTACGTGCATTAACCCGTGCACGTTCGCAAGCTTTGGCAGGTGTACAAAGTTATTTGCATGAGCGTGTAACAGGCATGAGCATTATTAAAAGCTTTACGCTTGAAAAACATGAACAAGCGATTTTTGATGAGACAAATGGTGAATTTTTAAATAAAGCATTGAATCACTCACGTTGGAATGCGAAATCATTTGCGGTTGTCAATACGATTACGGATATCGCGCCGCTACTTGTGATTGCTTATGCAGGTTATCAAGTGATTCACGATAATTTATCCATTGGGGTGATGGTTGCTTTTTATGCTTATATTGAGCGGCTGTACGGACCACTACGTCGTTTAGTTAGTTCATCGACAACATTAACACAAGCCATTGCATCGATGGACCGGATGTTTGAATTGATGGACGAAAAATATGATGTAGAAAATAAGCCGAATGCTCTAGAGCTGAAAGAAGTAGAAGGAAAGCTTGCTTTTGAAAATGTCACGTTCCATTACGAAAAAGAAGGTAAAACCATTTTAGATCATGTAGATTTTACAATCGAGCCGGGGCAAACAGCGGCATTTGTTGGGATGAGTGGTGGCGGTAAGTCAACGATTGTTAGCTTAATTCCACGTTTTTATGATGCAAGCGCAGGGGCTATAAAAATAGATGACCGGGATGTACGTGATGTGACATTAACATCACTTCGTTCGCAAATTGGTATTGTGCTGCAAGATAATATTTTATTTAGTGATTCGGTGAAACAGAATATTTTAATGGGGAATCCGAATGCAACCGATGAAGAAGTCATTGCTGCTGCTAAAGCGGCCAATGCACATGATTTCATTATGAGTTTACCACAAGGTTATGATACAAAAGTTGGGGAGCGAGGCGTAAAGCTATCAGGTGGTCAAAAACAACGTGTAGCGATTGCGCGTGTGTTTTTAAAAAATCCCCCAATCCTCGTTTTAGATGAGGCAACGTCTGCTCTTGATCTAGAAAGTGAGGCACTCATTCAAGAGTCACTCGATCGATTAGCACACGATCGTACAACAATTGTCATTGCCCATCGTCTATCCACGATTACACATGCAGATAAAATTTTCGTTATCGAGTATGGACAAGTGGTTGAGTTAGGTACCCATGAGGAGCTCATGGCAAAGCAAGGTGCATATTATAATTTATTCCAAGTTCAAAAGTTAGATTAAAGAGAGGCATTCGCCTCTCTTTTTTATTTTTATATAGATTCTCCAAAACGGAATAAAAGAGAAAGATTAATTCGTAATGAGCAAAAATACATCCTAAAAATACTAGGTAAATAGTAAAAGATATTAAACGAAAGCATAATTGTAGCCTCCGCGCTTTGCCACAGCCTACACAGGAGCTAAAACAGGCGCGACCTGTTTGGATCTCCAGCTTCGGCTCCTGTGGCTATGGCACGCTACGGCAAAGGTGAGTGCTTCTTAATACTCTAAACAAGTATTTCTATTCACTAAAAGGGCTCATTTTCTTTCCGTTTGCACGTATAATCCGCCTAGCTACTATTACCATCAATTAGGATCTTTTATTATTTTTGAGCCACCAATTACTTTATGGAACAATAGTTGCTTGTAGCGGAGGTACGAGAGTGTAGCTGACGGCATGCGCCTTTCGCTACAGAGCAGAGCTTCCTACGGGAAAAGCGAGACAATCAAGACCCCGCAGGAAATTTATTTGCGACGAAAGCGAAGCGACAGGAGCATCGAAGGATGAGTGACGAGGAGGCTTGATTTCGCCCGTGGAAAGCGAGTACCGGAGTGGAAAGCAACGGTTACCCAAATAGTAATATATGTTTCAGGATTTACTCATTATAAGGATTAATATTTTTGCTGCTTCGAGAATACTATTAATAAAAGATAGAAAAATTCTACTTTAAAGGCTGAAGAATAGTCTATTTTGATACACGGAATGCAGTGCCATTTTGGAAAAGGGGGCAGCTCGATGGATTCAGATAAATTACTTGAAGTGAAAAATTTAGAAACGACATTCTTTTCGGATGATGGAAATATTGTAGCAGTCGATCAAATTAGCTTTTCTGTTCGTGCCGGTGAAATTGTAGGCATCGTAGGCGAATCAGGATGTGGAAAAAGTGTGACCTCTCTATCCATTATGGGGCTTGTACCGAATCCACCAGGGAAGATTACAGGAGGAAAAATTTTGTTAAATGGGAGAGATTTAACGTCTCTTTCGGAAAAAGAAATGCGAAAAATCCGAGGAAAAGAGATGGCGATGATATTCCAGGAGCCAATGACCTCACTTAACCCACTTTTTACGATCGGAAATCAACTGGTAGAGGCATTATCAATCCATCACAAAATGTGGTTTAAAAGACGTGCAAAAAAAAGGGCAATGGAAATGATGAAGCTCGTTGGCTTACCTCGTCCAAAAGAGTTAATGAAAGAATATCCGCATCAATTATCAGGTGGCATGCGCCAGCGTGTCATGATTGCTATGGCATTGATTTGTGATCCGAAAATTCTCATTGCCGATGAACCAACTACCGCATTAGATGTAACGATTCAAGCACAAATTTTAAAGCTAATGAAAGATTTAAATAAGCGATTACATACAGCTATTTTGTTTATTACACATGATTTAGGTGTAGTAGCAGAAACGTGTGAGCGCGTTATTGTGATGTATGCTGGACAAATCGTGGAAGAAGCGCCGGTAAAAGAAATTTTTAAAAATCCGCAACACCCTTATACGAAAGGGTTAATTCAATCTGTTCCAGACATGCGATTTAAAAAGGATAGTCTGCACTCGATTCCGGGAAATGTGCCGAAGCCTGGTTCGATTATGACAGGATGCCGTTTTGCGCCGCGTTGTCAGTTTGCACAGGAACGGTGTCTACAAGAAAATCCACCTATGTATAAAGCGACTGACGGACATGAGGCGCGGTGCTTCTTAGTAGAAGAAAAGGCGGGAGGTGAAGTATATGACGAACTTGTTGTTGAAAGTTGAGCACCTGAAAAAATACTTTCCGATTCGTGCCGGTTTATTCTCCACAAATAAAGGAGAAGTGAAAGCAGTGGATGACCTCTCCTTTGAATTGTATGAAGGAGAAACACTCGGCATTGTAGGAGAGTCTGGTTGTGGGAAATCAACGACGGGGCGTGCTATTATGCGGCTTTCTGAACCGACAAGTGGAAAAGTAACATTTGATGGTGTAGAGCTAACCGCATTATCGGAAAAAGAAATGCGTAAAATGCGACGAGATATTCAAATGGTGTTCCAAGATCCATATGCTTCTTTAAATCCACGTCATACGGTTGAAAGAATACTAGAGGAACCGCTTATTGTACATGGAATTGGGAAAGCGAAAGAGCGAAAAGAAAAGGTGCACGAATACTTAGAAATCGTTGGATTAAGTGCGTATCATGCAAAGCGCTATCCACATCAATTTAGCGGAGGGCAACGGCAGCGCATTGGCATTGCCCGTGCATTAATGACAAATCCAAAGCTTATCATCGCAGATGAACCCGTATCCGCATTAGATGTATCGATTCAAGCGCAAGTATTAAACCTGATGCAAAAGCTGCAAGAGGATTTGAAGCTAACCTATATTTTTATCGCACATGATTTAGGTGTTGTTCGACATATTAGCGACCGCGTTGGCGTAATGTATCTCGGACGTATGGTGGAGCTTGCGGATAGCGATTCGCTTTATGAAGAACCACTTCATCCGTATACACAGGCATTATTATTAGCAGTTCCGATTCCTGATCCGCTACATCACCGGGAACCCATTGTATTAGAAGGGGATATACCGAGCCCTTCGAATCCACCAACTGGCTGTGCATTCCATACACGCTGTCCGTATGCGAGTGACATTTGTAAAGTGACAGCACCACTGTTTAGAAAAGTAAAACCAGGTCATTCTGTTGCTTGTCATTTATACAATGATGTGCAGCACTAATGATAAAAGTGAAAGAAATAAGAAGGGGGTTTTACAATGAATAAAAAGGTTTGGTCACTTGGGCTATTATTGCTCATGTTAATGCTTGTGCTTGTTGCCTGTAATTCGGATGTAACAGACGATTCGGCGACAACGGACACAGGTACTGAAAGTGATAAAGAGGGAAATGTTGAGAATGATGCGCCAACTTCACCGCAAGTATTAGTATTTGGGCGTGGTGGAGATTCTGTGTCACTTGATCCCGCTATTGTAACAGATGGCGAATCATTTAAAGTAACAAAAAATATTTTTGAAACATTACTAGAGTTTGGTGAACAAGATACAACAGTAAATCCCGGCTTAGCAGAAAGTTGGGAAATTAGTGACGATGGGTTAACGTACACATTCAAATTGCAACAAGGTGTTAAATTCCATGATGGGACAGATTTCAATGCAGAAGCCGTTGTGAAAAATATTAATCGCTGGAAAGCTGGAACAGAAGAAGACTTCTATTACTTCAATTCCATGTTTAAAGCAGAAGGGGCAGATATTATTACAGATGTGGTTGCTGAAGATGAGCATACAGTCGTATTTACATTATCTCGTCCACAAGCACCATTCTTAAAGAACTTAGCGATGAGCCCATTTGGCATCGCATCACCAACTGCGTTTGAATCAGCTGGCGATTCCTTTGGCGACAATCCAGTTGGTACAGGGCCATTTAAATTTGTGGAATGGAAGCGTAATGATTCCATTACGATTGAAAAGTTTGCAGATTACTGGCAAGAAGGATTACCGAAATTAGATCGTGTTATTTTCCGTGCTATTCCGGATAACTCTGCACGTGTAAATGCTTTAACAGCAGGTGATATTGATTTAGCTGATGGGATTAATCCATCTGATGGTACTTCAATTGAGTCGAATGCAGCACTTCAATTAATCGAACGTCCATCTATGAATATTGGTTACTTAGGTTTAACGAATACACGTCCACCATTTGATAACAAATTAGTACGTCAGGCGGTGAACCACGCGATTAACAAGCAAGCCATTGTAGATGCATTCTTCGAAGGGCGTGCAGAAGTAGCCGTAAATCCGATGCCATCATCTATTAGTGGCTATAACGATGAAATCGAAGGGTATGAATATAGCCCAGAGAAAGCAAAAGCGTTATTAGCAGAAGCTGGTTATGATGGTTCTCCGATTGAACTATGGGCAATGCCAGTACCACGTCCATATATGCCAGACGGGATGAAAGTAGCGGAAGTTATTCAGAAAAACCTTGAAGATGTAGGGATTCCATCAAAAATTGTGACATATGAATGGGCGGTCTATTTAGAGAAAACGAAGAATGGGGAAGCAGATGCGTTTATGCTCGGTTGGACAGGTGACAATGGTGACGCAGATAACTTCCTATATACGTTACTAGATAAAGATAATATCGGAAGCAATAACTATGCATATTACTCAAATGATGCAGTGCACGATTTATTAATCGCAGCACAATCTGAAACAGACGAAAATGTACGGAATGATCTTTATAAACAAGCACAAGAGATGATTCATGCGGATGCACCGTGGGCACCATTGGCACACTCGACACCGTTACTTGCTGCAAAATCAACTGTAAAAGGTTTCGTACCACATCCAACCGGTTCTGATATTTTAATGAATGTTTCGATGGAATAGTTAAATAGAAAAGGGAGGAACATATCGCCTCCCTTTTTTTCTAAATTTCTAGCAAATTCTTTAGAAGAGGTGAAGACAATGCTTCACTATATTATGAAACGACTTGTTCATTTAATTCCTGTGTTACTAGGGATGTCTATTATTGTCTTTTTAATTATTCATGCCATTCCAGGAGATCCGGCGCAAGTCATTTTAGGTCAACAAGCAACAGCAGAGGCCGTTGCAGCATTGCGTGAATCATTGGGATTAAATAATCCGTGGTATGTACAGTATTTTAGCTACTTGCAAGATATCGTAACTGGCAATTTAGGCGAATCCTTGCGTACAAGGCAACCGATTACGACAGAAGTTTGGCCATATTTAGCTGCTACATTTGAGTTGGCATTTTTTGCGATGGCGATTGCTGTCATTGTCGGTATGAACGCGGGCATTATTTCAGCGTGGTTCCAAAATTCAAAGTTTGACTACATCGTGATGGTGATCGCATTAGTCGGCGTTTCGATGCCAATTTTCTGGCTTGGATTAGTTGAACAATGGCTTTTTAGTATTAAGCTCGGGTGGCTTCCAACTTCAGGGCGTGAAGAAGTACGTGATCCGGTCATAGCAATTACGCATTTTTATTTAATCGATACGTTGATTCAAGGACGTTTCGATCAATTTATTATCGTGTTAAAACATTTAGTACTCCCGGGTACTGCGTTAGCCACGATTCCAACAGCCATTATCGCCCGTATGACACGGGCTTCTATGCTAGAAGTGATGCGTTCAGATTTTGTTCGTACAGCTCGCGCAAAAGGGCAGCGTATGTTGATTGTCATTTATAAACATACACTGAAAAACGCGTTAATCCCTGTGTTAACGGTAATTGGTTTACAAACAGGGCTGCTGTTAGGTGGCGCCATTTTAACAGAAACGATTTTCAGTTGGCCAGGTATTGGTCGCTATATTTATGAAGCGATTGGCTACCGAGATTATCCTGTTATTCAGTCAGGTATTTTAATCGTCGCATTTTTATTCGTCATGATTAATTTGCTTGTGGACATTTTATATACCGTTATTGACTCAAGGATTAAATATAACTAGGGAGGGATGGAAAATGTCTCAGATCGTATCCAATGCGCCATTGCAAGAAATTAAAGAAGAAAAAGTAGTTGGCCCATGGAAAGAAGCATGGCGAAGCTTTAAAAAAAGCAAATCAGCTCTTTTTGGCATGGGGATTGTGCTATTTTTCATCCTTCTCGCTATGATTGGTCCTTACATTGCACCGCAAGGGATTAATGAGCAAAATTTAGCGGAGCGTCTAGCCCCCCCATCGAGTGAGTACTGGTTTGGGACAGATGATTTAGGGCGCGATATTTTTTCACGCATTTTACATGGGACACGCATTTCATTAACAGTTGGTTTTACAGCAGTCATCTTGTCTGCCGTCGTAGGGAGCTTTTTAGGGATTATTTCAGGGTATTATGGACGCTGGCTGGATACGATGATTTCGAGGTTGTTTGATATTATGCTCGCTTTTCCGAGTATTTTATTGGCCATCGCGATTGTATCTATCTTAGGTCCATCTTTACAAAATGCTTTAATTGCGATTGCAATTATTAACGTACCGAATTTTGGGCGACTCATTCGTTCGCGTGTACTCACCGTAAAAGAAGAGGAATATATCCACGCGGCCAGAGCGATTGGGATGAAAAATGCCCGTATTTTATGGCGCCATATTTTACCGAATTCGATGACGCCGATTATTGTACAAGGGACTTTAGCGGTTGCTACGGCGATTATTGAAGCAGCAGCATTAGGATTTTTAGGACTTGGCGCAGAAGCACCTACACCTGAATGGGGGAAAATGTTAGCAGATGCCCGTATTTTTTTACTGAATGCACCGTGGGCGATGATTTTCCCAGGGTTAGCGATCATGCTAACGGTTATTGGTTTTAACTTAATGGGCGATGGCTTACGCGATGCACTTGATCCGAAGATGAAAAATTAGACACGTAAAGGGGCTTTTCAACGGGCTCCTATTTTTTATGGGTAGCTTAAACTCCCGTAAAAAAACCGGCAAGCGATTCGCTTACCGGTTAATAAAATTCTTCTTCTAAATCTACATTTTTTTCTTTCCCATGATAGCTACGATACGACACGATGAGCGTATCTAAATGCTCTAGATTTTCCTCATAATCTAAAATACGCGATAAAATATAGAGCAAGTGATAGCTTGAAAACTCTTCTTCATCTTCTAGCTCTTGTGCTAAGGCAATTTGCTTAATGAAAATTTCCATCACTTCATTGCGCTGCAAATATTCCTCATGTTGCATCCACTGTGAATGTTCAGGCTTTAATTTCCCCGTATATTTAAGCAGTAATTGTTCATGGTATGTCAGTAAAAAATCGAGTCGTTCTTGAATCATGAGACGGAACTGTTCAGGTAAATTGCTAAGTTCATTTTCATGTTTGTGCAGCCGTTGCAATAGCTCTAAACTTTTTTTAGAGGTGATAATCATTTGGCGATACACAACGAGTTTACGAGCCTTTACAAATTTTTGATTGCGGAAGTATCTCCGTTCTTCTTTGTAAAAGTCATATAAAGTATAAATATCACTCATACGGGCTGTTAACTTCTTTAATGCCATTTTTGTCGATGTATGCTCACTTGCTTGGCGGACAGCAAGGCGCGTCCAACGAATAATATCATCTTGAAGCGCGTTAATCGTTTTAAATAATTTCACTTCATAGCGCGGTGGGATAAACACTAAATTCACAATAAAAGCAGCGAAGACTCCGACCATGACCGTAGCAAAACGAATAAGACCAAACATTAAAAAGTCATCGCCCTGAATTTCCATAATGGCAACAACCGTAACAAGCGCTAATGTTACTGATTTTTCGAGGTTAAATTTCATCATTAACCCGATAACGATAATGGCTGCCATACCAATGGCAACAATATGATGGCCAAATAGCAAGCCAAAGATCACCGCAACCGCAGCGCCGATTAAGTTCCCTTGAATTTGCTCCAAGATACTTAAATAAGAGCGATAAATAGACGGCTGAATCGCAAAAATGGCAGCAATTCCCGCAAATACCGGCGAAGGTAAATGGAGTAGCTCAGATAAAAATAGTGCAAATATAATGGCGACACCAGTTTTGAATACACGGGCACCTAATTTCATAAAACGTGAAGCCCTCTCTTTCTATTTCATAATCAATGAAGACACTTCGCCGGATTCCCTCTTAGAGTTGTGAAAATGCGTAATCAACCGCAGCGATTGTCTCTAAAATATCTTCTTCTGTATGCTCGGTTGTTAAGAACCATGCCTCATACTTAGAAGGTGCTAAATTTACACCTTTTGAAATCATTAGTTTGAAGAAACGACCAAAAATTTCACCATTGGAGTTTTCGGCTTGTTCGTAGTTTTCTACTTTCTCATCTGTGAAGTAAATTGTCAATGCACCTTTTAAGCGATTGACCGTAATTGTCACATGATGTTTCTCAGCTGCTTGTAAAATGCCTTTTTCAAGAATAGCACCTAGACGATCCATTTCATCGTATACACCTGGTTGTGCTAATACTTCAAGGCAGGCGATACCTGCAAGCATAGACGCTGGATTCCCGGCCATTGTTCCCGCTTGATATGCTGGTCCAAGTGGTGCAACAGTTTCCATTACTTCTTTTCGGCCGCCGTAAGCACCGATTGGTAGACCACCACCAATTACTTTCCCCATTGCTACTAAATCAGGTGTTAAACCTAACATCGTATGCGCTGCACCATAATGGAAGCGGAATGCTGTAATGACTTCATCGTGAATTGTTAATGCGCCGTATTCTTTTGCAAGTGCATGTACATGTTCTAAGAAGCCAGGATGCGGTTCCACGATACCAAAGTTCCCAACGATTGGCTCGATTAAAATACCAGCTACTTGGTTACCCCAACGTTCCATCGCTAAATTGAATTCTTCTATATTATTAAATGGTACGGTAATCACTTCTGTTGCAACGGATTGTGGTACACCTGCAGAATCAGGAGAGCCGAGTGTTGCAGGACCAGAACCAGCAGCTACTAATACTTGGTCAAAGTGGCCGTGGTAGCAACCAGCAAATTTAATGATTTTATTGCGACCTGTGTATGCACGGGCAATACGAACAGTCGTCATAACCGCTTCTGTACCCGAGTTGTTGAATCGTACTTTGTCTAAAGTGGGAATGGCCTCTTTTAACATTTTCGCAAATTTTACTTCATGCTCAGTTGGCGTGCCATATAATACGCCTGTTTCAGCTGCATGAGTAATTGCTTTTGTGATATGTGGATGACCGTGACCTGTTACGATGGGACCGTATGCTGCTAAGTAGTCAATGTAGCGATTACCATCTACATCCCAAAAATATGCACCTTTCCCACGCGCCATGACAACAGGTGCGCCACCGCCAACTGCTTTATATGATCGAGATGGGCTATTCACACCACCTACGATATGCTCGCATGCTTCTTTATAAATTTCCTCGGATTTTGAATGATTCATTGTTTTGCCTCCAAACTTAGTTTGTCATGTCTATTGTAGTCCCAATCTCTTTGAAACGCCAAAGAAATTGAAAGACTGACGAGACTTCGGTACGATAGAGAAAAGATAGGGAGGGGTTCGATGTCATTGTTAAATCAAAAGGCACCAGATTTCACGTTAGAAAATGAAAAGGGCGAGCAAGTGAGTCTGTCTGATTTCAAAGGAAAACAGGTGGTGCTTTATTTTTATCCGAAAGATATGACGCCAGGATGTACGACGGAAGCATGTGATTTCCGTGATGCATATGAAGATTTTTCTTCATTAAATGCAGTGATTTTAGGGGTCAGTATGGATGATGCGAATAAGCATACGAAGTTTATTGAAAAGCACGGTCTACCATTTTCGTTACTAGTGGATGCGAATCATGAAGTTGCGGAAAAGTACGGTGTATGGGTGCTAAAGAAAATGTACGGCCGTGAATATATGGGGATTGAGCGCTGTACATTCCTGATTAATGAAGAAGGAATCGTTGTAGCGGAGTGGCGTAAAGTAAAAGTGAAAAATCATATTGAAGCGGTATTATCGCAGTTAAAAGGGGAATAAGAGAGATGCGCGTCTATTTTACATTTGAACCAAGACCAAATTTATGTAAGCCGTTAGTAGAAGAGTTTCCAGAAGTGGAGTTCATTTTTGAGCAAGGGGTTCGGGACGATGTACTTCGCGAAACGGATATTCTTGTCACATACGGCGAAGATTTAACGGATGACAAAATTGCGGTTGCGGAGAAATTACAATGGATTTTTGTTGCCTCTGCAGGGGTCGAGAAAATGCCAGCGCAAGCTATTGCAGAGCGCGGCATTTACGTATCGAATGTGCGCGGTATTCATAAAAAGCCGATGACCGAATCGATTTTAGCACATATTTTATCATTAAAGCGTGGGCTGCCAAGTATTTATGCACAACAAGCTCGCGGTGAGTGGAATAAAAAAGTTCGATTAACAGAGCTAAACGGTAGCACAGCACTTATTTTAGGACCAGGGGCGATTGGTCAGGAAATTGGGCGCATTCTACAGGCGTTTGAAGTACATACAATAGGTATTAATAGCTCAGGTGCAATGACTAATTATATGAATGAAACGTATCCGATTGCACAGTTGCTACAGCATTTACCAAAAGCGGATATCGTTATTGCCATGTTGCCGAGCACGCCGAACACAAAAAACTTAATTGGGCGTGAACACTTTGAAGCCATGAAGGAAAGTGCGATTTTTATGAACTTCGGTCGGGGTGATTTAGTAGATGAAAATGTACTTGTGCAAGCGCTGCAAGAAAACCTCATTGCTCATGCGGTATTAGATGTATATGCAGAAGAGCCATTACCAGCTAACAATCCAATATGGCAATTGAAAAATGTAACGGTATCACCGCATTTATCAAGTCATTCATCACGTTACGTAGAGCGTAGCCTTGCTATTTTTAAACCGAGTCTTCGTAAATGGTTAGATGGTGAGAGACAGCTTGAAAACGAAATGAATCTTTTACGTGGCTATTAAATAGAGAAATGATGTCGAAATGAGAGAAAAATCTCTTCATTCTCAATTAAAACTTATAATTGAGAATATTTTCATCTAAAAGTTTCTTTGAATGTGGGAAAGTATGGAGATAACTAAGGAATTGTTGACAAGTTGTGGATAAATTTCGTACACTGTTTATAACAATTATAAATTAATAATTATTTATGAAATGAGGTGCATGGCGATGTCTGATGAAATGCATTTAAAAGACGCGTTAGACACGTTAAAGACTACGGGTGTTCGAATTACTCCACAGCGTCATGCTATTTTGGAATATCTAATTAACTCCATGATTCATCCTACAGCAGATGATATATATAAAGCGCTGGAAGGTAAATTTCCAAATATGAGTGTCGCGACAGTTTACAACAACTTACGTGTGTTCCGTGAAGTGGGGCTTGTAAAAGAGCTAACTTACGGAGATGCAGCAAGTCGTTTTGATTTTGTCACAAACGATCACTACCATATGATTTGTGAATGTTGTGGTAAAATTGTAGACTTCCACTATCCTGGTCTTAACGAAGTAGAACAATTTGCTTCGCATGTGACAGGTTTCCAAGTAAATTCGCATCGTCTGGAAGTTTACGGAACTTGCCAAGAGTGTCTAGAAAACGAAAACAAAACAGCGTTATAGCATGTGAACCTAGTAGTAAAACAGCTACTAGGTTTTTTTATGTTTTATGATAAGTGCGGAGCTTACTTGTAGAAAAAGAAAAAAGCTAGCGCTAACCACCAGCCTTTAATTCTTCTTATTATAGTTTTGATCGAATTCTTTTCCTTCGAGTGTTGGGTCTAGTGTCAGTGGCTCATTACAGTACATGCACATATCGACACGACCTAGTACTTTTGTGTACTTACCGCAATTTGGACATTCGACTTGTACAGCTTTTGTTGACAATAAACCAATCCAACCATAGACGACTGTACTTCCGATAACACATAATAGTCCAAGTGACATAAAGATCAGTACTAAAATTTGATTTTCACGGAAGAAAATCGCACCGTACATAATAACAAATCCAATAAAGATAAGTGATAGTGCAAATGAACGGATTTTATTTATTTTGCTAGAATACTTCTTCATTTTATTTGCCTCCCAATCTAAAATTACTATACCATAGATTGAATTTATTTTAGAATTATAATCTTTTGAAAGGATTTACTAAATAGTACGTCGAACATTTCAACATAGTAATAGTGTAAACTTTAGGGGGTACTTTTATGGAACACATCTTACGTCCAATCTATCAGGAGCGTGCGAGTCATCCTGATACATTAGGTGTAATATTGATTAATAAACGTGATGATGCCATCAATCTGACAGATACATTTGATTCGGTATTATTGATTATTGTGAAAGAGGCGGATCAACCAATTTTTACAAAGCATTATTTGTATAGCGATACGAAAATGGTGATGCACGTCGTAACGGAAAAACGTTTACGAAAGTGGCTTTTCATTGGCTCGAATCGAAAGTTAGTCGATTGGATTTTCTTTGGGAAAGTGCTCTTTGACCGAAATGAATTTTTATATAAATTGCGTTCTGAACTACAAGAGTTTCCGTTTTACGGACGTAAAATTAAAACAGGTATTCAATTTAGTAAGTTAATCCGTCGTTATTTAGAAGGGAAGGAATTTTTTGAACGAGGTGATTACTTAGATGCCTATAATTATGTAGTGGAGTCGCTTCATCATCTCGGGCGCTTATCGGTCATTGATAGTGGTTTGTATCCTGAAGTGACAGTGTGGGCGCAGGTGAAAAAGATTGAACCAGCTGTTTATAAACTATATGAAGAATTGATTACGAGTAATGAGACATTGGATAAACGATTAGAGCTATTATTTCTAGCAAGTGAGTTCCTTATCAATTCAAGAACGCACGATGGAGCCCAACATATAGTAGAAGTAATGCTTACTAAACCGACTTGGAAAATTCAAGAGTTACACGCTCATGAAGAGTTAAGCTATTACTCTACAGATTTAGAGGTATTTGTCGAGTATTTAATTGATAAAGGTTATATTATTGTAGAGCCTGTAATCGCAAAAAATGAAATCGTATTCCATCGTCATTATCGAGTAGATAAACAGTTTATTGAAAGCGAATATGGCTTATAGTATAGTAATCGAGGCATGTGTGACATGCCTCGGAATTTTTTTTGAAAAAGTGTTGACATTTAATATTTCTGTATTGTAATATATTAATTGTCGCTAAGACGTGACGCTTTAAAATATCAATCTTCGAGAGTCATTCATGAAAAAAACTTTTTAAAAAGTTGTTGACAAACGAAAATGAAAATGTTAAATTAGAGAAGTCGCTGAAATGAGCGAAAAACAATATGAACTTTGAAAACTGAACAAGCAAAACGTTAACAATAAATGTTTCTAAATAAGAAACAAAATTTTGGACATCAAACATGATGCCAGCAAATTTGAGCTTACTCAAATTCTTTTATGGAGAGTTTGATCCTGGCTCAGGACGAACGCTGGCGGCGTGCCTAATACATGCAAGTCGAGCGGACTTTCATTTGATGCTTGCATCAGATGAAAGTTAGCGGCGGACGGGTGAGTAACACGTGGGCAACCTGCCCTGTAGTTTGGGATAACTCCGGGAAACCGGGGCTAATACCGAATAATACTTTCTAATACATGTTAGAAAGTTGAAAGATGGTTCTGCTATCGCTACAGGATGGGCCCGCGGCGCATTAGCTAGTTGGTGAGGTAACGGCTCACCAAGGCGACGATGCGTAGCCGACCTGAGAGGGTGATCGGCCACACTGGGACTGAGACACGGCCCAGACTCCTACGGGAGGCAGCAGTAGGGAATCTTCCACAATGGGCGAAAGCCTGATGGAGCAACGCCGCGTGAGTGAAGAAGGATTTCGGTTCGTAAAACTCTGTTGTAAGGGAAGAACAAGTACAGTAGTAACTGGCTGTACCTTGACGGTACCTTATTAGAAAGCCACGGCTAACTACGTGCCAGCAGCCGCGGTAATACGTAGGTGGCAAGCGTTGTCCGGAATTATTGGGCGTAAAGCGCGCGCAGGCGGTCCTTTAAGTCTGATGTGAAAGCCCACGGCTCAACCGTGGAGGGTCATTGGAAACTGGGGGACTTGAGTGCAGAAGAGGAAAGTGGAATTCCAAGTGTAGCGGTGAAATGCGTAGAGATTTGGAGGAACACCAGTGGCGAAGGCGACTTTCTGGTCTGTAACTGACGCTGAGGCGCGAAAGCGTGGGGAGCAAACAGGATTAGATACCCTGGTAGTCCACGCCGTAAACGATGAGTGCTAAGTGTTAGGGGGTTTCCGCCCCTTAGTGCTGCAGCTAACGCATTAAGCACTCCGCCTGGGGAGTACGGTCGCAAGACTGAAACTCAAAGGAATTGACGGGGGCCCGCACAAGCGGTGGAGCATGTGGTTTAATTCGAAGCAACGCGAAGAACCTTACCAGGTCTTGACATCCCGGTGACCACTATGGAGACATAGTTTTCCCTTCGGGGACAACGGTGACAGGTGGTGCATGGTTGTCGTCAGCTCGTGTCGTGAGATGTTGGGTTAAGTCCCGCAACGAGCGCAACCCTTGATCTTAGTTGCCATCATTCAGTTGGGCACTCTAAGGTGACTGCCGGTGACAAACCGGAGGAAGGTGGGGATGACGTCAAATCATCATGCCCCTTATGACCTGGGCTACACACGTGCTACAATGGACGGTACAAACGGTTGCCAACCCGCGAGGGGGAGCTAATCCGATAAAACCGTTCTCAGTTCGGATTGTAGGCTGCAACTCGCCTACATGAAGCCGGAATCGCTAGTAATCGCGGATCAGCATGCCGCGGTGAATACGTTCCCGGGCCTTGTACACACCGCCCGTCACACCACGAGAGTTTGTAACACCCGAAGTCGGTGAGGTAACCTTTTGGAGCCAGCCGCCGAAGGTGGGATAGATGATTGGGGTGAAGTCGTAACAAGGTAGCCGTATCGGAAGGTGCGGCTGGATCACCTCCTTTCTAAGGATATTTTCGGAATACTGACATGGTCAGTAGTTAACGTTTTGCGTTCAGTTTTGAAAGTTTATAATAGTAAACTTTTAAAGAGGGCCTATAGCTCAGCTGGTTAGAGCGCACGCCTGATAAGCGTGAGGTCGATGGTTCGAGTCCATTTAGGCCCACCATATATATTTTATATACCTCTTCATTTGGGGCCTTAGCTCAGCTGGGAGAGCGCCTGCCTTGCACGCAGGAGGTCAGCGGTTCGATCCCGCTAGGCTCCACCAAATATATTGATTTATATCGCAATGTGATGTAAATCAGTAATTTTGTTCTTTGAAAACTGGATAAAACGACATTGAAAGCAAACACAAATTTCTATTTTAAATAGATAAGAGTCAAAACAAGTCAAGTAACATTGACGTGTCAACTTAAAATCTTGAACGTTGTTCAAGTATAACTTGGTTAAGTTATTAAGGGCGCACGGTGGATGCCTTGGCACTAGGAGTCGATGAAGGACGGCACTAACACCGATATGCCTCGGGGAGCTGTAAGTAAGCTTTGATCCGGGGATTTCCGAATGGGGGAACCCACTACGTTTAATGGCGTAGTACCTTTACGTGAATTCATAGCGTACTGGAGACAGACCCAGGGAACTGAAACATCTAAGTACCTGGAGGAAGAGAAAGAAAATTCGATTCCCTGAGTAGCGGCGAGCGAAACGGGAAGAGCCCAAACCAAGAGGCTTGCCTCTTGGGGTTGTAGGACACTCTATACGGAGTTACAAAGGCATGTATTAGGCGAAGCGACTTGGAAAGGTCCGCCAGAGCAGGTAATAGCCCTGTAGTCGAAAGTACATGCCCTCCAGAGTGGATCCTGAGTACGGCGGAACACGTGAAATTCCGTCGGAATCCGGGAGGACCATCTCCCAAGGCTAAATACTACCTAGTGACCGATAGTGAACCAGTACCGTGAGGGAAAGGTGAAAAGCACCCCGGGAGGGGAGTGAAAGAGAACCTGAAACCGTGTGCCTACAAGTAGTTAGAGCCCGTTAATGGGTGATAGCGTGCCTTTTGTAGAATGAACCGGCGAGTTACGATTACGTGCGAGGTTAAGTTGTGAAGACGGAGCCGCAGCGAAAGCGAGTCTGAATAGGGCGATGTAGTACGTGGTCGTAGACCCGAAACCAGGTGATCTACCCATGTCCAGGGTGAAGGTGAGGTAACACTCACTGGAGGCCCGAACCCACGCACGTTGAAAAGTGCGGGGATGAGGTGTGGGTAGCGGAGAAATTCCAATCGAACTTGGAGATAGCTGGTTCTCTCCGAAATAGCTTTAGGGCTAGCCTCGTGATGAGAATACCGGAGGTAGAGCACTGTTTGGACTAGGGGGGCATCTCGCTTTACCGAATTCAGACAAACTCCGAATGCCGGATATTTATGCACGGGAGTCAGACTGCGAGTGATAAGATCCGTAGTCAAAAGGGAAACAGCCCAGACCACCAGCTAAGGTCCCAAAGTAATCGTTAAGTGGAAAAGGATGTGGCGTTGCTTAGACAACCAGGATGTTGGCTTAGAAGCAGCCATCATTTAAAGAGTGCGTAATAGCTCACTGGTCGAGTGACGCTGCGCCGAAAATGTATCGGGGCTAAACGATTCACCGAAGCTGTGGATTCACACCATTGGTGTGAGTGGTAGGAGAGCGTTCTAACTGCGCTGAAGTCAGACCGGAAGGACTGGTGGAGCGGTTAGAAGTGAGAATGCCGGTATGAGTAGCGAAAGACAGGTGAGAATCCTGTCCACCGTATGACTAAGGTTTCCTGAGGAAGGCTCGTCCGCTCAGGGTTAGTCGGGACCTAAGCCGAGGCCGACAGGCGTAGGCGATGGACAACAGGTTGATATTCCTGTACTACCTCCCCACCGTTTGAGAAATGGGGGGACGCAGAAGGGTAGGGTAAGCAGAGCGTTGGTTGTCTCTGTTCAAGCAGTAAGGTGTGTACGTAGGCAAATCCGCGTACTAATACATTGAGCTGTGATGACGAGTCCGTATGGACGAAGTTCCTGATCTCACGCTGCCAAGAAAAGCCTCTATCGAGGTGGGAGGTACCCGTACCGCAAACCGACACAGGTAGTCGAGGAGAGAATCCTAAGGTGTGCGAGAGAACTCTCGTTAAGGAACTCGGCAAAATGACCCCGTAACTTCGGGAGAAGGGGTGCTCTGGTAGGGTGAAAGCCCGAGAGAGCCGCAGTGAATAGGCCCAGGCGACTGTTTAGCAAAAACACAGGTCTCTGCAAAACCGTAAGGTGACGTATAGGGGCTGACGCCTGCCCGGTGCTGGAAGGTTAAGAGGAGTGGTTAGCGCAAGCGAAGCTATGAATTGAAGCCCCAGTAAACGGCGGCCGTAACTATAACGGTCCTAAGGTAGCGAAATTCCTTGTCGGGTAAGTTCCGACCCGCACGAAAGGCGTAACGATCTGGGCACTGTCTCAACGAGAGACTCGGTGAAATTATAGTACCTGTGAAGATGCAGGTTACCCGCGACAGGACGGAAAGACCCCGTGGAGCTTTACTGTAGCTTGATATTGAAATTTGGTGCAACTTGTACAGGATAGGTAGGAGCCAGAGAAACCGGAGCGCTAGCTTCGGTGGAGGCGTCGGTGGGATACTACCCTGGTTGTACTGAATTTCTAACCCATGCCCCTTAGCGGGGTAGGAGACAGTGTCAGGCGGACAGTTTGACTGGGGCGGTCGCCTCCTAAAAGGTAACGGAGGCGCCCAAAGGTTCCCTCAGAATGGTTGGAAATCATTCGTAGAGTGTAAAGGCACAAGGGAGCTTGACTGCGAGACCTACAAGTCGAGCAGGGTCGAAAGACGGGCTTAGTGATCCGGTGGTTCCGCATGGAAGGGCCATCGCTCAACGGATAAAAGCTACCCCGGGGATAACAGGCTTATCTCCCCCAAGAGTCCACATCGACGGGGAGGTTTGGCACCTCGATGTCGGCTCATCGCATCCTGGGGCTGTAGTCGGTCCCAAGGGTTGGGCTGTTCGCCCATTAAAGCGGTACGCGAGCTGGGTTCAGAACGTCGTGAGACAGTTCGGTCCCTATCCGTCGTGGGCGTAGGAAATTTGAGAGGAGCTGTCCTTAGTACGAGAGGACCGGGATGGACATACCGCTGGTGTACCAGTTGTCGTGCCAACGGCATCGCTGGGTAGCTATGTATGGACGGGATAAGTGCTGAAAGCATCTAAGCATGAAGCCCCCCTCAAGATGAGATTTCCCATTACGCAAGTAAGTAAGACCCCTGAAAGACGATCAGGTAGATAGGTTCGAGGTGGAAGTGTGGCGACACATGGAGCTGACGAATACTAATCGGTCGAGGACTTAACCACATTTTGTGAATTGCACAATGTACCGTTTATCCAGTTTTGAAGGAACAAAAAAATTAAAATACTTGAATACTAATTTTGAGTATGATATAATTTGAAATGTCTTTCAAAAGTCTAGTGATGATGGCAAAGAGGTCACACCCGTTCCCATACCGAACACGGAAGTTAAGCTCTTTAGCGCCGATGGTAGTTGGGGGCTTCCCCCTGTGAGAGTAGGACATCGCTAGGCTTACCAATAAAAATATTCCGAAGTAGCTCAGTGGTAGAGCAACCGGCTGTTAACCGGTTGGTCGTAGGTTCGAGTCCTACCTTCGGAGCCATTCTTCTTGGAGAGTTGTCCGAGAGGTCGAAGGAGCACGATTGGAAATCGTGTAGGCGGTTAACGCTGTCTCAAGGGTTCAAATCCCTTACTCTCCGCCAGCCTAAATATTACATTATTGGCCCGTTGGTCAAGTGGTTAAGACACCGCCCTTTCACGGCGGTAACACGGGTTCGAATCCCGTACGGGTCACCATTTAAATAAACCCAGATGGAGGATTAGCTCAGCTGGGAGAGCACCTGCCTTACAAGCAGGGGGTCGGCGGTTCGAGCCCGTCATCCTCCACCATATCATTTTAATAGTATTATCGCGGGGTGGAGCAGTTCGGTAGCTCGTCGGGCTCATAACCCGAAGGTCACAGGTTCAAATCCTGTCCCCGCAACCAATGGTCCCGTGGTGTAGCGGTTAACATGCCTGCCTGTCACGCAGGAGATCGCCGGTTCGATCCCGGTCGGGACCGCCATTTATTTAAAATTATATTTATATGGGTCAGTAGCTCAGTTGGTAGAGCATTAGATTGAAGCTCTAAGTGTCGGCGGTTCGATTCCGTCCTGACCCACCATATTTCCAAATTGCCGGTGTAGCTCAGTTGGTAGAGCAACTGACTTGTAATCAGTAGGTCGTGGGTTCGACTCCTATCGCCGGCACCATTTTGGAGGGGTAGCGAAGTGGCTAAACGCGGCGGACTGTAAATCCGCTCCTTCGGGTTCGGCGGTTCGAATCCGTCCCCCTCCACCATTTAGGGGCATAGTTCAACGGTAGAATAGAGGTCTCCAAAACCTTTGGTGTGGGTTCGATTCCTACTGCCCCTGCCATTTTTTATTTCAGATAATTAAGAAGAACAGTGGCGGGTGTGGCGAAGTGGTTAACGCATCGGATTGTGGTTCCGACATTCGAGGGTTCGATTCCCTTCATCCGCCCCATCCTTTATCTTCATTGATATAGTGGCGATTGTGGCGAAGTGGTTAACGCATCGGATTGTGGTTCCGACATTCGAGGGTTCGATTCCCTTCAGTCGCCCCATTATATAAATAATAATTGTAAAAATATTGTTGGGGTATAGCCAAGCGGTAAGGCAACGGATTTTGATTCCGTCATGCCTAGGTTCGAATCCTAGTACCCCAGCCATTCGCGGAAGTAGTTCAGTGGTAGAACACCACCTTGCCAAGGTGGGGGTCGCGGGTTCGAACCCCGTCTTCCGCTCCAATATTCTCTGGCGGCTTAGCCAAGTGGTAAGGCACGGGTCTGCAACACCCTTATCACCGGTTCAAATCCGGTAGCCGCCTCCAGAATTTTATTGAAATCGGGTATCCGGTTTTTTTTTATCTCAATTTTGTTCCAATAAAATCATGCCGGTATGGCGGAATTGGCAGACGCGCACGACTCAAAATCGTGTTCCTCTGGAGTGTCGGTTCGACCCCGACTACCGGTATCATAATACTGCTTGCCAATGCAGTGAAATCAACGTTTCTTACAACACATTGTAAGGAGCGTTTTTTATTTATCTTAAATAAAATTCTTACATAAAATCGTATGCGTATCCTGTCATAAACAAGGAGGAATTATTATGGCAAGGCGTAAAAACGAATAATCTATCCAGAAATTATAAATCATTAACATAACAAAAAGTGATCAAAGAGATTGATTTTCAAACGGCTTTTTCTTTATTTGTTGATGATTGTCTAATCAGAAATTTAAGATCTCAAACAATCCAGTATTACAGAAATAAATTATTGTTTTTTATGCTTAGAGAAAAAGAGTTTAATCTTGCATCTGCAAGAAAAAAGGATTACAAACAGTAACAATTAACACGCGTTTAAGAGCCATTAGAGCATTTTTAAATTTTCTGTATCGTAAACGGCACACTAAAAGTAATCTATTAAGTGACATTACATTAGACTACTAAAAGACCGAAGAAAAGTAGTTGAGACCTTTAAGCATGAACAATTACAAGTGCTTTTACATCAGCGGCATTTACGTTCTTTTGTGGGTGTGAGGAATTAACATCTTTATGCTTTTATTGCTTGAAACAGGTATGCATAGGAGCGAATTAGAAGGAGTTTGTGTTCAAGGTATAAGGAATGAATGTAAACTCTATATAAGAAACAAAAAACGTATAAAGAGCAGATTGTGCCTAGACTGTAGTTTCTTTTCATTTGAGTTACTAATTACCTTGTACTTTGATTTAGCACGATAGATCCCCAATCCATTTGAGGTGCTTTCCATTGTTGTAAAACACCTCTTCGCACTTAGACATAGTAACATCAATAATTGTATTCGAGTGTTCATTTTAGCGCACTAGCTCCTCCTGAGGTGATTATTTTTTTATTTACAACAATCATTGTTATCGTTCTTTTTACTATACGGTAAATATAGGATGTTAGTAATAGTAAAATAATTCCACAAATCCTCCTTCTTTACTTTCCTTGCCACTTGGGAAGGAGTAGAAAATTCCTCTTTGTATAATCTTCTAATAGTACCTTATTATCTCCTTCTTTCTAATTATTATCAAAAAGTTACTCGAATAGGTCCGATATTCGTTAGAAAAAGTACTATTATAGAAAAAAATTTACAAATAATTTATACTATTAACATATTAATGTGATATTATTATGATTTTTCCTTAAATTGAAAAGGCAAACTTATTGAAAGATAAGGACGCAAAGCTACGAGTCTAAAATCCTCCTGGATAATGATAGTCGGGTTGCTAAAATAATAAGTGATTATTTGGCTGTCCTAATTATTATCAGGGATAGCTTTTTTGTTTAGAGAAAAGCAAGGGGGGAGGTGTAATCAACTGTAGCGAAAATGGAATGACGTCTTGGTGTAGTGAGCTTAGTAGATTTGATAAAAAATAGGCAAACATCATCAATATTATAATAAAAAGGAGAGTAGAGATGATAGTCGTTGATAAACCGAAATATAAAATGGCGATTTACGAAGCAAAAAAAGAATTACACATTCAAATACAAGGGTTTCTTAAAGCAGAGGTTGTAGAGGAATATTTAAACGATTTGCAAGAGACCGTGGCAAAAGTACCGAAAAATACTTATACATTTGTAGCGGATGGAACTTATCAATCACCTGTTCCTTCAAAGATTTCGGCAGAGCTAGGGCAAACACTCATGTTTTATGCATCACTAGGTTTCAAAGATATTGTTATTGTCAATCCACGCTCTAAAATTGCATATGTGCAAGTGCGAAATGCTTTAGAGGGAGTTAACTTCCCAGGAACAGTAGTGGACAATGTTTCGCAATTAGCAATGCGTTAGTCTTGAATTAAATATAATCACATCTTAGAGAGGAATTTTACCATGCAAACGATTGAAGCTTTATATACATATGAAATCCTTACAAAGGATCAGCCAGATTTAATTGAAAAGGCAGCAGCGTGTATCGCAAGCACATTTATTGGAGTAGATGTTGCTGGCAAATGGGTGCAAGAACCAATCATTGGGTACGCCTTAGAATTACCTTACGAAGATTTTTATCAATTTACAAAGGAATATATCGAGACAAATGCTCACCAAGGCTATTGTGCCGTTGCGCTAGATCAAGAACAAAATGTGGTAGGTGCATTAGTTGGGGATACAAATGCCCTTGAAATTATCGAAGGGGATATTTTTGACGGCACGTTTGCTGATATGAATGTAGTAATGCGTGTATTAGAAGATATTGATATCCGTTTCCTAAATGATTATAAAAAACGTTATGGAAAAGATATGGAAGATGGAGAAATATTGCATTTATTTTTATTAGGTATCATTGCTGAGCATAATCGTCATGAAATTGTACAAAGGTTAAGCGATTTATTGATAGAAAGAGCAACAGAAGAAGGCTTACGACTTGTGTTAGGGGAAGCAACAAATCCGAAGTCAATGCGTTTGATGGAGAAGTATCATGGCATGACAAAATATGTAGACGTAGAAGGAAACTATATTGTTCATAAATATGAAAACAATGAGAGGCTAAGCCATATTCCATCGACTGTAGCAGATGGCATTTACATCATTGTTAAAGAGCTAAATACGTTAGTAGAATAGGAGATTTTTTATGGACGCGATCATGCTGGGGATTATTGTAGTTTTATTATGTACATCTTTGTATTTTGCTTACCAATATTTTTCGCTTAAACGTCATTCCGATATAACGCATGAGGTTATAAACGGAATAGAGGGATTATCAGTAGATCAAATAAGAGAGCAATTTCATTCATTCGCAAAAAATGTGAATGGAAAAGGTGAGAACCTTACTGAACATGGGGAATACGCAGCTGAGAAGGCTGATATTGTAAGGGCCGCGATCGATGAGGTAGGGAAAGGGTTAAAAAAGCAATTAGTCGCTACTGAAGAGAGTTCTACTTCTATCGAAGATATGACAGAGGCGATTGAAGAACTATCTATCAGATCAAACCAAATTTCAGAACAATCGAATACGACGTTAGAATTGACACAAGAAGGTAACGAAAAGTTAAAAGATTCTATGGTAAAAATGGAGCAATTTGATCAAACGATTAATACGACATTTGATGCAATCAATATACTTGGGGAAAAATCACACGAAATTGGTATGATTGTGAAAGTCATTACGGGGATTTCAGAGCAAATTAATTTATTAGCATTGAACGCAGCTATCGAAGCAGCCCGTGCAGGTGAACACGGTAAAGGGTTTGCTGTAGTTGCTGATGAAGTGCGTAAATTAGCTGAACAATCACGTCAGTCAGCTGCTGAAGTATCGAATATTGTAAAAAATATTCAAGAAGAGACAGACAAAGTTGTCACATCAATGAATCAAGGAACAGAAGAGTTTGCACAAACGAATACAACCATTTTAGAAATTGGCACGATGTTCGAAAAGATTGTAGATACTATAAAAATTATTGCTGACAATAATGCAAATTCATCTGCAAGTACGGAAGAGTTATCGTCAAGCTCTCAGCAAATTATGGCCGCCATGAGAGACATTTCTTTCATTTCCAGGGAATCCGTTGAAATGTTTGAAGAGCTAGTTGAAATTAGCGATGATGAATTAAGTACAATGCAAAAACTAGTTCAAGAGGCAGAGAGTCTTGTCGATTTACAACATGATGCAGAAAAATTACTTTTGGCATTAAATCAAGGTGCTGAAACGGATCAAGTAAAAGCAGTTTAACTTCTGAACGGTATAATGTAATGAGAGAAACACCTATGCTTGAGGCATGACATGGTTAATAAAAGAGAAGTAAGTATTTTTGAGGTTTACATAGCCAATCATTTTACATAAGCTTTTACGAACTGTTTGTGGTCCCGACTACCGGTATCAATTTAACTAGTAAAGGGGGTGTCCAGAAAGTAAAAACTTTCTGGACACCCCTTTATTTCTTAACAATTATCCATTAAGAAATATTGCTCCTGCGGTGGTCACATCAAAATGCCACCATCCTCGTCGCAAAGGTGCCGTCTCAAAATGTCTTTTCAGACGGCCCCTTTTCTCTTAATAAGACAAAAATAACTTGTAATTGTGTGCTGAACGTTTCACCATATCGTATTCAAGCCTACTGCTATGCTAATGGGATTAGTCGGCTTTGCAGTAGGTAATGTACAATTCGCACAAAATTTACAAAAAGTAGATGGCCTTTACGATTTATCACCACATGAAAGAAGTATTTTAATTGTCGTATATCACTTTTAATACTTCATTAGTTTAAACGTCAATATTTTTTAAACAGCTGTATATCCGCCGTCTACTAGTAAATTACAGCCAGTAACAAATTCATTTTCACAGAGGAAAACAATTGCGTGTGCAATTTCTTCAGGACGTCCAAGGCGGCCAATTGGATGACGGGCGACTAATCCGTCATAAAAATCGCCTAGTGCCTCTTTGTTTACCATCCCTGATTCTACATAGCCTGGACAAACAGAATTGACTCGAATGTTTTGGCCCGAATATTCAGCAGCTAAAGACTTTGTCATAATATTGACAGCACCCTTTGATGCATTATAAGCGAATGCACCAGGCTCTCCAACTGTGCCTAAAATTGAAGCAACACTTACAATTGCACCGCCACCGGTTTTTAAAAACTCTTGAATAGCATATTTACTTCCATAGAAAACACTATCTTGGTTGACTTTAATCACGTGGTTATATTCTTCAAAGGATAATTCATGTGTAGGAGCTAATACACCAATACCAGCATTATTAACAATAATGTCTAATTTACCGTAAGTATCGACAGCGAACTTCACTAATGCTTGTACTGCAGCTTCATCTGCAACATTTGCCTCAAAGAATGACGCTTCTCCACCAGATTCACGGATAGATGCAACATGTTGATTACCAGCCTCCGTATTAATATCTGATAAAATGACCTTTGCACCTTTTGCGACAAATGCCTTTACTGTTGCCAGTCCAATTCCTGATGATCCACCTGTTACAATTGCTACTTTATCTTGTAAGTTAAACATCTACTAGCCTCCTTTAGTAGTATACATCTTAAGTATTGCATGCTTGCTACAACATATTCAATCTTTATTTTTTGAAAAAAATGAAAATATAGAATAATTAAAATTAGGTAGTTTGTAAGCAAAGTGTTGGCTCATTTTGGAGTTGATTGTTTTGTTCAGAGATTAAAATGGAAGTACGGGCAATCAATAGTAAAATTGAAGTAAAGCATACATTGATACTTTCAATGCTGGTGAAGGTAATATGTTCTATAATTTAGCCCATGGTGGAGATAGATGGTATAAGAAAGAAGCGCAATAAATCAATTGCCTCATTTTCAGTTTCAATAGGATAAAAACTTATAAATCAGATCGCCTCACTATAAGTAGCTGAGGTAATCTTTTTATGTGTCAAACAAAAATTGAGTTAACACAGACGACGAATAAATACATTTAGGGTAAGAATATCAAAAGGGGAACAGCAGTAGCAATATGAATAAGAGCTTAGAGACTGTATCTAACCCCTTGTTCATTTATATCCTTAAAATAGCCATATCTTTTACATAGATTAATAAGGTTATTTCATTTAAAATTAACACATACATGTCATATTGATAAACGATAAGAAAGCCTATTGTAACAAGGATTTACAGTTGTTATTTTGCGGTTATGAGTATAACATGAGAACGAATGAAAGTAGGGTAAACAAAATGAACTCGAAAACAAATATGAAATGGATTGAAGCGGCTAGCTATGAGGAAATGAGTAAGTTAGCGGCAGATCTGTTTAAAGTACAATTAAAAGAACATAAACAAAGTGTATTTGGTATGGCTACAGGGGGGACACCAGAAGGCTTCTATAAAGAGTTAGTCGCGAGCTATCAAGCTGGTGAAAGTTCGTTTGCTGAGGCTACATCGTTTAACTTAGATGAGTATATTGGTATAGCACCTGAAAATAAAGTGAGCTACCACTATTATATGGACGAACATTTATTTAATCATATTGATATGAAACGTAAAAACATTCATGTACCAGCTGGTAATGTAGCGGACGTTGAAAAAGCGGCTACTGATTATGATGTGGCAATCGAAGCGGCAGGTGGCATTGACATGCAGCTTTTAGGCATTGGTGTGAACGGACATATTGGCTTTAATGAACCAGGTTCTTCATTCGAAGCAGGTACAAACATTGTTGAACTAACAGAGTCAACACGTGAAGCGAATAAAATTTACTTCGATAAGCCAGAAGATGTACCGACACATGCGATTACAATGGGTATTAAAACAATTATGCAATCGCGTAAAATTGTGCTATTAATTTCAGGTGCTTCAAAACAAGAAGCATACGATCGTTTACGTTTGGGCGAAGTAACAGAAGATTTCCCAGCAAGTGCATTACACAATCATCCAGATGTAACGGTTATTTATACAGGTGTGAAATAGTGAAATTCAGACAGTTGACAAACGCTTTCGTACTGCGTTTTCAAGACAGTCTGCATATGTTGCTGTTTTAAGTTTTACCTGAAAATAAGTATAGACAAAGTCAAACTTCGACTTTGTCTATACTGTAAAGCAGGCCGCTAGCGAGCCTGCTTGTTCTACTTCTTATTCGATAATATAACACCGCAAATAACAGCAAGACCACCGATGACTTGTGCGATTCGTAAATCTTCACCGATAAATAACACCGCAAAAATAGCAGCGAAAAGCGGGATAAAATTAAGATAAATACTCGCTTTATTTGCCCCGAGTGCTACGACGCCCGTGTTCCAACTTAAAAATGCTACAATGGATGCGGCAATCCCGACATATAAAATAGCGCTGATTGTACTGAATGACCATACAATCTCAGCTGATGTTGTCGTTAATTCATAAATCGTAAACGGTAATAGCATAAGTGCACCTAATGCAATTGTCACGAGAAACGTGGAGTAGCCCGGTAAGCGTCCAGCATATTGTTTGACGAGAAGTGAGTACACACCCCAACAAACGACAGCTATAAGGACAATTAAGTCTCCTTTATTAAAGGAGAAGGCAAGTAAACTTTCAAGTGAGCCTCCGGAAATAATAAAGGCAACACCTGTTAATGATAGCGCTGTGCCGAACAGCTGGAATTTGGATAAGCGTTCTTTCAAAAAGATAAAGGATAATATGTAAATAATAATCGGTGTCGATGAATTCATTAAAGAGGCATTAATCGACGTTGTAGAATGGAGCCCGATGTAGACAAGTGTATTAAAGCAAGCAACACCTGTAATAGCCATCACAATGACAGCAGGCCAATTTGCTTTGATCATAGACCATTCTTGTTTTGTACGGCTATAAGCGATCGGTAAAAAGATTATAAAAGCTACACACCACCGTAAGAAAGCGAGTGTAACAGGCGGGATATCCCCCGTTACAGCTCGTCCAATAACAAAGTTACCACCCCAAAGTAATGTGGCAAGGACGAGCAAAAGCTGTGGTGGGAATTTCATAATAAAAACTCCTTTTTAAAATTATTTCGAAAACTCAAATACAATTATAGGAATAGAACATTACATAATGCAATGCACTTCATATGTTAAAATAACAACATTAACAAAAAGGGGGAATGAGGCAATGAAAATACGCCCAAAAAGAATAAAAAGCGGAGACACAGTAGGGCTTGTAGCACTAAGTAGTTCATTAAAAATGGAACAACTACAAACGAAAATAGATTTTATTGAATCATTCGGTCTTCATTATAAACTTGGACAAACCATTGGGATGTCACATGGAATGCTTGCTGGGACAGATGAAGAACGAGTGGAAGATTTACATACAATGGTGCAAGACCCAGCGGTGAAAGCCATCTTTTGTGTGTGCGGTGGCTATGGTGCAGGACGGCTGGCAGACAAAATCGATTATCAATTAATCGAGGAAAATCCAAAAATTATTTGGGGCTTTTCAGATATTACGTATTTACATACGGCTGTCAATGAGTTTGCGGATGTCGTGACATTTCATGGACCGATGTTATCAAATGGGCTAGAGCCACTTGACGCGCTATCGGCCAAAATGTTTCAACAATTATTTACACCAATCGAAATGCAATATGATGAAATGATTAGTCCACTAGAGACGTTATCAGGTGGCATCGTTCGCGGAGAGCTAACAGGTGGCAATTTAAATCGTTTAGTCAGTACACTTGGTACGAAGTTTGAGTTTGATGCGCGCGGCAAAATTGTTCTTTTAGAAGATATCGGGGAATCGCTTGAACGAATTGATGGGATGATGAATCAGTTACGTTTAGCACGTAAATTAGAGCAAGCAGCAGGTTTTGTCATTGGGCAGTTTACGAATTTAGGAGAAGGGGAGACGCATGAGCAAGTAGTTGAGATCATGCGAGACTATTTAGCCCCACTTCAAAAGCCTGTTGTTTCAGGGTTTATGATTGGTCATTGCACTCCGAATATCGGTATCCCTCTAGGTGTTGACGCCATCTTAGATGCAAATGAAAAAGTATTACGTATTTTACCTGGGGTGGAATAAGTAGAGCGTGACTGCACGAAGGCGGTCACGCTCAATTTGTTACGAGTGTTAAAATCAAGTTAGTAAATTGAGCCTTTAGCAATAGTTGGTCATTTGTTAAAGGTAATGAAAGTAACAGGTGATTGGTCATCGGTTTGCATATAGCAGTCAAGTTGTGAAATATGCAAAAAAGCGAAGAACACCCGTAACAAACTCGGTTTGGAGTCTCACCGCCCCGAGCTTAGAAGTATTTCGAATCGTCAAAGTCGATTTGTACTTGATAGTTTTTCGCATTGATCGCGTTGGATAGGCGATGCGCGGATTTTTCAAGTTCGTTTGCGTTGACGCGATATTCATTTGGCTCATATAATGCGACACGATAAAAGATCGTATCGCCTGAACCGTGGAAGAATGACTCTTTCTCAGATGAACCAAGGTCTTTATATAACGATGCTTGTGAACGAAGTTGAATCGCTAACTCAATCGCCTCAACAAGTGTATATGCTTCATTTTCAAACATAATCGTATTTTGAATATTCGCTTCGTAAATTAAACGGTCCAAAGTACGTGAATCATTGCGTATTTCTTGTAATTCAGCATCAATCACTTGTAAAGTACGTTCAGGTATTTTTGGCTCTTCACCTTTTTCTACAATCGTATGTGATACGCTATGAATCTCTGAAATTAGCTCTTGTTTCTTCTTATTTAAAATCGATTTTAGTTTAACGGCTTCTGCTAATGAAATCATGGAATCGCTCCTTATAAAGAAGTATGTCGTGACTCGGTAGAAAGTACATCGATTATGTAGTCGCCACCATTCACTTGCGTAAACATATTACCAGAAGATGTAAGGAGTTGTCTTGCCTTAGCCTCATCAATCGAAGGTGGTAAATAGAAAATGTGAAGAGCTTGTGTCGTTTCTTCTGATGTCGCAGTACGAAGTGAATCGACAAATGGGCTGCCGAATGCCCCTAGCTTGTCTCGCGAATACGGGATGTTTTTTAGTATGTTATAACGACCATTTAATCCTTCATAACCTGTTTCCTCATTTCCTAAGGCAATGACAATATCTCCTTCGAGCTTGGCTATATCATAAATCCCAATAGGCATTTCATATTGCAATGAAAAGAAATTATTTAAGTCAACAGCTGCATGAACAGGTGTTAGGTAATTTTGTTTTGCGATTCGTCGCATTAAGCTTTCAGCAGAATGGCGATAACGATTTGGATCAGCACCAAGTGTTTTCCACAATGTACGCCATTCTTGAATACCAGCACGTTCCGTTACAGGTTTGTCTTGCATTTCCAAAAATAAATTTTCCTGATAAAGTTGCATGCGTCCTTTAATCATTTGAGGAGAGTGTGAGACCGTAATTTTGGTATAATAAATAATGCCGATTTTAAATTGGCTATGTTTTTCAATCAGTGATGCATCAAGTGAGATATTCATGTAATCACTCCAACGTTTTTTGTTAATTGTATCATAAGGAAGGTGAGGAAATGCGTATTGCAGAACTGCAACAAGAGCTGATTGCATATGCAAAATCTATCGGTGTAGATAAAATCGGTTTCACAACGGCCTCGCCATTTCATGAATTAAAAAATAGATTGCGCCGTCAGCAAGAGCTTGGGTTTCAGTCAGGTTTTGAGGAGTCTGATGTGGAATTGCGAACAGAGCCGCTGCAGCTACTCGATAGCGCAGAAAGTATCATTGCCATTGCGATTGCTTATCCATCCAAAATGAAGGATGCGCCAGTTGGGAAGAAAGGGGAGCGCCGCGGTATTTTTTGTCGTGCTTCCTGGGGAGTGGACTACCACGTTGCTGTACGCGAACGTTTGATGAAAATAGAACAGTGGCTGATAGAGCGTGTACCCGATGTGCGTATTAAGTCGATGGTTGATACAGGTGAGCTAGTAGATAGGGCGGTGGCGGAGCGTGCGGGCATCGGTTGGAACGGGAAAAATTGTTCCATTATTACACCTGAGTTTGGCTCATACGTTTATTTAGGTGAGCTCATTACAAATATTCCGTTTGCACCAGATACGCCCATTGAGGATGAGTGTGGGGATTGTAGGCTTTGTATAGATGTGTGTCCGACGGGTGCCATTGTAGAGCCAGGACAATTAAATGCACAACGTTGTATCGCGTACTTAACACAAACGAAAGGCTTTTTACCAGACGAGTTTCGCGGGAAAATCGGAAATCGTTTATATGGGTGTGATACGTGTCAGACGGTCTGTCCCAAAAATAAAGGAAAGGCCAACTGGATACATGCTGAATTTACGCCTGACCCTGAAATTGCCAAGCCCTTATTAACACCGCTTTTGTCGATTTCAAATAAAGAATTTAAAGCTAAATTTGGCCATGTATCAGGTTCATGGCGTGGGAAAAAGCCAATTCAGCGAAATGCCATTTTAGCGTTAGCTCATTTTAAAGAAGAGTCGGCAGTACCAGCGCTAATTGACGTGTTACAAAAAGATGAACGTCCCGTCATTCGTGGCACTGCGGCATGGGCACTCGGCAAAATTGGTGGCCCTGAAGCCGAACAAGCATTACAACGTGCGATAACACGTGAAATCGATACAGAAGTATTAGAAGAAATTCAAAAAGGATTAGCATTATTATAAGAAAGAGGTCTTTACTTTGCCGTTACATGTTGTTTTATATCAACCAGAAATCCCTGCAAATACAGGAAATATTGCACGTACGTGCGCGGGAACAAATACAAGTTTACATTTAATTCGTCCGCTTGGTTTTTCGACTGACGATAAAATGTTAAAGCGTGCAGGGCTTGATTATTGGGAGCACGTCAACGTGGTGTACCATGATTCGCTTGACGATTTTGTGGAGTATGCAAAGGATGGCGATGTGTATTTAATTGAAACATATAGCGATGAGCCATTTACGACACATGATTTTAGCGATACAGCACGTGACATTTATTTTATGTTCGGTAAAGAGACAACAGGCTTGCCGAAAGACTTTGCCTACGAGCGCCGCGATATGTGCTTACGCATCCCGCAAAGTGATCATATCCGCTCATTAAATTTATCCAACACAGCAGCCATTGTAATTTACGAAGCATTAAGACAGCAAAACTATCCGGGGTTAAAATAATTTTATCAAATAAAAAACGCCAGTTATCCTGAACGATAGCTGGCGTTTAAAATTATGTTATGAAGGATTAATCTCACTTGTAGATTGGCTGCCGCCGTGCATTTGATTCGTTGCTGTTGCCTCATCATAAGCAATGAGAATGACGCCGAGCTTATTTTCAAGTGTTGTGATTTCTTCTAACTTGTCGTTGCTAAGTTGAGCAAATGTATTGTTTTCCAAGATGTCACACCCTTTCTTTAAAAAGTATTATGAACTTTTTTAAAGAAGGCTATACTTTTGAATAACTATGCTTCATCTTCAACAGTGAAAATAATCCGAATCCCGTTTGGGTCTACTGTTGAAAATACTTGCTTGCCACCGTATGCTGGCGCCTCATCATATTGTTCAACAGTTACACCCGCCGCTTCTAAGTTCGCTTTTACCGCTTGTGCATATCGTTCATCTTGTAATACGACGGTATATGATTTTAAGCCGACTGCATTTTCAGGTAATGCAGGACGACCAGCACTATGCCAAGTGTTTAAGCCGATATGGTGGTGATAGTTGCCAGTGGAAATAAATAAAGCTTGCCCTCCGTAACGACAGACCACATTGTAATCTAGTACATTTGTATAAAATTCCTCCGTTTTATGAAGATCACTTACTGATAAGTGAATATGTCCCATGACTGTCCCTTCAGGAAGACCATTCCAGTTGCCATCTGCTTCAGCTAAAATGGATTGGAAGTTTAGTTGTTCTGTAACCATATGCACGTAACCTTCCCCATTCCAAGTCCACTCATTTTCAGGGCGATCTATATAAATTTCAATGCCATTGCCGTCTGGATCGTTTAAATAGAGTGCCTCACTCACATCATGGTCAGCCGCGCCTAAACGAACATTATGTTGAATAAAATGTTGCACGATATTGCCTAAGTCTTTACGAGTTGGTAATAATAATGCAAAGTGATAAAGTCCTGTAAAGCCTTGTGGTGAAATAGCGTCTTTTACTTCTACTAAAGAAAGCAAGCTTGTTTGATGATCAAATGTTAAATAAGCTGTGTTTTCTGTTTGTTTTAGGACTTGAAAGCCAATAATCGTTGTATAGTATTCGATGGAACGTTTTAAGTCAGATACTTTTAATTGAACATGTGATGTATATAAATTTGGTTTTTCATGAAAGTGTGTAGTCATCGGATAGAAAACCTCTCTTCGTTTATTTTTTTATAGTTACTTACTTTATGTAACTAACTATATGCATGTTAATAAAAAAAGTCAAGAAAAAAGACGACCGTTTGAACGATCGTCTTTTTAGGCGGATAGGAAAGTATAAGTTTCATGGATATCCTCCGCGGAAGAAAACACATCCACGCACTGTACTATAAAGCGAGTTGTGTTTTTCTAATAGGTGTAGGTTAAAGGATTAGTTTTCTTTTGAAAACGGTTTACCTTCATACCCAGCTGTGAAGATTGCAGTTAAGAATGCAGCACACACACCAAGAACTAATAATAATCTCATGGAAGTACCCTCCTCATGGAATGAAAAATTTCTCAATATTAAGTATATCCTATCTAGTAAGGCTTGACCATTAATATTTTATGGCGAAAATGGTTCAAATAGCGGAGATGGGGAATCATAAAAGTAGGAGGAATGATAATGAAAAATAATAATGAGAAAATTTTAAATGGTTATATGGCAAACAACATGGAAGAACTCATCTATTTAGGGAAGCAAATGGAGGATTTAAGGGATGGCAAGCAGCTAGAGGAAGATGGGCGGAATCCAGATCCACAACAATTTGATGAAGAATAAGTATGTCAGCATAACAACATGATACGGTAGAACCCCTCCGAGTAGATATCCTGTTATATTTGATATTTTATTTCATATATTGTGAAAAAATGGACACAAATCAAGGTGTACAGGAATATCATATAACAGGAGGGGGTCTATACGGATAAGGAGTCTATCGTAAATGGCTATATGGCAAGTACAATGAAGGAGTTAAAAGCATTGGGGAAACAAATGGAACATATTAAGGAACAGCAGCGAGGAAGTAATCGAAAGTCAGAGCCTAAAGAAACAAATAAGGAACAATAAAAACCACGAAGCATTTGAGCTCTTCGTGGTTTTTTCTGTTAACGGAATGGCTAGCTACGAGAGTATTCGCTTAACTCTTCACGTAGTTTTGCCTTTAAGAATTTTCCTACCGATGTTTTTGGGATTTCTTTTAAGAATAAAACATCGTCTGGAATCCACCAATTGGCAAATTGCCCTTCAAGTGATTGAAGTAATTCTTCTTTTGTTGCTGTAGCGCCTTCATGTAATACGACACATGCAAGTGGTCGCTCTTGCCATTTTTCATGTGGCACTGCAATCACTGCCGCTTCAAAGACAGCAGAGTGCGACATTAGCGCATTTTCTAAATCGACTGAAGAAATCCATTCGCCTCCAGATTTAATTAAATCCTTTGTACGGTCTGTAATTTTGATATAGCCTTCTTTTGTCAAAACGGCAATATCACCAGTATACAGCCAACCATCACGGAATGCTTCAGACGAGCGCTCGTCTTTATAATATTCCGATGCAATCCATGGTCCTCGAATCCGTAGCTCGCCCATTGTTTTACCATCCTGAGGGACAAGACCGTTTTCATTGACTATTTCTGTTTCAATTAATGAAACGGTTAGCCCTTGTGTAGCACGAATATCGAGTCGCTCTTCTTTGCTATAGTCATCCATTTCTGTCGTGTAGTTTGAGATAGAAACAAGTGGCGACGTTTCTGTCATACCGTAACCGACAACGAATGGTACCCCTAATTTTTCTTCGTATGCTTGAATGAGCCCTTTCGGTGATGCAGAGCCGCCTGAGATGACTAGACGTAAAGAGGATAAGTCGCGCGGATTCTTTTCCTGCTCAGCTAATACCCCTAACCAAATGGTCGGCACCCCTGCTGTCACCGTTACTTTTTCACGTGCCATTAAATCAAGCAGTAATGGCGGTGTAAACATTGGACCTGGTAATACAAGAGTCATACCGTAGTTCACGGCTGCAAATGGTAGCCCCCAAGCATTGACGTGGAACATTGGGACAATCGGCATGCTGACATCACGCTCACATACCCCAAATGATTCTGCTAACCCAAGTGCCAGGCTATGTAGCACAATACTACGATGATTATAAACAACCCCTTTTGGCATACCAGTTGTAGCGGATGTATAGCACATGCCAGCTGGTAAATTTTCGTCTAGATCATCAGGGAATTCATAATTTTCATCTGCTTCAGCTAGTAAAGCTTCATAGGAATAGACATTTTCAAAGCTAGATTCAGGAACGACTGTATCATCGCGCATGACAATAATCTGCTTTACTGTTTTTAAATACGGAAGGGCTGGCTCCACTAGTGGGAATAAATCGCCATCAATTAATAAAATTTCATCTTCCGCATGATTAATAATATAAATAATGTGCTCAGGTGCTAGGCGAATATTAATCGTATGAAGAATAGCGCCCGCACAAGGAACAGCAAAATAAGCCTCAAGATGGCGGTGGTGATTCCATGCAAACGTACCAACCTTTGTGCCACGTGTCATCCCGAGTTTTGTTAAAGCGTCGGCTAGGCGACGTGTACGCTTGGCATACTCTGCATATGTGATGTGATGCGTCGTTGTTTCACTTGTACGAGAAACGATTGTTTTATTCGGGAAATATCGCTCCGCCCGTTTTAAGAATCCTGTTAATACTAATTGTGTATCCATCATTTCTAATCATCCCCTTTTAGAAAAAATACGTACAAAGGATAAATATTCTACTTTAATAAGAATATTCCTTCATAAATGCGGGGTGATTTTTAAATAATTATTTAAAACAAAAAGAAAGTACTGTCCGAAAAGTGTTACTTTTACGGACAGTGTTTTGTTCGTATATTAAATATCCGCTGCAGGCGGTGCTTCTGCGGTGGTAGAAATAAAATTTCCACCATCCTCGGCGCAAAGGGAGTGTCCCAGAATTACTTCTCGGACACTCCCTTTACTAATGTGGTAAAAAGACAAGTTGGATAACGAATAGGACAGCGAATAAATAAAGAAGTGGATGTACTTCACGTGCTCGACCTTTAACGATCTTCATTAATGGATATGAAATGAATCCTAATGCAATACCAGTTGCAATACTAGATGTTAAAGGCATTGTTAAAATGACAAGGAATGCAGGGAAAGCTTCATCGAATTTGTCCCATTCAATATTTTTCACTGCGCCAATCATTAAGCTACCAACGATAATAAGCGCTGGTGATGTAATCGCCGTCACGCCAGATAATGATGCAACGAGCGGTCCGAAGAAAGATGCAATCATAAACAGTACAGCGACTGTTAACGTCGTTAAACCAGTACGTCCTCCAGCAGCAACACCAGCAGAAGATTCGATATAGGCAGTCGTTGGGCTTGTACCGAACATCGATCCGACTGTTGTTGCAACAGAATCCGCAAGAAGTGCATGACGTGCTCTCGGTAATGTATCACCTTTCATTAAACCAGCTTGTTTTGCTACTCCAATCATCGTACCAGTCGTATCAAATAGCGTAACTAAAATAAATGAAAAGACAACGCCGTATAAGCCGTAAGAAATGACATCTCCGATTGCGGTAATCGGGTTCCATACTAAAATCCCTTCTGGTAAGTGAGGACGTGCTATAATACCCTCTATTTTTAGATGACCTGTAATACTAGCGACGATAGATGTCGCAACCATTCCTAAGAATAGAGCACCGTGTACATTTAGGGCCATTAAAACGACTGTAATAGCTAATCCAAATAGCGTCAGTAGAACAGCAGAGCTAGACAAATCACCAAGTCCAACTAAGTTTGCTTCATTTGCTACGACAATGCCTGACATACGTAAACCGATGAAGGCGATAAAAAGACCGATACCCGCTGTAATCGCAAGCTTTAAATTTGCTGGAATCGCTGTAATTAATTTTTCACGGAAAGAAGTTAAACTTAAGCCGATAAAAATGAAACCAGCTACAAAGACAGTGGCAAAGGCGGTCACATAATCAATCGTACCATTTGAGCCTAACACGACAGCATAAGTGAAGTAGGCATTCAAGCCCATACCAGGCGCAATGGCAATCGGATAGTTCGCCATGAAGGCCATCCATAAAGTACCGATAATTGCTGAAATAATCGTTGCCATAAATACTTGATCAATCGGAACACCCGCATCGGCTAATATAATCGGATTGACGACAACGATATAAACCATTGTTAAAAATGTTGTTAAACCTGCTAACAGTTCTGTTTTTACAGTGGTATTATTTTCTTTTAGTTTAAACATGTAAGTAACCTCCTAAAACACGAACGAAATTAAAAACATTTTATATAATATTCGTTTTTCGGAGTGAATGCAACTGTTTTTATTAAATTTTTGTGTGTTGCCTAAAATTGCTATAATAGAAATAGTGAGAAAAAAGGAGTGAAAAGCTTGAATTTACAATCTACAAAGAAATTAGCAAACGGTGTGGACATGCCCATTTTAGGTCTTGGTGTATATAAAATGACAGATCCACAAGAAACAGTTGAAGCCATTACAAAGGCATTAGACGTTGGATATCGAGCGATTGATACAGCTGCTCTTTATTACAATGAAGAGCAAGTGGGCGAGGCGATTCGCCACTCCGGTGTACGACGTGAAGACATTTTTGTGACAACGAAAGTGTGGAATGCTGACCAAGGCTATGACAATACATTACGTGCATTTGAAGTATCATTAAAAAAGCTAGGGATGGACTATGTAGACCTCTACTTAACACATTGGCCAGTAGAGGGGAAATATGCCGATACGTATCGTGCCATCGAGCGTTTATATGAGGAGAAATTAATTCGTGTGCCAGGTGTATCGAATCATCATGCACCGCATTTACAAGAAGTGATGAAAATGGCCCAAATACCGCCAATGGTCAATCAAATCGAAGCGCACCCCTATTTATCACAAGAGCCTTTACGTGCATTTTGTGCTGAACAAGGAATAGCGGTCACGGCTTGGTCACCACTTGGACGAGGCGGCGTTTTACAAGATGAAACGATTGTGAAAATTGGTGAAAAGTATGGCAAATCAGCAGCACAAGTTGTACTACGTTGGCACATCCAAAATGACATTCTAGTCATTCCAAAATCGGTCACACCAGCTCGTATTGAAGAGAACGCCAATATTTTTGATTTTGAACTTTCAACTGAAGAGATGGTAAAAATTAATGGTTTAAATCGTAATCAGCGTTTTGGTAAAAATCCAGATAACTTTCATTTTGACTTTTAACTTCTTTCAGCGTGTACTTAAATACACGCTGAAAGAAGTTAAAGCCTCCGGCGGATGTCACGGATTCGGAAGGGAATTCTTTGTGCAAGCACAAAGCCGAATCCGGACGCAATTACGCCAAGTCGTAATTGATTTCGAGTATCGAAATTCATTGCGGTTTTATTTATAATAGTTCTGTAATCAGAAAAGGGGGATTTTTATGACAATTGCTAAAACGATAACACTTGCGAATGGTGTAGAAATGCCACGCGTTGGCTACGGTGTATTCCGTATGAAGGAGCATGATGTAGCATACAACGGTGTAACAGAAGCATTGAAAGCAGGCTATCGAGCGATCGATACAGCGGCTATTTATCAAAACGAGGAAGCAGTAGGCCTTGCGATTAAAGACTCAGGGATTCCGCGTGAAGACATTTTTGTCACAACAAAAGTATGGAACTCAGATCAAGGCTTCGATAATACGTTACGTGCATTCGAAACATCATTAAAAAAATTAGGGCTAGATTATGTAGACTTATACTTAACACATTGGCCAAAGCCAACATTAGCTGACACATATAAGGCGATTGAGCGCTTATACGAAGAAAAGCTAATCCGTGTACCAGGTGTATCGAATCACCATCAACATCATTTAGAAGAAGTGTTTGCTGTGGCAAATGTTAAACCGATGGCAAACCAATTCGAATGTCACCCTTCATTATCTCAAGATCGCTTACGTGCTTTCTGCGCAGAGCATGACATTGCGGTAACGGCTTGGGCGCCACTTGGTACAGGCATTGTCTTCACACATCCTATCGTGAAGCAACTTGCTGAAAAATACGGAAAAACACCAGCACAAATCGTGCTTCGCTGGCACTTAGAAGTAGGCAATATGGCCATTCCAAAATCTGTCACACCAGAACGTATTCAAGAAAACTTAGATGTATTTGACTTTAGTCTAGCAACAGATGAAGTAGCTGCTATTACAGCGCTAAATACATTCCACCGTACAAGTGCCGATCCAGATAACTTTGATTTCTAATGAAAAAGAAGCGCTACAATGTTTAGCGCTTCTTTTTTATATCGGAGCAGGAGCTTGTTATTGATCCTTCACCGTAATGATTTGATTTAGAAATGGATGTGTGAATTGTAATTGAATGGCATGTAGCTCATAATCACCATTTGCTGTTTGGCGTGCATTGTACATTGTATCGCCCACAATTGGGTGTCCGAGATGTGCTAGATGAACACGAATTTGATGTGTACGACCTGTCTCCAGCACTAAGTGAACGACGCATGTCCCTTTGAAGCGTTTTATGACTTCATAGTGGGTAATCGCGTGTTGACCTGATGCTGATACAACGCGGCGTGTATTGTGATGGCGGTCTTTGCCGATAGGGGCATTGATTGTACCGCTGTCTGATCGAATATTGCCTTGTACTTCTGCTTCATATGTGCGGATAATTGATTTTTCTTCAATCATTCGGTCAAAAACAGACTTCGCAATTGGATGTTTGGCCACCAAGAGTAAGCCTTTTGTTCCTTGGTCGAGACGGTGAACATGCTCAGCATATGTCCCGCCATTTGCTTGAATATGTGCCATTACATGATTCATACAAGTATTTATATCAGATGCATCATTCGGATGTGTCGCCATTCCCTTTGGCTTCGATACAATTAAGCAATGCTCATCTTCATAGCGAATATCGATATGACAGCTAGGGGTTGGTTTGTAATTTGAAGCGGGCATATCAAAGGTGAATGTTAACTTTATCCCCTTTGGCAGTGTCTCCTTCCAGTTGACCGGTTCACCGTCTTTCATAATCGCTTTTGCCATACGTAGTTCATGTACTTGTTTTTTACCTAGTCGCCACTCATTACGAAGTAGCTCTTCTACCGTTTCACCGTCGCGCACGATTTCATATTGAAACATCTTTATATTCCTCCCAAAAAGAAAGTACCCTTACCATTAAGGGTACCCTACATTGCTTATTTTCCTACACTTTCGAAAAATTGGCGTGCCTCTTCTGCGCTATGGTCGCCATATAAACGTGTAACCTCTTCACCATTTTCAAAGTAAATTAACGTTGGTGTTCCCTCTAATTTATACGTTGTCCAAGCATTTTCAAACTCTAAAACGTTTAATTGGTCAATTTGAACGTCGTCTTCTTTAGCAGCAGCCATTAACTTTGGCGTGAATTGTTTACAATACCCACATAATGGGCTGAAGAAGTAAGCGAAAACCCCTTTACCTGATTCGATTTTTTTCTGTAAATCTTCAGGTAAAATAATGTTTTGATAGTTTTCATCATCTAATAAATCAATAGTTGATTGCTGTAAATTATCTGTACCATATGGATTGTTTTTTAGCTTATTCGAATTTGATTGGCTTTGTAATACAAGCATAGCTCCAAATAATAATACGACGACTGCGCCAATAATACCTAATTTTTTCAATTTATTTTTCCTCCTTTAAACCCTTTAACATATAAAAGCTGACACCCGCAATGATAATGAATGCAGTAAGTGCAAGGAACGGGATTGTAATAAAGCCGAGCCAATTAATGTATGCTCCTGTACAAGAAACTTGTCCACAAGAAGGAGCACTTTCCTGTAAAAACGTAATTTTTTGAATGCCGTAGTGATAAAGTGAAATACTACCACCTATACAAGCAAATACGGCCGTCGTTAAAGCGATACGTGCATTTTTTTGTATGTAAGCCACAGCTGAAATAATGACAATCGGATACATTAAAATACGTTGATACCAGCACATTTCACACGGGATATAGCCACGTACTTCTGAAAAATACAATGATCCTAACGTAGCGATAAGCGATACAGAAAAAATCGCGAGCAAGCTATTTTCCAATTTTTTATTCATAAATAAGACCTCTGTTATTTTTTGTAATACACAACGCAACCTTACTTATTTTGGATGAGTTGTATCTTATTAATTCTTTATTGATTATAGAGGTTGACGCTTGAGATGTAAATTCTTTCGATTTAAAGATATTTCATTTAGGTAAATAGATAGAAGGAGTGTGAAAAATGAGTGAACTAAATATGGCACAATTTGAAAAGAAGATGGTTATTCGGCATATGGATTTTGATGATATTGAGGCCATTTTAGAAATTCAACGCTTATCGTTTCCGGGGATGGTCCCTTGGGAAAGAGCGCATTTATATAGCCATTTAACGATTTTTCCAGAAGGACAAATGGTGGCAGAATTCGAGGGGCAGGTAATTGGCTCTTGCTCCAGTTTGCGGATTAACTTTGATGAATATGATGACCGTCATACATGGAACGATATTACGGATAATGGGTTTATTACAAACCATGACCCAGATGGTTACAATTTATATGGTATTGAAGTCATGGTGCATCCAAATTTCCGGCGGATGAAGGTTGGGCAACGTCTGTATGAGGCGCGAAAAGATTTAGCAAGATCATTGAACTTAAAATCCATTATTATCGGTGGGCGAATCCCGAATTATCATCTTCATGCAGATGAAATGAGTCCGCGTGAATATGTCGATGCTGTTAGTCGTCATAAAGTGTATGACCCGGTGTTAACATTCCAAATGATGAACGGCTTTATATTGATGCGTATTAACCCTAATTACTTATCAGATGATAAAGCGTCAGGGAAGTACGCAACATTAATGGAATGGAATAATGTTGATTATAAACCGCAGTCAAAGCGTCATTTTAAAACGAGCTATCCGGTACGTATTTGCGTTGTACAATATATGATGCGGAAAATTAGTAGCTTCGATGATTTTGCACAGCAGTGTGAGTACTTTGTGGATGTGGGCTCAGATGCGGCAGCTGATTTTGTTGTATTTCCAGAAATTTTCACGACGCAGCTCATGTCTTTCTTACATGAGAAATCTCCATCACAAGCGATACGAAAGCTAACGGAATTCACCCCGCAGTATATTGAATTATTTACGAATTTAGCGGTGCGCTATAATGTCAATATTATCGGCGGTTCACATTTTGTAGTAGAAGAGGATGAGGAAATTTATAATATTGCCTATCTGTTCCGACGAGATGGCACGATTGAAAAACAGTATAAAATTCATATTACACCGAATGAACGAAAATGGTGGGGCATCTCAAGCGGCGATATTGTAAAAGTATTTGACACGGATTGTGGAAAGATTGCGATTCAAATTTGTTATGATATTGAGTTTCCTGAGCTTGCTCGTATTGCAACGGATATGGGGGCCAATATTATTTTCACGCCGTTTTGTACAGAAGATCGCCATGGTTACTTACGGGTAAAGTATTGTGCGCAAGCGCGTGCAGTAGAAAATCAAATTTATACAGTAATTTCTGGAACCGTCGGCAATTTGCCTGAAACAGAAAATATGGATATTCAATATGCACAGTCTGCAATTTTCGCACCGAGTGATTTTGAATTTGCGCGAGACGGTATTGTAGGGGAGACAAACCCAAATGTAGAAATGGTACTAATTGGCGATGTCGATTTGGAAATCTTACGTCGTCAACGTCAAGGCGGCACCGTAAAACATTTAAAAGACCGTCGTCATGATGTATATAGAATAGATTATTTAAAAGAAGAGTGAAGGAGTGTCCTATAGGTGAAAGCTTATAGGGCAATTTTTTTGGATATGTTTATGTGAATGGCACGTGAGCAAAAAGAATATGCAAACGGTCAAAATGCATGGAACGATCAAAAGGGGTGCGTAAACGAACAAAACGTCCAGCTATCCGGTCAAAACGGATAGCTATGTGAGCAAAAGGAGGGGATAAACGGTCAAAACGAGTAGTTATCCGAGCAAAATAAAAAACCCGTATCACCGGAATAAATCTTTCGTAGCTGAAAATGAGAACCTTTCAAATTCGTCCAACAATTTGTTTATGATATGATAAAAAATAGAAGGGGTGGAAGCGATGAACGACCATTCGAATATTACAATCTTAAAAGAAATTGCAGAATTGCTAAATGAAGAAACAGAAATGATTCCGATGCTAAAAGGGGCATTACATAAGTTTTTAACGGGTACGAAATTTGATACAGGCTGGATTTTCTTTATTAACGAAAAAGGAAAACCGGAGCTTGTAGTACATGAACATTTACCAGAAGCACTGGCATTTAACGGCTGCGAGTATTTACGAAAAGGCGGCTGTTGGTGTGTGTCAAAGTACCGGAAAGATGAGTTAAAGCGTGCATCAAATATTATTGAATGTCAGCGGATCGAGGCAGCGATTGAAGCAGAAGTTGGAGATCCACAGGGCATCACGCATCATGCGACTGTACCATTACAATCAGGTCAGGAAAAGTTCGGCATTTTAAATGTCGCAACGAAAAATACGGTACGTTTTTCAGAGGAGGATCTAGAGCTCTTAGAATCTGTCGCCTTTCAGCTAGGCTCAGCAATTAAACGGATTTTACTTGTGAATGAGCAACAAGAAATTGCACTTGTTCAAGAAAGAAACCGTTTAGCGCGTGATTTGCATGATTCGGTCAACCAATTATTATTTTCTGTGACGTTAACATCACGGGCAGGCGTTGAAATGACGGATGACTCACATATAAAAGAAACATTTAAAGAAATTCAAAATTTAACGCAGGAAGCATTAAATGAAATGCGGGCACTCATTTGGCAATTGCGTCCGCGCGGGTTAGAAAGCGGTCTGATCGAGGCCATTAAAAGCTATGCGGAGATGTTAGGTTTAAAGTTAAATGTCAGTGTTTCAGGTGTACTTCAATTCCCGTCTCGTGTAGAAGAAGCACTGTTTCGTATCACACAGGAAGCATTAAATAATGTACGCCGGCATGCTGGGGTGAAAGAAGTGGACATTTTTATGACGGTTACACCAACAGATGTATTGCTCGTGATTAAAGATGAGGGCAGAGGATTTGTGATTGATTCGAATGTAGCGCTCTTGTCAATCGGCTTGCAATCCATTCGAGACCGGGCAAAAGCAATTGGTGGTACGGCAGATTGGGTAAGCGAACTCGGAAAAGGTACGGAATTATTAATTCGTTTGCCATACTAAAAGGGGGAATTCGATGATTCGAGTATTAATTGCGGATGATCATCATGTTGTGCGTCGGGGATTATTATTTTTCTTAAAGACACAAAAAGATATTGAAGTTGTGGGAGAGGCGAAAAATGGTCTTGAAGCAGTGGGAATGGTGGAGACATTAAAACCAGATATCGTGTTAATGGACTTAGTCATGCCAGAACTGGATGGCATTCAAGCAACGAAAAAAATAAAAACAAAGTGGCCTCATGTTCAAATCTTAATGCTAACAAGCTTTTCCGATAAAGACCACGTATTGCCAGCGTTAGAGGCAGGGGCATCCGGCTATCAATTAAAAGATATTGAGCCAGATGAACTTGTCGAATCGATTCGGACGATTATGCGTGGCGAAAATACAATCCATCCTGAAGCGACGACACAGCTTGAGGAAGGCTTACGCGCAGAGGAAAACTTGCCACATGTGCTAAACCCATTAACACCACGCGAACAGGATGTATTAGCGGAGCTGACGAAAGGAAAAAGCAATCGTGAAATTGCTTCTTCATTATTCGTGACAGAAAAAACAGTGAAAACACATATATCTAATATTTTTACAAAACTAGAAGTACAAGATCGTACACAGGCGGCATTGTATGCGGTGAAGCATGGGTTAACAGAAGGTAGCGGGCTACAATAATTGTTGGTTAGGCAAGTAAATCCTGAAATGAAGCAAATAAAGGCGAAGAGGCATAGTGTCCGCTTCGCTTTTTCCTTTTAAAAGGAAAAAACTTGATTTCGATAAATGTTCTAGTGTACTATTTAAATAGTACACTAGAACAGAGGAGTTTACAGGATGAAAAAGTTTGTGAGTTTGGTCAAGAAAGAGTGGCACGATTATAAATTATGGTTGATTTTACTCATTTTTGCGGGTGCCTTCTTTATCGGAGTATTACCAACATTTGCAGATCGTCTACCAAATTTAGTGCTTTCACCAAGTGATGTGCGTTTAACAGCAATCTTTATGGGGGGGACGGTCTTATATTTTGTTGCAACTATTCAATTTATCCTGAGTATTCGTCGAGACATAAAAATGAAGGAAATATGGCTTCATAGTACGAGAAGGATCACGACATTAATCGGAGCAAAATTCTGTTTTTCTGTTATTTGGGTAACCGCTTTAAGCTTTATTTACGGTCTGGCAAGCTATTTCGTAGGTGATGCACTACAGGGTGAGATACAACAATTAATCTTTTTCCACATGATGTATGTGTTATTGGCTTTTCTCTTTGTAATCTTATTTACAGTGACGGCATTAGTGTTTTACGCAATTTATTTACAATTAAAACGCTATATTGGTCTAGCTAGTATTGTTGTAACAGGTATTTCCTTTTTCCTGTATATTTACATTTTTGTTAAATGGACAGAATCGGTAAATTATGGAGAAATAATGTATGTTGGGGAAGTCTCTTTAGCACCCTTAGAGAAATTTTTCCCGTCTATGTATAGAGGTGAAACTTTCGTTGTAGGTCATGTCTATGTGATGGAGGAATTATTCTCAATCGTTCTATTAGTAGGTTGCTTTATCGTGGCGAGTAAGTGGATTGAGAGGGTGATTACACGATGACGCAAGATTTTGCAAAGGATAAGCCAATTTATTTGCAGCTAGTAGAGCGAATTTGCGGAGAAGTACTGAGAGGCGAGTTAAAGCCAGGGGATAAATTACTTTCTGTGCGAGAGTATGCAATTGGATCAGGGGTTAATGTGAACACAGTACAACGGGTATATAAGGAGTTGGAAATGTTGGAAATGACCGAAACAAGGCGAGGACAGGGTACATTTATTACAACAAATGAAGAACGCATTAAGCATTTGCGAGAAGAGATGAAGGAGCAAGTGGCCACTCAATTTATTACAGCCATTCAATCGCTCGGTTTTTCAACGGATGAAATGCTTGAAGTGTTAAAGAAAAAGGGGTAAAGCGTTATGCAATTACAGGATGTATCGTTTCGCTATAAAAGTGCTGACATATTAAAAAATGTGACGCTTGCTATTCCAAGTGGACAAATGGTAGGGATTATAGGGGAGAACGGGAGCGGCAAGTCTACGCTATTAAAGTTAATGGCGGGCTTACTTGTACCAACGACAGGCACAATTACACTAGATGGTGAACAGGTAACACGTCGTTTAGCCAATAAAATTGCCTACCAGCCAGACATTGATTTGTTTTATGAAAACTATACAGGCGAGCAGGTATTCCCATTTTATGCCGAGCAATTTGATGATTTTTCGATTGATAAGGCACATGTAATTGCATCGCATTTACATGTGCCGACAACAGAAAAACTAAAAAAGCTATCCAAAGGAAATCGTGGTCGTGTGAAAATGGCGGCAACTTTAGGGAGGGAGACATCTCTTTATATATTGGATGAACCTTTTGCGGGGCTTGACCCGTTAGCAAGAGAGGCACTCATTAAAGGGCTCATTTGCTTTGTTGATTTAGAAACACAATCGATTATTTTATCTACACATGAAGTCAATGAGGTGGAGCCAGTACTTGATCAATTGATTTTATTGCAAAATGGGCAAGTGCGAGCGATGGAAGAGTTGGAGCTTATTCGTGATGAGCGCGGAGAAGATGCAGTGCAGTGGATGAAATCACTTTATGAAAAGCAGGTGGATTAAATGACAAAACCAGTTGTAGAGTTAAAAAAATTATCAAAAACCATTAAAGGGAAGCAAATTATTAAATCCCTCGACTTAGCGTTTTATCCGGGACAAATTACCGGTTTTCTTGGCCCAAATGGTGCAGGGAAGACGACGACCATTCGTATGATGACGGGGCTGATGTATCCAACAGAAGGAGAAGTAATTATCGATGGCGTATCGCTTGCGTCCAATTATGAAGAAGCCATCAGTAAGGTAGGTGTAATCGTTGAAAATCCTGAAATGTATAAGTTTATGACAGGCTATAAAAACTTAGTGCATTTTGCTCGTATGCATAACGGGGTAACAAAGGAACGGATTGACGAAGTAGTTCGTCAGGTCGGACTTGAAAAACGTATTCATGAAAAGGTCAGTACATATTCCCTTGGGATGCGTCAACGGCTAGGGCTTGCACAGGCATTATTACATCGTCCGAAGTTTTTAATTTTGGATGAGCCGACAAATGGTCTTGACCCAGCTGGTATCAGAGAGTTTCGTATGCACCTTCGTCAAATTGCGCAAACGGAAGGCGTATCTGTAATGGTGTCGAGTCACTTATTATCTGAGATTGAGCTGATGTGTGATCGTATCGCTGTCATTCAAAATGGGACATTGATTGATATTCGAGAAATGAACGGTGTAGAAACGAGCATGTATTATATCGAGGCAACCCCGAAAGAGCAGCTTGCACAAATGCTTGCATCTTACACAGTGGAAGAGCAAGGAGATGGGTTTGCTGTAGAGATGAATAAGGAGCAAGTGCCTGCCTTAGTAAAAGAACTAACTGCAGCAGGATTAGATATTTATGCATTACAACCAACACAAAAAACATTAGAAGATCAATTCCTTGAAATGACAGGTGGAGGTGCGATTGATGAAATACGTTAGAAATGAATGGATGAAATTATGGGCAAAGAAAAGCTCATGGGTGATGCTTACAATTATGCTATTGCTTGTTGTTGGCCCGGCAGCCATTATGAAATACTATGATGAGCCGGTTAATGATAACTGGAAACAAACGATACAACAAGAAAATGCAGAATATCAAAATATGCTACAAGATGAGACGCTAACAGAAGCAGATAAAGTCTATTTCCAAGAGTTATTATTAATGAATGAATATCGTATGGAACAGGATATTCCGCCTCAAATGGCTACGACAATTGATAGTTTTATGAATTTTGAATTAAGTATATCAAGAATGTTTATTACAATCTTTGCCGTTGTAGTAGCAGCAGGGATTGTCTCAAGTGAGTTTTCAACAGGGACAATTAAAATGTTATTAACACGTCCAGTAGCGAGATGGAAAATTTTATTGTCCAAACTTGTGACAACCATTTTCTATGGGTTATTCATTTATGGTGTGACACTTGCGTTTTCGGCACTTGTCGGTGTCATCTTATGGGGGACAACAGCTTCAACACCACTTGAAGTCGTGGACGGTGTCGTGAAAGAAGTGAATGTCTGGGGGAACTACTTTGAAATGCTCGCGTTATCGTTTAGTGATTTCTTCATGTCGATTTTCCTTGCGTTTATGATTGGATCTGTCTTTAGTTCAAGCTCGCTTGCTGTTGGATTAACATTATTTATTTCGTTTATGGGTGCGACAGTAGTGATGCTGTTAAGTAAGTATGAAATCGCGAAATACATTTGGATTACACATACAGATTTAACGCAGTATGCAACAGGTTCTTCGCCAATCATTGAAGGCTTAACATTATCATTCTCTTTAACGATGAATGTAATTTATGCGGTACTGTTTTTAGTCATTACCTTTACGTTCTTTATGAAGCGTGACGTCACAGCTTAATCATGTATAATGTACCTATGAAGTTAATAGAGGTGCTACTATGAATATTGTTATGGCAGGATTGCTCATATCGGTGTCCGGAATGACTGTTATTGCAGCAGCTATTTTCGGGGTGATTCCACCTGAAAACAAACCACTACAATATGCTTTTATCGTAATTGGTTGGGTGTTTGTCATTATTGGAATCATCGTGCGCTGGAAAGGCATGAAAATGGAGCGCGAACAAGAAAAGCGTCGAGAACAGAACCGAAAATAAAAAATGCGAAATGGGCGTAAAAACTCATTTCGCATTTTTCATTAAAAATGATAATCTTCCTCGATAGCAGTTGGAATGTAATGAGGTTCAATATGCACAAGCACAATACAGTGTGGGTTAAAGCGTTGTACTGTCGCTTCAATTGTATCGCTAATCGTATGGCTTTCAATGACATTTAAGCTTGGATTTACTGTGACCGTCACATCGACAAAGCTCATATTGCCGTGTGAGCGTCCTTTTAAATCCAATAAATCAATAACGCCATCGACATTGGCGATTAATGTTTTAAGTGTTTCTGTTTCTTCCGCGTCAAAGCCATCTGTCAGTGTCACAACCGATTCCCAGAAAATCTCGATCGCTGTTTTGATAATAATGAGTCCGACAATTAACGCTGTAATCGTATCGATAATCGGGAAACCAAAAATTGCACCGGAAATACCTATTGCCGTACCAATACTTACAAGTGCATCGGAACGATTATCATAAGCGGCTGCGCGAACAGCAGAGCTTTTAATTTTGTTTGCAAGCGCTAAATTATACCGATAGACAACATACATAATGAGTGCACTAAATAAGGCTACAATAGCCGTCAGCATAGAAGGTGATTCCTCAACCGGTTCAAATAAACCACCAATCGATGTGGACAGCACTTGCAAACCGACCACCATCATAATAAATGAAGCGATTAGAGAAGCAATCGTTTCTGCACGTAGGTGTCCGTATTGATGGTTTACATCAGGTGGTTTTTGTGAAATACGTAAGCCAATCAGCACTGCGATTGAGGCAATAATATCAGTCGTATTATTTAGTCCGTCCGCTTTTAAAGCAGCACTCATGCCAATATAGCCGACAATTAATTTCATCGCACTTAAAAAGATGTATGTACCAATCGATAACCAAGCACCTTTTTCCCCAGCACGTAAGTTTGTATATAGCTCCAAAATGTTTCCCCCTTGAAAAAGTTCTAAAGACACGAAAACGACTCTCTAATGCGAGAGCCGTTTGAACGTATGCAAAATTATTCTAAGATGTCTTTTTCGGTAGCTGTTTCAGGAATCTTTGTCACTTCAAGGTAAAGGATATGGTGCCCGTCAAGCTCTTTAATTTTAAATTCATAACCATGAGCTTGGATACTGTCTCCCTCTACCGCATCGAAATGCTGTGTCATGAACCAGCCGCCAATTGTATCAATATCTTCGTCTTCAATTGTTGTACCTAGAAGGTCATTTACTTCTTGTAGTAGCATTTTCGCATCTACAATGTAGTGTTTTCCTTCTGCGAGTTCTTGTACCTCAGGAATTTCGTCTTCATCAAACTCATCTTGAATATCACCTACGATTTCTTCGATAATATCCTCGATTGTGACTAACCCTGAAGTACCACCATATTCATCCATTAAAATGGCCATATGAATACGTTCTTGTTGGATTTTTAATAGCAAATCACTAATTGGAATCGTTTCAATGACGCGAATAATAGGTTGCATATAGTCTGTAATTAATTTATCCCCATTTGTTGGGTCTTTTATATAAGCAGTGAGTAAATGTTTCATATTCACAAGACCAATTACATGGTCTTTATCACCATCGATAATTGGGTAACGTGTATATTGCTCAACACCCATCACTTCGAATACTTGGCGTAATGTTAAATCTTTTTCGATACTAATAATTTCAGTTCGAGGTACCATAATTTCTTTCGCAATACGTTCAGAGAATTCGAAAATACTGTTTACGTATTCGTATTCTGAGTGGTTAATTTCGCCACCTTTTAAGCTGTCCGATAAAATCATACGAAGCTCTTCCTCGGAATGTACTTCTTCTGATTCACCCACCATTTTTAACCCAAACAAGCCTGTTAAAGCACGTGCTGATCCATTTAATGTGCGGATAAACGGATACATGATGTTATGGAATAAAATAAGCGGTCCTGCTAAGCTTAAAGTAACAGCCTCTGCCTTTTGAATTGCGAGAGTTTTCGGTGATAATTCCCCTACGACAACGTGTAAAAACGTTACGAGTGCAAATGCAATAATGAATGAAAGAAGTGACGTAACACGACCTTCTAATCCAAGTATTTCAAATAATGGATGAAGAATTAGCTCAAATGTTGGCTCACCTAACCAACCGAGACCTAAAGCAGTAATGGTAATACCTAACTGGCAGGCAGATAAGTATTCATCTAAGTTTGAAATAACTTTTTTGGCTTTTATAGCTTTTTTGTTTCCTTCAGCTACAAGCTGGTCAATACGAGTCGTTCTTACTTTAACTATTGCAAACTCAGTTGCAACGAAAAATGCCGTAGCGGCAATTAATAGAGCGAATGCTCCAAACCTTATGGTTAGCTCAACTATGTCTACGTCCAAATATGTCCTTTACTTACGGCGCGAATGGGCGAGATAAGTAAAGAGTACACCTCCTATGAGAAAAAATGTTAATGCTATAATCATAAAATATTTCAAAGAAAAAAACAAATCTTGTCTTTATATCGAGTGCAAATAACGATCATGTTTTTAAAAAATTTGTATAATCATGTATTTTCTAAAAAAATTGACAATAGAATTTTCTGTATGCTAAAGTTAAGGCACACTAAATAATTTAAAGGAAATGGAGGGAACGGATCATGATGAACATTAATTTACAATCGCCAGCAGTTCAATATCATCAACCGAACCTGATAACATTTCTTTTATTATTTGCTTAAAAGCGCGCATAATAGAGGAGTACAGGTAAGGACTACCTGTACTTTTTTAGGCACTTATCCTAAAAGGGTAGGTGCCTTTTTCAGTGGAATAAAGAAAATCCACATAACAAAAGACATCAACTCGCGTTATTTTGACGCGAGTTGTGTTTTTCTAATCGCCAAAAAGCTTAGTGTAATAAAAATAAGGAGGAATTGTCATGATTATTCAACTGCAAAGGAAAATTTTAATAAAGGAAACACTCGATAGTGGATAGTGAACTTTAAAAGGGAAAGAAGGAAATTAAATTTATGTTTGATGTTTTATTTAAATTAAAATGGTTTTTTAAAGAGTATAGGCAGCAGTATACCGTGGCTGTTGTGTTACTCATTTTGGCAAGTATTATTGAGGTGCTTCCACCCTGGCTAGTTGGGGAAGCAATTGATGATATGACAGGTGGCAACTTGACTGGCGGGTTGCTATGGCAATATGTAGGTGCAATTTTGCTTGCGTTAGTTGTGAGCTACGCCATGAACTTTGTATGGCAGTACCGTTTATTTGGTGGGGCGATTACGCTAGAACGTATTTTACGAAAGCGCCTGATGCACCAATTTTTAAAAATGACACCGACGTTTTATGAAAAAAATCGTACAGGGGATTTAATGGCACGTGCCACAAATGACTTAAATGCTGTGTCATTAACAGCTGGCTTCGGCATTATGACGTTAGTGGATTCGACAGCATATATGGCGGCAATTATTTGCGCGATGGGGTTCTTTATTTCATGGAAACTGACGTTTTTTGCGATGCTACCTATTCCGTTTATGGCGATTTTAATTCAATACTTAGGGAAAATTGTGCATGAGCGTTATATGGTGGCGCAAGAAGCATTTGGTGAATTAAATGATAGCGTACTTGAATCGGTTGCAGGGGTGCGTGTTATCCGTGCCTATGTACAAGAAACGAAAGATGAACAGCGCTTTTCCCATATGAGTGAAGATGTATACGAAAAAAATATGCGCGTCGCTTTTATTAACGGGCTATTTATGCCGATTACAAAAGCCGGTACAGCCATTTGTTATGTAGTTGCTTTAGGTTACGGGGCTGTACTTGTCTCAAATGGGGAGTTAACCGTTGGGCAGCTCGTTTCATTCAACATATACCTTGGGCTTGCAGTATGGCCAATGTTTGCGATTGGTGAGCTAATCAACGTGATGCAACAAGGGAGTGCATCCCTTGATCGTGTACAGGAAACGTTAGATTACGAAGCCGATGTACAAAATCCTGTAGCACCACAAAAAGCGGATACGCCACATACGATTGGCTTTACAGATTTGACATTCCAATATCCGCTGTCACAGGTGAAAAATTTACAGCAAATTTCACTGCACTTAAAAAAGGGGCAAACGTTAGGGATTGTTGGGAAAACTGGCGCAGGGAAGACGACATTTATTCGTCAGCTGTTAATGGAATACCCACTCGGTGAGGGGGAAATCGTCATCGGTGATATCGATTTATCAAAGCTAACCAAAGAGCAAGTACTAGATTGGATTGGTTATGTACCACAAGATCATGTGTTATTTTCTCGTACAATTCGTGAAAATATACTGTTTGGAAAAGAAGATGCAACAGAGGAAGACATTTTAGAGGCCATTCGTCTAGCTTATTTTGAAAAAGATTTGGCCCATTTATCGATGGGATTAGAAACGCTTGTCGGTGAAAAAGGCGTATCGCTATCAGGTGGTCAAAAGCAGCGTGTATCGATTGCTCGTGCACTCATTAAAAATCCAGAAATATTAATTTTAGACGATTCACTTTCAGCTGTTGATGCGAAAACAGAATCGAAAATTATTGAAAATATTCAAACAGAACGTGCTGGCAAGACGACAATCATCTCAACACATCGTCTTTCAGGGATTCAGCATGCGGATGAAATACTAGTGTTTGACGATGGAGTAGTTATGGAGCGTGGTACGCATGAAGGGTTGCTTACTTTAGATGGCTGGTATAAAGAGCAATATGACCGCCAGCAGCTAGAGGAGGTGAGCGAATGAGTACGTCAAAACAACTGTACGTGTACGCTTTAAAATTTAAGAAGCCGATATGGATGGGATTATTTTTATTAACATTCGCTGTATTAACAGATATTGCGGGCCCATTTATTGCAGCTCATATTATCGACCATTACATGGAGCCGGGGAATTTACAAGTAGAGCCGATTGCTTGGCTATTAGCATTATTTCTAATACTCTCAATCTTAACAGCGATTCTACGTTACTTTATGTTTTTAAGCTTGCAACAAGGAGCTAACCGCATCGTACAGCAAATGCGAAAAGATGTATTCGGTCACATTCAAAAGTTACCGATTCATTATTTTGATAATTTACCGGCTGGAAAAGTGGTGGCACGTGTGACAAATGATACGGAAGCCATTCGAAATCTGTATGTAACGGTGCTGTCACAGTTTGCCACGAGCATTATTTCGATTGCCGGTGTATATGTTGCGTTATTCATTTTAAACTGGAAGATGGCAACGGTAGCATTGCTACTCATTCCGATCGTATATGTGTGGATGCTTTTATATCGTAAATACGCATCACAATATAATCATGTCATTCGGACGAAAATCGCGGATATTAATGCGATGATTAATGAATCGATTAATGGGATGACGATTATTCAAGCTTTCCGTCGTGAAAATCAAATGAAAAAAGAATTCGCTGAGATGAATGATGAGCATTATGAGTACAATCGTAAGCTACTTGTATTGGATTCGGCTACGTCACATAATTTAGTCAATGTGTTACGTCTATTCATGTTTGCCGTGTTCATTTATTACTTTGGAACACAGTCAATGACAGTACCAGAAGCGGTCACAGCAGGGACACTTTATGCATTTGTGGATTATATTACACGCTTATTTAACCCAATCGTAAACATTGTCAACCAATTCTCGCAGCTTGAGCGCTCGTTAGTAGCAGGCTCTCGTGTGTTTGAATTATTAGAACAAAAGGGAGAGTCGGTGAGCAGTGAGCGTATTCGTCGCTATGAAGGAAATGTACGATTTGAAAATGTATCATTTGCTTATAAGGAGAATGATTACGTATTAAAAAATTTAAATTTTGAGGCGAAAAAAGGGGAAACGGTCGCGCTTGTTGGGCATACAGGCTCAGGGAAAAGCTCGATTATGAATTTATTATTCCGCTTTTATGACCCACAAAAAGGCCATATTTTAATCGATGGGCAGGATATTACAAAAATGCCGCGCCAAGCAATTCGTGACCATATGGGCATCGTCTTGCAAGATCCGTATTTATTTACGGGAACGATTGCTTCAAATGTTAGCTTGAATGATGAACGAATTTCACGTGAAACGGTTGAAAAGGCACTTGCTGCCGTTGGGGGAGAGCGTGTCTTAAGAAATTTAGAAAAAGGTTTAGATGAACCTGTTATTGAGAAGGGAAGTACCCTTTCTTCTGGGCAACGTCAACTCATTTCGTTTGCACGGGCACTTGCATTTGACCCGGCCATTTTAATTTTAGATGAGGCAACCTCCAATATTGACTCAGAAACAGAAGAAATCATTCAACATGCAATGGATGTGCTAAAGCAGGGACGTACGACTTTTATTATTGCGCACCGTTTATCAACCATTAAAAATGCAGATAAAATTTTAGTATTAGACCGTGGCGAAATTGTCGAACACGGCACACATGATGAATTGATTGCGCTTGGCGGACGTTATGAAACGATGTATCAACTACAAGCAAAATCCTTACAAGCATAGTAGTATCAAAACAGGTGGAGAAAAAGCTCATTTTTCTTCACCTGTTTTAACGTAGAAGTGATTGCTTATTTAATACGTAGCACGTATATTTAGTTTGACGAAATAATTAGTTGTGAAAGAGATGTGCACATATTGTCTAAATGGCTTCGAGATTTTATAAGTAATTTCAAATCGTTTCATGACAATGTACGATTGTTTATGGTAGCGAATGTCCTCATTCAAATTGGAATGGGTGTTTTTAGTGTTATGTACAATTTATATATTAAAGAACTAGGGTTACCGGAATCTGTAAATGGTAGTGTGATTTCCATTACATCGTTAGCGACAGCCATTATGCTTGTTCCCGCAGGTATTTTAAGTGATAAGTTTGGGCGGAAATGGATTTTAATTATCGGAACCTCTCTAACAGCGATGATGCTTTTAGGAAGGAGCATTGTCATAGCCGAGCAACCAATGCTTATTTTAGGTTTTGCAACGGGGATCGTGTGGGCATTAACACAAGTATCGGGTGTCCCTTTTTTAGCTGAAAATTCAACAGCAAGTGAACGTATACAGCTTTTTAGTATTCACTTTGCCCTTGTCACAGTAGCAAATGTGATTGGTAGTTTACTTGGTGGTGTCATGGCAGATCTAGCGTTATGGTTCGGGGCAGAACAGGTTAGAAGTATTCAAATTTCGCTAATTGCTGGTGTCGTTATTTTTATAGCAGGGTTATTTCCCCTATTTTCATTAAAACCTACAATACAGCTTGAACAATTAGAAGATCCCTCGAAAGAGTTAGAAGAAGTGCAAACAGAAGTAACTTTTAAAGCGAACTTTAAAATGATTGTGCTATTTGGATTGGCAAATTTATTAATTGGTACGGGATCAGGGCTCGTCATTCCATATTTAAATTTATATTTTGCAAATCGCTATGATGCCACAAATGCATATATCGGATTTATTTTAGCTTTAGGTTCTGCGATGACAGCAGTCGCGATGTTAATTGGACCGCATCTTGTAAGGCGCGTTGGGAAAGTACGAGCACTTGTTATTTTTCAAATCGCTTCTATTCCATTCTTATTTTTAACAGCGTTTACAGGCTCGCTATTTTTGGCATCCATTGGCTTTTTATTAAGACAAGCGCTGATGAATGCTGGAAACCCTATTCAAAGTGCGATTGCAATGGATGTTGTACATGATAAATACAAGGGGCTTGCTAACTCTGTGAACCAAATGGTATTTAATTTAGGCTGGGCGGCCATGGGGTTACCAGCAGCTTGGCTTGTTACAACATTTGGCTCTTACTGGGGATATGCCTATGCATTTTCCATTACAGGGTGCTTATATTTAGTCGCTTCCACATACTTTTACATCGTCTTTGGAAGACGGTATACAAAAAGACTTGGCTCATGATAGAGCGAAGTCTTTTTTCTTAGTAAAAGATTAATAGAAGTGTACCGACAATAAAGCAATAGTACGTAAAGTAGATAAGTTTACCGTGTTTCATAATGCCCATGAACCATTTCAGTGCAAAGTATGTCATAAATAGTGTGGCGATAAATGTTACTGTATACGGTAAAGCAAGCGCTGCTTTATTTGGCTCATGGATAAAGTCTGAGAAACCAAGTACTACACCACCAAGGCTAACCGGGATGTACAGCATAAATGAAAAGCGTAGGGCTGTATCTTGCTTCATGCCAACAGCAATAGCTGAAATAATCGTTGCCCCCGAGCGACTAATCCCAGGAGTTAAAGCAACTGCTTGCCCAAGACCGACTAGAAAAGCATCTTTTGCTGTGAGGTCGCCATCTCCCTTTTTTCCATGCATATTGCGAATTGCCCATAAGGCAGTCCCTGTTACAAATAGCATAATCGCAATGGTTGTCATACTTACATTCTCAGCGATGACATCACTTAAAAGCACACCGAGAACACCAGCAGGAATGGAACCGATGATGATTAAAATCACAAATCTGAAATCTGTCGCATACTTCCGATTTTTAGTGCGTATATAACGCAATGAATTGATAGCTAAACGCATCACATCTTCTCTGTAAATAAACAGTACAGCAAGTAGAGAAGCGGTATTTGTTAGAATAGCGAACGTGAACCCTTGTTCCCCAAGACCTAAAATTTCAGAGGCAATCATAACATGTCCGCTCGAAGATACGGGAATGGGCTCCGTAAAACCTTGTACAAGTCCAATAATCAAATGCTTAATGAGTAAAATAAAATCTTCCATACGAACCTCCTTTGATAAAATGAAAAGGCGAGCAATTTTGCCCGCCTTTTTATACACTCGCTCTAGCTTGAGGCGAGTCGTGTTTGTTCATTAATCTGTTACTAGCTCTTCAGGTGCTTCACCTTTTTTCACTTCAAGATAGTGAATTTGGTGACCTTCTTTTTCTTTGATAGAGAACTGGTAGCCTTCATAGTAAATAGATTTTGATGTGTCTAAATCCATGTCGTTTGTAAAGTACCAACCACCAATCGTATCAATTTCTGGTTGCTCTAAGTCAATATATAATAGTTTTGCTACATCATCAAGTAGCACTTTAGAGTGGATTAAATAATGACCTTCGCCGACACGACGAACTTCAGGAATTTCATCATCATCAAACTCGTCACGAATTTCTCCAACAAGCTCTTCTAAAATATCTTCAACGGTCACCATCCCGCTCGTACCGCCGTATTCATCTAGCAAAATCGCAATATGTGTACGTTCTTTTTGCATTTTTTGCAGTAAGTCGTGAATAGGAGTTGTTTCAATTGTACGTATTACTGGGTTGATAAATTCTGCTAATTTAAATGTGTCCGGTTGAATACGATTTTTCATCCCTAAAGTTAAGAAATCTTTAATATTCAGAAACCCTAAAATCGTATCACGGTCTCCTTCGAAAACAGGGTAACGTGTATAACGTTCTTCAGATATTTGGGTTAATACTTCTTCAAATGTCGCATTTACTTCGAAACCAACGATATCTGTACGTGGTACCATAATTTCTCGTGCGATTTTATCGTCAAATTCAAACACATTATTAACGTATTTTAATTCATTGACGTTAATTTCACCTGATTTATAACTCTCAGATAATAGTAAGCGTAATTCTTCCTCTGTATGGGAAAGCTCGTGTTCACTTGCAGGCTTCATGCCAACTAATTTTAGTAATAAACGAGCTGATCCATTTAATAACCAAATAAATGGATACATTACTTTATAGAAAAATTTGATTGGTTTTGCAAATGCAAGTGTTACCGCTTCTGCTTTTTGAATGGCAATTGTTTTTGGTGCTAATTCACCGACAACTACGTGTAAAAATGTTGCAATTGCAAATGCAGCTGCAATAGTAAACCAATGAATATAATCTGTTGGAATACCGATTGTTTCGAACAATGGGTGTAAAATAAACTCAAATGTTGATTCACCGACCATACCAATACCAAGCGCTGTTACTGTAATACCAAGCTGACAGGCAGATAAATATTCATCTAAATGAGTAGTTACTTGTTTAGCTGCAATAGAGCCTGCCTTACCTTCTGCTACAAGCTGATCGATACGCGATTGACGTACCTTTACGATAGCGAACTCAGTCGCTACGAAGAATGCTGTTAAAGCGATTAAAATCGCAAAGATTATTAAGTTAATTGCCGTGGACAATTAGTCGTTCTACTCACTAAAGTAGAACGTTCACCTCCTAGTTGTTTAAAATTAATAATAGTGATTGCATGAGTGCCACACTTTCAGGTGACACTTTTTTGCGTAATTTTTGTTTTTCTGTTTCGTCCATCTGCTCCATTAATTTCGCCACATCATGTTCAAGTTTTCGCATCTGTAGGCGAATTTCTTGAATATCGACCTCTTCTTCAATGGGCGAATCAATCGTTAACAATGTACGAATTTCATCAAGGCATTTCCCTGATTTCTTGTGTTCCTCAATCCAATGAATCCGTTCAACCATTGCACGGTCGTAATAGCGATAATTCGATGCGGAACGCTCGACTTGTAATAAGCCAAGATTCGTATAATAATCGATTGTTCGCTTTGTTACGCCAGTTTGTGCAGCCAACTCACCAATTTTTAATTTCTCGTTCCCAAACTATCACCTCCAAACCGTAACGTTATAGTTTGAAGTATAACGTGTTGCAATGAATTTGTCGAATCATTTGCTTTACATAAAAAATACGAGCTAAGAAAATACTTAGCTCGCATTTAAGTATGTAGATATATTAATCGTATACATGAAATAGCATTAACTCGTGAATCATTTTTTCCACGGTTGCTAAATCATTTGGTGATGGTGCTTCTCCAATAAATGTAATGCCACCATCCTTTTTATATTCTGCACTGTAACGCTGTTGTTTATAGAAAAATGTAAGTGCCCATCCTGGAAGCTGTGTATTTTCGTACAAAGGTTTAAAATTAAAATGCTGAATCATGAATCTTCCCCCTTTCTGTAATCGTACTTGATAGGGCATGTGAAATGCAATCATCAAAGAGTCTATCATTTCCATAATAGTGGTATAATGAGTAAATTAGAAAAAGGAAAAGAAATGAGAGGGTACAATGGATAATTTATTCGTCCTAATGTTATTTTTAGCAGGTGTCGGTGCACTTGTTGGGGCAGCAACGAACTATATGGCCATTAAAATGTTATTCCGTCCGTACAAGCCGATTTATTTTATGAAGTGGCGTCTACCGTTGACACCTGGGCTAATCCCAAAACGCCGTGATGTGCTTGCGGTACAACTAGGTAAAACGGTATCGGACTATTTATTGACGCCTGATACAATTAAAAAGAAATTCTTATCTGACGATGTGCGAAATAGCGTCTTACAGTTTGCACAATCAAAAGTAGCGCAGGAAATCTTTTTAAATGACAAAACGTTAAAGGACTGGCTTGATTTAGCGGGGTTCAGTCATTTACCAAAAACAGTTGAAGGGAAAATCGATGTCATAATTTTCAACCAGTTTGAAAATATGAAGCATACACTATCAACGAAAAAAATTCGAGAGTTATTGCCGGAAGATTTAGAAGCAGTAGTTGATCAAAAAGTTCCTGAAGCAGTCGAACAGATTTTGAAAAAAGGGGAAGATTATTTTTTATCGCCAGAGGGGTCGCTGACGATTAAAAATATGCTAGATGACTTTTTATCGTCAAAAGGGTCAATTGGTGGTATGATTCAAATGTTCGTTGGCGATTCAGCATCACTTGTAGAAAAGGTGCAACGGGAGCTTGTGAAATTTTTGCAAGCACCGGGGACAAGCGCACTGCTAAATCGAATTTTCACAGCAGAGTGGGAAAAAATAAAAGATCGACCGGCAATGGATTTTATGCATGATGTCAACTTCGATACGATTGTGGCAAATATTCAAAGCTATGCGAAAAACGAGTTGGCAATCGATGAGCGATTAAATAAAACGATACAAGATTATTGGCCACAAGGAAATGACTGGGCAAAAGATGAATTATTGCCGGCTTTAATGAATAAAGTATTCAAGGAAGCAGAAAGCAGAATAGAAGACGTATTAAAACGTTTAAATTTAGCTGAAGTCGTGCGTGAGCAAGTAGACTCGTTCCCGATTGCTAAGCTAGAAGAACTGGTATTAGGTATTATTAGCCGCGAGCTTCGAATGATTACATGGCTCGGTGGTATTATTGGCGGTATAGTTGGAGTTGTGCAAGCCGTTATCGTGTTTGTAACGAACTAAATTAAAAGAGAGTAGGCATATTACATGACAATTTATAATGAGATTGCAAAGTTAGAAGCGGTGTTCCGTGATACAAAGGAATTTAAAGCGTTACAAGAGACAGTGGAAGAAGTAAAAAAAGATGATGAAGCTCGTACATTATTTACAAACTTCCGTGATATTCAAAAAAAGTTACAGCAAAAACAAATGGCTGGTGAAGAGCTTTTAGAAGATGAATATGTCTACTTACAAAAGGCGGCACAGCTTGCACAGCAAAATATGAAAATTTTAGCAATGCTTGAAGCGGAAATGGCTATGAGTACAATGATTGAAGAAGTCAACCGTATGTTAGTTGAACCAATTCAATCCCTTTATGAAGGACTTTAAGTATTGTCAAGGATCACAATGTATGTGGTCCTTTTTTAATGGAAAAACTTTGGTTGCACATGTTTTGGATAAAGTTTCGAGAATTGTTCAAGGCAATGTTTGAATTCCTTTGTTTGGCTGATCATTTTGGCGATGATTTGTTCGTCTGAATATAAAAGGTCGTAGTTAAAATGCTTTTTAAAGAAATTTCGTACAGTATCATATTTTTCATTTAAAGAAATTGCCCCATATAAATCGTTTTTATCAATTAAATAAATTAAGTCACAAACCGCATTACCTTGCTTGGAAGAAATGGCGATTGCTACATATAGTGTACGTTCATCACAACGGTTCATATTAAATTCAAAAAATCTCAAGTCAATATTCTTTAAAATCTCTGTAAAAGGCACTTTTTGTATCGTTAATGTCATTATAAAAACCTCCCGTTTTCAGAATATTTAAATAAATTATACACTAAGTAGTGAAAAAATATAATAACAAATATCTATTATATCGGCTGTATTGATAATAAAAATATTAGCAGATGATGTGCATGGCTTTTTAGTGTAATGGTTGATAAAAGGCGCTTGCTCATTGATAGGAGCTGAGTCAGCTATAGTGAAAATCAACGTATTTCTCTGTTTAACAATGCAAGGTAAATAAATACGTGTGATATCATATTTGTTTAATTTTGAAATATTAAGCTATGTAAATCATCTTAAAACCGTATCCGAGCAAAATATCGCTACATCCGGTCAAAAGCTCGCAAGGTATAGGCTGACTTTTAAAGTCAATCGTTATGCTTGCACATTTAAGTGAACTTATATAATTAGGGTTGTTAGATTTCTATAACTAATAATATATACCTATACTATTGATACATCATGAAATAGATTTGAAGTAATTGTAAATTTTTCGCAAGTATTCATAGCTATGATTTGAGCATTTTTTTGATACAATAGAAAAGATGTTTTTAAAGGCAATGAATTATTGAATATAGATGAATTTAGTGAAGGTAGAGAATAAAGATGAAAACGATACACATTAACGAACAATTTAAAGAAGACTGGAACCGTGTATTAAATCATATTGCTAACTTATTTTATGAGGACTCGGTCATTCAATTTACACAAGACGGATCCGACATGTCCATTTCATTTGAGCATGCAATAGATGATAGCTACACGATTACAACTGCTGCCACGCTTGTAGTAGATGGGCAGGAATATAAAAGTACGTATGCCATTGGGTATGCAACAGAGGGAACGGAAAAAGAGCAAAGTATTCGGATGAAGCGTGCGCTATCTCATGTCATGCTAGATGTATTAGAGCAATACACAGGGATGACACAACAGTGGGGAATTTTAACAGGGGTGCGCCCGACAAAACTTTATCATAAATTCCGCAAAGAAGGCTTAACGGAGGCGCAAATTTTTGCAAAGCTCAAAGTCGATTTTCGTCTATCTGATGCAAAAATTAGTTTATTAAAAGAAATTGTTGCGTGCCAATTACAAGTCATTCCAGACTTAGATGAGCTAGGGCGCGAAATTTCCATTTATATTGGTGTGCCATTTTGTCCAACGATGTGTGCGTATTGTACATTCCCGGCGTATGCAATCCAAAGTAATCGAAAAGCAGGGCGTGTGGAGAAGTTTATAGATGGACTTCATATTGAACTGCGTGAAATGGGCAAATGGCTAACAGAAAAAAATATGCGCATTACATCGATTTACTGGGGCGGAGGAACGCCTACGTCGATTGAAGCACATGAAATGGATGCGCTATATCAAACGATGTTTGAATCGTTCCCAAACACAGATTCTATTCGTGAGATTACAGTGGAGGCAGGCCGTCCGGATACGATTACACCTGAAAAAATTGAAGTGCTAAAAAAATGGGGCATAGATCGTATTTCTGTAAACCCGCAATCGTACACGCAAGAAACATTGAAAGCAATTGGTCGTCACCATACGGTACAAGAAACGATTGATAAGTTTTGGCTATCGCGCAATATGGGCATGAATAATATTAACATGGACTTAATTATCGGCTTACCAAATGAAGGAATTGAAGAATTCCAGCATTCGTTAGAGGAATCAGCCAAGATGCAGCCAGAAAGCTTGACGGTACACACGCTAAGCTTTAAACGTGCCTCAGAGATGACGCGCAATAAAGATAAATATAAAGTAGCCGACCGTGATACCGTTTCGCAAATGATGCAAATGGCAAGCGATTGGACGAAAGCGAATGGTTACGTACCGTACTACTTATATCGTCAAAAAAATATTTTAGGTAATTTAGAAAATGTCGGATACTGTAAACCAGGTGAGGAGTCGATTTACAATATCGTAATTATGGAAGAAGTGCAGACGATTTTAGGGATTGGCTGTGGTGCTTCATCGAAATTTGTGCACCCAGAAACGGGCAAAATTACGCAATTCCACAATCCAAAAGACCCTGCTGCCTATATCATGACATTTGAAGAAGCCATTCAAAAGAAAATCAATATTTTAAATGAGTTATATCGTTAAATTTTAAAAGGGAGGTAGTGTATGCTATTTCTCTTTTGTTTTTGTACAATAAAAAGAAAAAGGATTTTTGAAGATGAAGAAATTACTAATCATATTAATGATGCTCTTTTTAGTCGGTTGTACAGAAGTGGTACAGCCTACTGAAACGGTCACTGTGCCACCTGGTAAAGAGATGCGTGTCCATTTTATAAATGTGGGGCAAGGGGATTCGATTTTTATTCAATCACCGAACGGGAAAACGATGCTAATTGATGGTGGGGTAAAAGGAGAAGGGAATAATATTGTTGCTTATTTACGGGCGCAAGGCGTGAAGCAACTGGATTATGTTGTAGCGACACATCCTGATGCAGATCATATTGGCGGACTTATTTCGGTATTGAACTCCATTTCGATTAAAAACTTTATTGATTCCGGAAAAGTACATACGTCTCAAACATATGAGCAAATGATTACACTCGTTGGCGATAAAGGGATTCCGTATACCGTACCGAAAACAGGTGAAAAAGTAAATTTAGATGAGGAACTTGATATTACTGTATTAAGTGCGGATGAACATGCGACAGATAATAACGAAGCATCCATTGTGTTAAAGGTGACATATGGGGAAGTATCATTTTTATTAACAGGGGATGCAGGGGTTGAGATGGAAAAAGAGATGATGGTTACACAAAATGTACAGGCAACGATTTTAAAGGCAGGTCATCACGGTTCCAATACGAGTAGCTCACTCGCCTTTATTCAAGCAGTGCAGCCAGAAGCAGCGATTTTAAGTTATGGGCAAGATAATAAATATGGTCATCCTCATATTGAAGTTATTGAAAGCTTGCAAGCAGTAGGTAGTCAAATTTATAGTACAGCAGAAGCGGGACATATTGTTGTGACAACAGACGGCAAAGCCTATTCAGTAAATATACCTGAATGGACGGGCGTTGGGGCGACAAGTGCCGTACCGGTACAATCGACAGGTAAAGTTGAAATCATTAGTAAAGATGTAGAAGCAGAGCTAGTCAAAATTAAAAATAACAGTAGTGAAGCAGTGAATCTAAATGGCTGGCAATTACTATCAGTGGAAGGTAATCAACTATTTACCTTCCCGAATATTACGTTGCAACCTGGTAAAACGATTACCGTATCTAGTGGACCGGATGCAAAAGAATCGAGCACAGTATTGAAGTGGACAAATAAACAGATTTGGCTAAATTCTGGCGATGCGGCGAAGCTATTGAATGCGAAAGGGGACATTGTTAGTGAGTTCGAATAAGTATACACTGGATCGTTTTGAAGGGGACTATGCGATTTTTCTCAAGCGTCCAGATGAGGTAGAGCAATTACTCATTCATCGCTTTGATATGGATGTGGAGCTAGAGCAAGGTGATATTGTGGAAATTACACATACAGGCGAAGGCTATCGTTTTTACGTACTCCATGAGGAAAAACAGCAAGCAGAAAATCGTATAAAAGCGTTAATGGAAAAGTTGAAGAAAAAGTAAGGAATAGGCTCAGAAGTACATTTCTGAGCCTATTTTAGTTACTGTATTTTTGAAATATATAAGTTGAATTTATTCAATTGCTATAATAGATGTATTGATTATAAAAATATCGGTAGATGATAATTAGTTGAAGCCAGCGAGTCAGTTGTAGCGGAAATCAACGTATTCCGATGGGTTCGTTAACAATAAAAGGTAACTCAACACGCGTGTTGTTATTAAAAAATAGCTACTAAAACTTTTTAGAAAAGTACGAGAACTTGTCATAAAGAGTGGCATTAGAGAACACATAATATGCTAAAATAAAGACGTACATATTTTGATTTAGGAGCGAAACAAATGACAATTAAAACAATCATTTTTGATTTAGATGATACACTTTTATGGGACCAAAAATCAGTAAAAACAGCGTTCGAAAAAACGTGTGAATACGCGGCAACAAAATATGAAGTAGAGTGTGAAAAATTAGAAGAAGCAGTTCGTGAGGCTGCTCGTGAGTTATATCAAGCGTATGAAACATACGATTATACAGTGATGATTGGGATTAACCCATTTGAAGGCTTATGGGGAACATTTGATGACCCGACAGATTCTTTTCAAACGATGAAGGGGATTGTGCCTGGTTATCGTGCAAATGCATGGACAAATGGCTTAAAGGCATTAGGTATTGACGATGTGGAGTTTGGTAAGGAATTAGGGGAGCGCTTTGTGGAAGAGCGTAAAAAAGCGCCGTTCCTATACGAGGATACATTTGCGGTGCTAGATGAGTTAAAAGGCAAGTACCAGTTAGTATTATTAACGAATGGTGCACCAAGCTTACAAAACTTAAAGCTTGAAATTACGCCAGAAATCGCCCCGTATTTTGACCATATCATTATTTCTGGTGACTTTGGTAAAGGTAAGCCAGATGCATCGATTTTTGAATATGTAATGGAAAAAGCAGGCGTGACAGCAGAGGATGGCATTATGGTTGGCGACAATTTAATGACAGATATTTTAGGCTCATCACGTGTTGGGATGCGTAACGTATGGATTAACCGTGAAAATAAACCACAAAACCCAGATGTAACACCAACATATGAAGTAACATCGTTAACAGAGTTGTTAGAGCTTGTACAAAAGCTTTAAAATAAGTAAATGATATTCCATGTAAAAAGCATTCGTGTCCATAGCGCGGATGCTTTTTCACCATTTCGTCACCTCTATTTTCTGAAATTAATGAATTATATAATTATTTTTGTTAAACTACAAGTAGAGAATAGTATTGAAAGGATTTTGCGTATGAAGACTTGTACATGTGAAAATTGTGGTCGTATAAATTTAGAGATGGAGACGCTCCAAATGGAAGGACATGTAGCACAACTTTGTGTAACATGTGCATATGTATTCGCGCAAAATAAAGAACGTTTTTGCGGGATGGTGCGTTCGAAAACAGCAAAGCAATCAAATGCACAAATGAAAAAGCAACATCAATTACTATCAAGTCTCATTGCGATTGGTTCAGTTGCTATGCTTGCTATTTTAGGATGGGGTATAGCAGATCAAGTACATATTTTTGCAGCAGCTGAACAAACTGAATACTTATCGTTTGTGCACTTAAAACAATTACAATAATAACGTCAATATAGTACCAATATCAAAAGGGATGTTTGAAAAGCTAAGCTTTCCAAACATCCCTTACTGCTTATAATAAGATACACTACCTGCGATGGTCACATTAAAGACGTCGCTATTTTCGGTACAAAGAGGACGTTCTAGAATGAATTCTCGAACGCCCTCTTTTTTTATTGATTAAAGTGTAATTGCTTTTACTTCATCGATGTTTTCAAGTGTAGCAACTGCTGCTAAATCTTGTGCTGTTACATCGTTGTCGATACCAAGCATCATAACTGCAGAACCGCCAACATCGTCACGACCTACTTGCATCGTTGCGATGTTCACTTGGCTCTCAGCTAATTTCGTAGCTACGCGGCCAATTGCACCTGGTTTGTCAGTGTTTTTGATGTATAAGAAGTTACCAGTTGGTACCACATCTACTACGAAGCCTTCTACTTTTACGATACGAGCACCTAAGCCGTTTAGTAAAGTACCTGCTACAGAGTGTGTTTCTTTTTCTGTTTTTACTTCAACTGTTACTAAGTTTGTGAAACCTTTAGCAGTTGTTGTTTTATGTTCGTTAATTTTGATGCCAACGCGTTCAGCAAGGTAACGAGCGTTTACATCGTTTACATGTGTACCGTGGTTTGTTGATAATAAACCTTTAATAGCGTTTGCCGTTAATGGGCGAACATCGTAGTTTGCTACTTCACCAGCATAAGAGATGTTTAATTCTTTTACAGTACCTTCAGATACTTGGATTAGGAATTTACCAAGTTTTTCAGCTAATGCGAAGAATGGTTCAACTTCAGCAAGCTTTTCTTTTGGAATAGAAGGCATGTTTACTGGGTTTGTAACTGTACCCGTTTTAAAGAACTTGATAATGTCGTTAGATACGTCAACCGCTACAGACTCTTGTGCTTCGATAGTAGATGCACCTAAGTGAGGTGTTGCGATTACTTGTGGTAAAGTAAGTAATTTGTGATCAGTTGCTGGCTCTTCCACGAATACGTCAAGTGCAGCACCTGCTACTTTACCTTCTACGATTGCATCGTATAAATCGTCCTCGTTAATGATACCGCCACGTGCACAGTTGATAATGCGTACGCCGTCTTTCATCATCGCGAATTTTTCTTTGTTAATTAAGTTACGTGTTTCTGGTAATAGTGGTGTGTGTACTGTAATGAAGTCAGCAGCTTGGCAAATTTCTTCAACCGTTGCTTTTGTTACACCTAGCTCTTGTGCGCGCTCTTCAGATAAGAATGGGTCATAAGCCATTACACTCATACGAGAGCCTTTTGCGCGGTATGCTACTTCAACACCGATACGACCAAAGCCAACAACGCCTAATGTTTTGTTTTTAAGTTCCACACCTACGTAAGATTTACGATCCCATTTTCCGTTTTTAAGTGTGTTGAATGCTTGTGGAATGTGACGTGCTAAAGATGTCATCATTGCAATTGTATGTTCAGCAGCTGAGTTTGTGTTTCCGTCTGGTGCGTTAACAACGATAATACCGTGTTCAGTTGCAGCAGTAAGGTCGATGTTATCTACACCTACACCAGCACGTCCGATTAATTTTAAATTTTTAGCAGCTTCGATAATTTCACGTGTCACAGTTGTTTGAGAACGTACTAATAACACGTGTACATCAGCAATTTTTGCTTTTAATTGTTCTGGTGCTAAACCAGTATCAATAATGATGTTTAAGTCTAAACCTGTTTCTTGGCGAAGCGGTTGGATACCATCTTCGCTAAGTGGATCTGCGATAAATACGTTAATTGTTTTTGTTGCTTTTTCAATTGTTTCTGTTGCCATTTGAATGTTTCGCTCCCTTAAAATGTAAAATAAAAAGCCTCTCGTCCCTTACAACATTGTGTAAGGGGCGAAAGGCTGTTAATAAACAAGCTTACGCGGTACCACCCTTTTTCGTTGTAAGGAACATAAAAAAATGTTATATACAACCTTTACCAAATGCGTAACGTGCATGTGACGTATAGGCATACTAAATTTCCGCCTATCTATTCGGGAGTTGAACTCGATTCGAACCTTACACTGATTTGCACCAACCATCAGCTCTCTATAGAAAGAATTACGATGAGCGTGTCTCCGTCCTAATATTTTGCGTGATTAATTTTGTAAACATCATAATCCCGATCGTTCACTTTTGTCAACAATTTTTCGAAAAAAAATAAAGAAAAAGTATTGGATAATGTCTAAATACGAACAAAATACGAATGAAATTTATTATTAAGTTCATTAATGTTCGTGTTTGGCGTGTTTTTATGTAAGCGTTACCGATATGTGAAAACATTGCTACCGTTGAATTAGCAGAAAATTTAAAAATACATCTTTGTTAGTAGTTTAATAGTAAGACGAACATTTTCATTTTGACACAGTTTTGACAAGATTAGAAGGAGGAAATATTGATAGAACTCGAATGTAACAATGAACGAAATACAAAGGGGGAACTGTTTGTATGCAATACGACGTTATTGTGATTGGAGCGAGATTAGTAGGACTTACTACAACTTGTGAGCTCATTGACGCGAAGAAGAAAATGTTACTTGTTGATCAAGAAACGATAAGTTCAATAGGTGGGCAAGTATTTTAGTCATTCGGTGGTGTGTTTTTAATTGATTCACCAGAACAGCGACATCTTGGTACTAAAGATAGTTAATGGAAGCCTGTCTTACTATTTTAATGTGTAAAACATTAGGTGGTTTGCAAAAAAAAAATTAAAGGATTACAGGTTGGAAAATATTTAAGTAAATAAAGGTTTTTTCGAGCAAATGTCGAATTTAATGAATGGAAGTTCATTTTTTAAAAGGGGTGTTAAAGATGGATTATGAAACAATTAAATTAGAAATTTTAGAGCGTAAAGCAGTACTAACATTAAATCGTCCGAATGCGATGAATGCGATGGATTCGAGAATGATGGGTGAGTTAGCGGATTGCTTTGAAGCGCTACATAATGAAAAGGGCGTACAAGTACTTGTCATTAAAGGCGAAGGTAAAGTATTTTCAGCAGGTGGCGATGTGAAAATGATGGTCTCCTCTACAGATTTCTCAGATTTTGGTGGAATTATGGGGGATGTTTCGCGACTAGTCCGTGCATACTACACATTGCCGATGATTACCATTGCACAAATCCATGGTGCTTCAGCGGGGCTTGGTTTTAGCGTAGCTTTAGGTAGTGACATTGTTGTTGCTGAGGAATCGAGTAAGTTAGCCATGAACTTTATCGGTATTGGATTAATACCAGATGGAGGCGGGCACTTCTTTATGAAAGAGCGCGTCGGTACACCGAAGGCGAAGCAAATGATTTGGGAAGGCAAAGTGTTAAACGGCCAAGAAGCATTAGCACTTGGGTTAATTGATTACAATGTACCAACAGGAACGGCGGCAGCGACGGTCGATCAAATTGTAGGTAAATTACTTGCATCACCAATTGCTGCGATGATCGAAACGAAGAAGATTTTACATGATACTAAATTGCCAGAGCTTGAAGCGATTTTAGCAGGAGAAACAAAGGGGCAAACGGCGATGCGCCAAACAAAAGATCATCTTGAAGGTATTCAGGCATTCGTCGAAAAACGTACACCGGAATTTACAGGGAATTAACGACTTTATTTTTATAAAACGTAAAAACAGCAGACTGTCTTGAAAGCGTTTGTCAACAGTCTAAGGGCATCTCTTGTGTGTGGGAGATGCCCTTTTTTTGGCGGATAGAAAAGTATGAGTTTCATGGATATCCGCCTAAGAAATATTCATAAGTTTTTGCACCCAACTTTAGCATGAAAAATTTTCAAACAAATAGGACGGACTAGTACGTGTAATCGCATTTTGTGTTAAATATTTTGCCTTTAGTATGTTTTACCCCACATTAACAGGTCGCATTTACAGCTTTACACATGGAACAAAATTAATTTTCCAGTTGTGTTTACTAAACGATGTGTTTTTTCAGCGACACCTTTTTCTTCGATTTTCTTTTGTCCTTCGATTTTAGCCGTTTCATCACTATCAAAATTCCATACTTCGTCGAACAATGTTTCCCCAGTTTTTTCGAATGCAGTGAAGCGATAATTCTCCATTTTAACCACCCTTTATTATGAAAGATAACTCTATTATACATGAAATAGTTTGATAATTCACGAAACGGATTACATAGCTTTTAAGATTTTCTAAAATATTACATGTCTATGATGAATATGCTTTATCCCGCATTAACGGGCATTAAGACTCCCACCTCAAGGCTTAAGGAAAATCAAGAAGTATAGGTGGGAAATCAACTGCCCGTAAAAGCCCGATTGGTTAAGGGCAACAGGAAGTTTCACTTTATCCTATTAAATCCTTTTTACTTGTAATTCACCAGAGCAAATTTCAAATTTGTACAAATAAACCCTTTTCAATCGAAAATGCTGATCTAAGCGTGATACAATAAAAAGTGATAGGGTAGGATAAGGACAGTTAGTAAAGGAGCGATTGTTCGTGAATGGGATTACGAAACTCCAAGTAGGGGAGCAAGTAGATCAATATTTATTAATTAAAGAAGCGAAAAAAGGTGTGACAACGGTAGGGAAACCGTTTATGTCACTTATTTTACAAGATCGTAGTGGCGACATTGAAGCAAAACTTTGGGATACAAATGAAGAGCATGAGCAAATGTACTGTGCACAAGCTATTGTACGAGTAGGTGGGGAAATCCATGATTACCGTGGGAAAAATCAACTACGTATTAAACAAATTCGTGTAGCCCGTCCAGATGAAGGGGTAGAAATTAGCGATTTATTGCCAACAGCTGCAATTCCAAAAGAGCAGATGTTTGAAGATTTAACGCAATTTTTCTTTGAAATTAAAAACCCCAATATTTCACGTATCACACGACATATCATTAAAAAGCATCAAGAGAGTTTATTAATTTTCCCGGCGGCATCTAAAAACCATCATGATTATGCATCAGGTTTATTAGATCACGTTGTATCAATGCTTCGTTTAAGCCAAGCGATTTGTGATTTATACCCAACGTTAAACCGCGATTTAATGTATGCGGGGATCATTTTACATGATATCGGTAAAGTCATTGAATTAACGGGACCGGTTGGCACAGCGTATACAGTGGAAGGGAACTTACTTGGACACATTACCATCATGGTCGATGAAATTGGTCAAACGGCAAAGGAATTAAATATTGAAGGCGAAGAAGTCATGCTATTGCAACATATCGTATTATCGCATCATGGAAAAGAGGAATGGGGTAGTCCGAAAAAGCCAATGATTCAAGAGGCGGAAATCATTCATTATATCGATAATATTGATGCAAAAATGAATATGCTGACACGAGCACTTGAAAAGACGAAGCCAGGCGAATTTACAGAGCGACTATTCCCGCTGGATAACCGCTCATTTTATAAGCCAACTATTTAAAATCGCTGAGGGGGATGATAGACCCCTCAGCCATTTTTTTTGCATAAGAAAAGAACATACATCGTGCAGTATCATAAAAAATAAACCTCAAAGTATTGCCTTTGAGGTTTAAAGTACATTATTGATTATCTTGTTGGAATTTTACCATGAAGTCAGCAAGCGCTTGGCAAGCTTCGCGTGGTACAGCGTTGTAAGTAGATGCACGGCAACCACCTACAGAACGGTGACCATTTAAGCCAACAAAGCCAGCCGCTTTTGCTTCAGCTAAGAATTTTTTCTCTAATTCTTCGTCAGCTACACGGAATGTAATGTTCATTAATGAACGAGAGCCTTCTTCTGCATGACCGTAGTAGAAACCGTTTGAGTTGTCGATTACGTCATAAATTAATGCCGCTTTTTCTTCGTTGTTTTGCGCGATCTTTTCTAAGCCGCCTTGATTTTCAACCCATTTTAATACTTCACCTAACATATAAATACCGAATGTTGGTGGTGTGTTGTATAAAGAGTTGTTATCCGCATGTGTTGTATATTTTAACATTGTCGGAATGTTCGTATTTGCTTTTTCTAATAAGTCTTTACGGATAATCACAACTGTTACGCCAGATGGACCTAAGTTTTTCTGAGCACCCGCATAGATGATACCGAATTTAGAAACATCTACTGGTTTAGAAAGGATATCAGAAGACATATCCGCTACTAAAGGTACATTGCCAGTTTCAGGGAATACTTTCCACTGTGTACCGTAAATTGTGTTGTTTGATGTGATGTGTACATAAGCATCGTCAGCGTTAAAGTTGATATCTTCTACAGTAGGGATGTTTTTGTATTTGTTTTCTTTTGTAGAAGCAGCTTCTACTGATTTACCAAATAATTTAGCTTCTTTTACTGCTTTTTCAGACCAAGAACCTGTTAATACATAGCTAGCCGTTTGATCTTGCTGTAAGAAGTTCATCGGAATCATTGTGAATTGAAGGCTAGCACCACCTTGTAAGAATAGCACTTCATAGTTTTCCGGAATGCTATAAATTTTGCGTAGACGCTCGATCGCACCGTTATGTACTTCTTCGAATGTCGCACTGCGGTGGCTCATTTCCATTAATGACATACCTGTGTTTTGGAAATCTAGTAATTCTTTTTGTGCAACTTCCAATACTTCTAGTGGTAAAGCAGATGGACCAGCGTTGAAATTGTAAGCACGGTTAGTAGTTGTATTCATGTGGAACACTCCTTAAAAGTTTATTTCTCCATTATAATATACTGTTTTCAAAAATAAATGGCAAAATTCATAATAATTTTGTGTGAAAAGTGAAAAATGAAGAAAAAACCGTACTAATAGCGCTTACTTGGTTATTAATGTTCGTGTTTTAGGTGGGGAATTACAATTTTTCCACAAAAATAAGTGCGTTTGTTCACGTAATTGTTATAATTAACGAATCAGTAGAGCAATCATTATAAAAAATAGTGCGGGAAGTGAGAAGATGAAAGAAACATTTGAAGCGCTTAGTGCCGCAGCAAAGATGAAAAAGACGACGTGGGAGCATAACAAACTAGGGTATTTATTTTTGACAATGCTTGGTGGGATATTTGTTGGTTTCGGCATGATTTTGTTAGTTACGATTGGGGGCTTGCTTGATCCAGTAGGGGCACCAAGCATGAAAATCATACAGGGGGTTTCATTTGGTGTAGCACTAAGTATGGTTATGCTTGGTGGTGCCGATTTGTATACAGGTAATAACTTAGTCATGACAGTGGGGGCGCTTGAAAAACAAACGACCTGGGGCGATTTAGGAAAAGTATGGTTGGTTAGCTGGATAGGGAACTTTATTGGTTCGTTTGTTGTCGCATGGTTCTTTTTTATGGCCGGTTTAGCAAGTGGCGAAACAGGTGCCTATATCGAAAAAATTGCAGGGGTCAAAATGAATATTCCTTTTACTGAACTTCTGTTTCGAGGCATTTTATGTAATATTCTTGTTTGTATGGCGGTTTGGAGCTGTTATAAAGTGAAAAATGAAGCAGCGAAAATTTTGTTGGTTTTTTGTTGTATTTATCCGTTTATTACAGCGGGCTTTGAGCATAGTGTAGCCAATATGACATTGTTTTCTCTTGCTTTGATGATTCCGCATGGAGAGCTTGTATCACTTAGTGGGCTTATACATAATTTAATTCCAGTGTCTATTGGAAATGCGGTTGGTGGAGCTATTTTCATCGGCTTTTCATTTTGGTACAGTCAAGTGCGAAAGTGACGGTCATGTATCAATTGTAATGAATAATGTTATAATCAAGGCATTTAGAGAACGCTTATTGAGGTGAATGCTTTGGCTAGAGAAAGAAAATTTTCAACAACAGAAATCTTCCGAGAAACAGAGCGACTATTATTAACGGTTGGTTATGAAGGGTATAATATTAGTTTGTTAGCAGAAGCGTTAAACGTTTCACGGGCAGCCATTTATAAATATTATACAAATAAAGAAGAGCTAGTCGTAGATTTTATGCTAGAGCATATCCAACAAATGATTGTACAATTTGCTGCTGTCGATAACGAGCAAGCTTTTGAGCATCAACTTGATGAAGTACTCGATATTATTTTAGCCTCAAAGGATTTACACCATATCTTTTCAATGGCACATGTCATTGAACCAAAAGGAAAACAGGAAATTGTGGACAAGATGGAGCATTTAAGCAGGCTCCATCAAGAGATGTATGTGCCACTGCAAGCGATGATTAACAAAGGCAAAGAAGCAGGTATAGTAGACAACACAATCCCGAATTCACTTATCATTGCGTTTATTTTTCAAAGTATTGATTTACCAAACCATATGAATGTCCCAGATGAAGTATTTTTACCGGCATTAAAAAAACTTGTCAAAACAGGTATTTATAAAGGGGTTTAATGGAAATTTGTTTTATACTCTTAATGAGTAAAAATACATCCTAAAAATACCAGTTGAATAGTAAAAGACATGTATCATAGCCTCCGCGCTTTGCCACAGCCTACACAGGAGCTAAAACAGGCGTGGCCTGTTTGGATCTCCTGTTACGGCTCCTGTGGCTATGGCACGCTACGGCAAAAGTGAATACTTCTCGATGTGCTAGAAAATATTTCTCTTCTTTAAAAGAAATCATTTTCTTTCCGCTTGCATGTATAATTGCCCAACCTCTACCGAAATGGATGAGAATCTCTCTTTATTTTTAACAACTGATTATTGTACTCAACCAAGTGTATTGATTTAAAAAATATTTCCTTTATAGAAGCATTTTTTTAGAAAAACGTGATCAAAAATGACTTGCCAGTTGATTGAAGCGGAATCGGCGAGACTCCTACGGGAATAGCATGAGCTGAAGACCCCGCAGGAGCGAGGTACGAGCGACGAGGAGGCTGAAGCCATGCCCGTGGAAAGCGAGCCGAATGGAGCGGAAATCAACGGTTACTTAACTGGTAATATATGTTTAGGGATTTGTTCATTATAAGTTATATATATTAAATGGGGGGACTATTTTTTCTACCTTGTGATAATGATGAAGTTATGTCAGTATAGAGGGGACAAGCGACAAGGAGGAACTCAAAAAGTATGGCTAATTTACCAAACTGTCCAAAATGTAATTCAGAATACACATACGAGGATGGCGTGAATTACGTATGCCCTGAATGTGCTCATGAATGGCCTATGACAGCAGAAGACGTTGTAGAAGAGGGCTTAGTTGTACGTGATGCAAACGGCAACTTACTTCAAGATGGCGACACCGTTACAGTGATCAAAGATTTAAAGGTGAAAGGTAGCTCGCAGAATCTAAAACAAGGTACGAAAGTAAAAGGTATCCGTTTAGTAGAAGGCGACCACAATATTGACTGCAAAATCGATGGCTTCGGTGCGATGAAGTTAAAGTCTGAGTTTGTAAAGAAAATCTAAGAAAGGGGCCGTCTGAAAAGACATTTTGATACGGCACCTTTCGACGAGGATGGTGGCATTTTGATGTGACCACCGCAGGAGCGATATTTCTTAATGGATAATTATTAAGAAGTAAAGGGGTGTCCAGAAAGTTTTTACTTTCTGGACACCCCTCATTTTGTTTATATTATTACTTTTAAGATTGGAATGCGTCTTTTAAGTCAGCATCTTTTACTTCTATTTTCGCTTCTTCGATTAACTGAGCTTCAATTGTTTCCCAATTCTTTTTCTTCTCTTCTACAATTGGAGTAATTTCTGCCTTTTTCTCTTCTAACGTACCGTAGCCTTCTACTTCACGCTTGTCCGTTACTTCGATAATATGGTAACCGAATTGTGATTTTACTGGTTCAGATACGGTATTTAACTCCAGTGCATAAGCGGCGTCGTTAAATTCAGGTACCATTTTTCCAACTGTAAACCAACCTAAATTGCCACCTTCTGCAGCAGAACCATCCGTTGATTTTTCTTTTGCCACTTCAGCGAAGTCCGCACCATTTTTTAATTCTTCGACAATCGCCTTTGCCTCTTTTTCAGTTTCGACTAAAATATGACGAGCGTTTAATTCGTATTTTGCTTGATCATAGTAAGCTTGAATGTCTTCGTCCGTTACCTTTACTTCCTCTATCGCTTTTTCTTGTAATAATTGGAAACGTATATTTTGCTTGAACGTTTCTTCTGTTAAACCGCTCGATGCTAAAGCCATTTGGAATTGGTCACCGTACTGTTCTTTAATTGCATCGTATTCAGCTTGAATATCTTCATCTGTCACTTTGTATTTGTCATTTAAAATTTTATTAACGACCACTTGTTCAAGTAATGGAGCCCCAGCTAATTTTTTGATTTCAGCATAAAATTCATCTTGCGTAATGTCACCCGATGCTGTAGATACAACTACCTCATCGCCAGGGTTACTACATGCGGCTAAACCAATTGAAGCGGCTAGCGTCAAAGCAAAAACTGTCTTTTTCATAAACGAAACTCTCCTAACTATTTTTTACAATGCATTAGTTACTATAACATAAACGAAAAAAAAACTAAACGGTTCCACCTGTCGATTGCCTATTCGTAATGTTCGTCTGAGCATAGCATAAAGGGTAGTAAGGGAGGTGGCAAGATATGAGCGGTGGAGGCTACGGCGGCGGTGGTTATGGCTCTGGGTTTGCTTTAATCGTGGTTCTATTTATCTTATTGATCATTGTAGGAGCTGCGTTTCTTTATTAATCAATAAAAAGGCGAAATCCGTCTAACGGATTTCGCTTTTTATACTGAAAATAATACTTCCACATAAAACGATACTAATAAAATGGTAATGAGCACATTAATTGTGCGGAAAATTTTGGGGTGTCGTTCTTCAGGAATTTCGCGACGTACACATAGTGCATATGTCATGCGATTAATTTGAAATAAATAAAATACCGAGAATAGCACTACGATTAAGAGTAGCAATTCTATTCCTCCCCTCTATCACTTCTTTCAGAATATCAAATGACCTATTAGTGAGACAAGTGTGAGCTATCGTCCATATATGTTGGAATTAAGATTTCATACCCCTTAGGTGTTTCCTCGATTATAGCATTTTTAGGTGCTCGCCATATATCTTTTACAAACAATAAGTCAAGTAAACAAATACTACAATGAAATGCTAATGATAAACAAAAATAATGTGAAAACTGAGGCCATTTGATTGCGCCTAAAATAAAAAAAGTATTTAAGACAAAAAATGGCGTAACTAATGTAAAGAGATAACGATTTTTTGGGATCGTTCCTGTTATGCGCATATGCAAAATTGGGATAAATGTATATTTAATTTTTAAGCCATATGACAGCGATTTCCGATAATTAAACAACGAAAAATAATGAATAAGTTTGTGCATTGGATACAGCAGAATGAAGGCAAACATAAAACGCAAGAAATAGGCATCTGAATGGGGACTACTATATCGAAAGCTTGTTAGCGCATAAGATAGGCAAAAAACGATGACGAACGTTAAGCTAGTCAATAAAAAAAGCCGTGTTGTTCCATATTCATATTCGATGTTAATGGTTTTAATACAGTTCATAAATGTACCTCATTAATAAAAATTAAAAAGAGTGTACGTAGCTTATACACCCTTTTCCTTGGTTATTGTGTAATGGAAGCTTGCGCCTGCGCGTGATCTAAACTTTCTTTAAAGTCATCAAATGAACGTTCAAAAATATCAATAAAATCTTCGCCGTAAATATTACGAATGACTGCCATAACATCTAAAAACTCGGGGAAGCGTCCGTATAATTCTTTTAGCGGCAATGAGCCATCGATAATCGCATGTTGTGTATCATGATAATGTTCATACATTCGAAGGATTAAAGCATTACCTGCTTCTGTTAGTTCTACATACGTGTTTCGTTTATCATCATCACGTTTTGAAAACTTTAATAGTCCGCGCTCTTCTAATTTTTTAGAGAAGTTAAACGCTGTTGATACATGCATTACACCAAATTTTGCAACATCGGAAATAGAAGCACCTTTTAAATGGAATGAAATCCATAAAATATGATGTTCATTAATGTTTAAGTCGTAAGGTTTAATCCATGTTTGCCAGTCTTTTTCGACAGCTTTCCAAAGAGCTTTAGATAGCTGAGCGATGCGTTGACTATATAACATAGCCTCTTTCATTGTGTATAATCCTTCAGACACTGCAATCACCTTCTTCTTTCATAGCATTTTGAAAATATTATAGCAGTAAAAGAAAAAAGTTTAAAGTTGGAAAAATTAAATAATTGAAATGTGATTTAAAATTACAAGTTTTTGGATAAAAACTAGTGGAAAACGCAAAAAATAACCCCTTTTTATAGGTCTTTCGATATATTCGGGTCGTAGTGTACATTATTCTTTATTTTCTAGTTTGAGGGATATTTTTCTCGATTTCGTTAATGGAATTCTGTAAATTTTCGATTTCTTGTTTTAGTTTTTCTGTTTCAGGTTCAATCTCGTTTTTGAATGTTACAATCGTCTCTTTTAATTCATTTATTATTTTAGGCATATTATTTTTCGTTTCTTCTGTAAAAGTAATGATAGATTGTTTTACATTACTTGTTTCATTTTTTACATCAATCAGTTGATCTTTGAATGTTGTAGCATTACGTATAATAGTAGAGCGTAATTGTTTACCAGCCTGAGGAGCTGTTATGATTGTTGCTACCATGCCTGTAACAAGTCCGACCCCTACTCCTGTGAAAAATGTTTTTGCTTTCATTTTGCCAACCCCTTTAACATAACATAGATAATGATAGAAAATTTTATACACATACAAGTAGATTTCCCACTCGTATTCTTATTAAAACATGAAACAAAAAATAACAAAATAAAAAGAAGCTACGAAATTCGCAGCTCCTTTTTCAGCTTAAGCTTGAGATACTGAAGTTTTGAATCGTGAGCGCTTTACTAGATTTGTTACGATAGGATAAATAATCAGGAAAGCTACTACGTTAAATGCGATAGCAGGTAATACAACCCCAGCAAATAATACAGCGAATGTAGCACCTACATCTGAGCCGATAACAAATAATGCTACCGATAAGAAAACTACTCCTGACAATACCGTTCCTAGTCCAACTAAAATAGCTGATACAACCATATTGCTTGCTAACTTTTTAATAATTAATAACACGATTAAAAATGCAAAGCCAGTAATTGCTTTATCAACTACGTTCGGAATAAAGCCACCAGGGAATGTTGTAAACAATCCTGATAAAACACCAGTCGTTATAGATAATAAGAATGTTTCTTTTACAGAAGGGAATAGTAAAATGCCAATAAACATCATTGTTAACATGAAGTCAGGCTTCATCCCTTGTACTAATCCAGGTGTTACAACATAAAGTGCTGCACCTACACCGACTAAAAGCGCCATTAAAACTAAGTTCTTCGTATTCATTTTTCTCGTCTCCTCTAAACTTTCTAATCTTTCGTTCTCCTAATGTGCACTCATTGCCATTAGCGAAAACGTATACTGAATTTTACGTCTGAATTGCTGAAAAATCAATGCTTCTAGCTATTTTTTCTGAAAATAGCTAAAATAATAGGCTCTACTTAACTGCTTCGGTAAAATTTGTAGTGAAAACACGTAGGAAAATTCAGTTTTACCTTTAAGCGTTCGCTTAAAGATTTTCTTGAATAGCTTGTGCAAAGTTTGCTAATTCGTTCATTTCGAATTTTTTTGTATTCCATTGTAAGTGCAATCCATCTGTTTCGTCGTAACGAGGAATTAAATGTAAATGGTAGTGGAATACAGTTTGACCAGCTGCAGCACCGTTATTGTTGACTGTATTGAGCCCAACTGGATTGAATGCTTGCTTGATGGCATTGGCTACTTTTGGTGCTGCTTTGTAAAGGTTAGCGGCCACGTCTTGCGGCATTTCAAACAGGTCTTGGCAATGTGTTTTTGGAATAAGTAGCGTATGGCCCTTCGTTAAAGGCATAATGTCCATAAATGCGTATACGTGCTCGTCCTCGTATACTTTCGAGCTTGGAATGTCTCCATTGATAATTTTACAAAATAGGCAATCGCTCATTTCAAAACATCCTTTCCATCTATTTTCATCTATTTTAACATATGTACACTGAATGTTTTCCAACTTTTTGATAAACTAAGGACAAGCTCTAAATGAGTAAAAATACATCCTAAAAATACCAGTTAAATAGTAAAAGACATGTATCATAGCCTCCGCGCTTTGCCACAGCCTACACAGGAGCTAAAACAGGCGCGGCCTGTTTGGATCTCCTGTTCCTGCTCCTGACGTTGCACTTTCGTCGCAAAGAGAATCTTGGCTCCTGTGGCTATGGCGCGCTATGGCAACAGTAAATACTTCTCGATATGCTAGAAAAACATTTTTCTTCTTTAAAAGAAATCAATTTCTTTCTATTTGCAAGTATAATTGCCTAGCCTCTACCGTAATGAATGAGAATCTTTTTTTATTTTTAGCAACCAATTATTATATTCCAGGTGTGTTGATTATTAAAGTATTTCCTGTATAGCAGCGTGTTTTTTTAGCAAAAACGTGATCAAAAATGACTTGCCAGTTGATTGCAGCGGAATCGGCGAGACTCCTACGGGAATAGCAATAAAGGAACGAAGGCTAAAACCGTCACGTCCTGTGACAACGCCTTCGTGACCAACATCGTGTTGGCCTGAAGACCCCGCAGGAAATTTATTTACGACGAAAGCGCAGCGACAGGAGCACCGAGGTACGAGTGACGAGGAGGCTGAAGCCATGCCCGTGGAAAGCGAGCCGAATGGAGCGGAAAGCAACGGTTACTCAGCTGGTAATATATGTTTGGGGATTTGCTCGTTATGAGGACAAGAATAGGAGTGACATTATGACGATTTTACAAGTATCTAATGTGTCAGGCGGCTATACGAGAAAGCCTGTGATTAAAGATTTATCATTTACGATTGAAAAAGGCGAGCTTGTTGGTCTAATCGGTTTAAACGGTGCTGGCAAAAGTACGACGATTAAGCATATTATCGGCACGCTGCTACCGCGTGAAGGAGAAATTCGTTTAAATGGCGTGACGTTAAAGGAAAATATGGATGGATATCGTTCTAGCTTTTCATACATTCCAGAGACGCCTGTTTTATATGAAGAGTTAACATTAAAGGAACATTTAGCTTTAACCGCAATGGCCTATGGGATTGATGAAAAGACATTGGTAGAACGGTCAGAAAAACTATTAAAAGAGTTTCGAATGGAAAAACGCCTGAATTGGTTCCCATCACATTTCTCTAAAGGGATGCGTCAAAAGGTAATGATTATGAGTGCATTTTTAGTGAACCCAAGTCTTTATATTATCGACGAACCATTTGTTGGGCTCGATCCACTCGGTATTCAATCATTGTTAGATCAAATGGATATGAAAAAACGAGAAGGTGCTTCGATTTTAATGTCAACGCATATTTTATCTACAGCAGAAAAGTATTGTGATCGCATTATTTTGCTACATGAAGGGCGTGTGCGTGCACAAGGAACGATGGATGACCTTCGCCGTGCGTTTCATATGCCACATGCAACACTCGATGATTTGTACATTGCGATGACGAAGGAACAAGCAGGTGAATAGCATGCAAAATATTTGGTCAAAGCGATTTCTCCATTATATAGGTGAAGTACAAAAATATATGCGCTTCGTTTTTACGGGACATATAGCCATTGTCCTTGTATTTGTCGTCGGAGCAGGTGGCTATCAATATAGTGAGTGGTTAAAAGTAGCGCCGAACGATTTTCCAGCTGAATGGCTTGTCGCGAGTATTGTTGGGATTATTTTAGCGTTTAGTGCCCCGACAACCCTTATTCGTGAGCCGGATCAAGTGTATTTATTGCCACTTGAGACAAAAATGTCAATGTATTTTAAGAAGGCGCTGAACTGGACATTTATATCGCAAGTGTTGCTTTCGATGGTGGCGTATATTGTAGCGATTCCGCTATTAAATACGGTGACAAAGCTACCAGTAAGTCAAATTTGGATAGGTCTTTTTGTCATTATGCTGTTGAAATATTTGAATGTGCAAATTGAATTTAATTATCGTTATAGTAATCGTGGACAACTTATATGGATTGACCGGATTGCACGTATGGTGATGTCGATTTTAATCATTCATAGCATCTTAACAAGTGGATTAGTGCTAGGGGTTATTCTTTTGGTTATCGTCACTACCTACCATGTATTTTTAATAAAGCGTGTAGCCGATGAACCTGTACCATATGAACACTTTGTAAAGTTAGAACAAAATCGCATGATGCGTTTTTATCGCTTTGCCAATTACTTTACGGATGTACCACATTTACGAGGCTCGATTCGCCGCCGAGCATGGCTGGATTTTGTGTACGCATGGATTCCGTTTAAGAAGGAGAAAACACAACACTATTTAGTGTTCCGTACATTTGTTCGAACGGATGATTATTTTTATTTATGGGTACGTTTAACAGTTATTTCAGCGGTCATCGTAGCATTTGTGGATATTCCTGTTGTGACTTGGATTGTAGTAGGGGCTTTATCGTTTGCCACAACACTTCAATTGAAATATGCTCTGCTATCATCAGGGGAGTTCCGCATGGATATGTTATACCCTGTGCCGTTTAAGCAACGTGGCTATGCGGTTGAAACATTACTACGCTTCTTTATGGTCATTCAAGCAATCATTGTAACGATTTGTGGCATGACGCAGCCACTCTTCCTCTTCGTTCCACTTATTGTTCTCGTGGTGAGTGAATTAACATTACGATTAACGAAGGGCGCGTCTGAAAAGTCCCTTTGAGACGCGCTCTTTGCTACGGGGATGAAAGTGATTGTCAACAGTCTGAGGGCCATCCACAATTGGATAGCCCCTTATTGTTCAGGCTGTGGTGCGGTAAAAGTTGTCGTATAAGTTTTGGAAGTAAAGAAAGTTTGGGTTGGCGAGCTAGATGAATCGAGTAGCTGTGCTAGTTCCGCGTGAAAGGCGTTGGATTTTGTCCATACTTCAAATGACGCAGGTCCTGCCCATTGTGTGACAACAACATATGTTTCTGCTTTGACCGGACGTAACACGCGATAGGCGATGCACGATGTATCTTGCTTTAGGTGAGCGATAGCCGTGATAATGCGTTCTTCAAAAAGTGGGCGCGATTCCTCCATGACAGGTACATTTTGCATCGCAACAAAGCCGCGTTGCTCAAAGTGACCTGCCCCGTCAATTACTTCAAAACGACGTGGTGTTGCGAAAACAGATTTTTTTTCTGATTCGTGCATAACGACAGAGTTGCCTTGTCCGTGTAATAAAATCATCTTTTCCTTCGCGTATTTTGTAAGTAGACGTTCCATAAACTCCGGCGTCCCCGATGTTAAATAAAAATTCATGTTAATCCCCCTTTAATCAATAGTTATTTCCATTAAAGAGCGATTGAAACGTATTTGTCAAAGTCGAGCATCGATTAAAGAACAATTTTATGACATTTCGGGCATAAAACTATACAATAGCTAAGGAACAGTTTATATTGATAACGGATATTAAGAGTGTTACAGATAAAAAATAATAACTATTTGAGGGGAAGGTATTCTTTTCATGAGAACAATTAACGATACATTGTTACGTGCAGCACGTGGCGAGAAAACAGACTATACTCCTGTATGGTACATGCGTCAGGCAGGTCGTTCACAACCCGAATATCGTGAAATTAAAGAAAAATATTCACTAGAAGAAATTACAATGCAACCAGAACTATGTGCATATGTAACACGTCTTCCAGTTGAGCAATATGATGTAGATGCGGCAATTCTTTATAAAGACATCGTGACGCCATTACCAGGTATGGGTATTGATGTGAAGATTAAAGCAGGCGTAGGTCCTGTTATTTCTAACCCAATTCGTTCAGCAGCAGATGTTGACAAATTGGGAGAATTCAATGCAAAAGAGCATACACCATATGTATTAGAGACGATTAAAATATTAACGGAAGAGCAGTTAAACGTACCGTTAATCGGTTTTGGTGGTGCACCATTTACACTAGCATCGTATATGATCGAAGGTGGACCTTCTCGTAACTATGCAAAAACAAAATCATTCATGGTTTCACAACCGCAAGCTTGGTTTGCATTAATGAACAAGCTTGGCGATATGATTATTGCAGATATTACAGCGCAAGTAGCAGCTGGGGCAAAAGCGATTCAGATCTTTGATTCTTGGGTTGGTGCATTGAATGTAGAAGATTACCGTGTATTTATTAAACCGGTCATGACACGTATTTTTGGCGAGCTACGACAATTAAATGTCCCATTAATTCAATTTGGTGTAGGTGCTTCTCATTTAGTGAATGAATGGCATGATCTACCGATTGATGTAGTAGGTCTTGATTGGCGTTTACCAATCCGTGAGGCAGCGGCACGCGGCGTAACGAAGGCAGTGCAGGGGAACTTAGATCCAACGTTATTATTAGCAGACTGGAACGTAATAGAAGCACGTGCAAAAGATATTATTGACCAAGGTATTGCACACGAGGGTGGTCACATCTTTAACCTAGGACATGGTGTTTTCCCAGAGGTTGATCCAGCCGTATTGAAACGTTTAACAACATTCATTCATGAATACAGTCGTGAAGCGAAGGCAAAGAAATAAGGTAAATTAAGTAATAGGCAATAATTGTAGTGATTAAGTTTTCGCAGGACATTAACATAAGCCTAGGCTACCATGTCTTCCGAATGCGGACGGCTTGTGTAACTGTGCGATTACATAAGACATTTATAAAATTCTAGAGGTGATTCTTTCATGAAACCAGTACGCGGTTTATTAGTAATGGCATACGGAACGCCATATAAAGAAGAAGATATCGAGCGTTATTATACACATATTCGTCATGGTCGTAAGCCATCTCAAGAGCATATCGATGACTTAACAGAACGTTACCGTGCGATTGGTGGTATTTCACCGCTTGCTAAAATGACAGTTGCGCAAGCAGAAGCACTTGGCGCACGTTTAAATGAAGTACAGGATGAAGTGGAATACAAAGTATTTATCGGCTTAAAACATATTGAACCGTTCGTAGAAGATGCAATCGAAGCAATGGTGAATGAAGGTATTCAAGAGGCAGTATCGATTGTGTTAGCGCCCCATTTTTCTACATTCTCGATTAAATCGTATAACGGTCGTGCACAGGCACATATCGAAAAACTTGGCGCCAAGTTAGCATTAACGTCTGTTGAATCTTGGTACAAACAACCGAAATTCATTGAATTCTGGAAAAATGCAGTGAACGGTGAATTAGCGAAAATGTCTGAAGAAGAACGTACAAACTGTTGCTTAATCGTATCGAATCACTCATTACCAGAGAAAATTAAATTAGCTGGTGACCCATACGAAGAGCAATTAATCGAAACGGCGCGTCTAATTGAAGAAGCTTCTGATATTGAAAATGTAGAAGTAGGTTGGCAATCAGCTGGTCAAACACCAGAGCCTTGGTTAGGGCCAGACGTACAAGATTTAACAAAAGAACTATTCGAACAAAAAGGTTATAAAGCATTTATCTATACGCCAGTTGGTTTCGTAACAGAACATTTAGAGGTACTGTACGATAACGATATTGAATGTAAAGTGGTATGTGATGAAATTGGCGCAAGTTATTACCGTCCAACAATGCCAAATACGAACCCACTATTCATTGATGCTATGGTAGATGCAATTCACGATAAATTAGCGAAATAAGATAGAAAGCGATGATGAGGATGACGAGGAGAAGGAAGATAGTCGTCATAGGCGGCGGGATAACAGGATTAACAGCAGCGTTTTATTTACAACAAATCGCAAAAGAAAATCAATATCCGCTTGATGTCGTTATTGTCGAATCTTCTCTTCGCCTTGGTGGAAAGATTCAAACGATACGCAAGGGTGGGTTCATAGTAGAGCGCGGGCCAGAGTCATTTATTGATGAGCAGGGTAGTGTTCATCAATTAGCACGGGAACTGGGGATTGCTGATCAGCTTGTACATAATAAGAATGGGCAAACATATGTCGCTGTTGGCAAAGATTTATACCCGATACCGAGCAGTTTATTGTTTGATGGATCGCCAAACGTCTCCTCACTCATTACGACTGGTTTAATTTCTGTAAGTGGTAAAATTCGTGCAGCAGGTGATTTATTTATTCCGAAACCTTCTCAAGAGACAGATGAGCCAATTGGTCATTTCTTTAGACGACGCTTTGGGAAAGAAGTTGTGGAAAATTTAGTAGAGCCGCTATTGGCGGGAACGTTTGCTGGTGATATTGATCATTTGAGCATTCAATCGATGTTCCCGCAATTTTATCAATTAGAGAAAGAACATCGGAGTTTACTGCTTGGATTGAAAAAGCAAAAAGTAAGTCATTTTGCCATCAAGCATTTTGAGGAGCAATATAACCACTACGGCACATTTGAACGAGGGCTTGAAACGTTAATCGAAAAGTTAGAGGAAAAGCTAGCGCCTACTAGTACCATTTTAAAAGGTGTCAAAGTAGAGGCGATTGATTGTATTCGAGATGGGCAGTTGAAAATTGAGCTCAATAATATTTCTCCGATACAGGCAGATGCCGTCATTATGACGACGCCGTTTAATGTAGCTAAATCAGTATTTAAGAAGCATAATGTAATGCAACATTTACCGAATATGAATTATGCGACGATTGCTACAGTGACGATGGCATTTAAGCAGGAAGAACTGAAGAAATATAAAAAAGCGTTAAACTTTTTCGTATCACGCAATAGTGATTTAGCGATTACGTCTTGTACTTGGAGTAACCGGAAGTGGGATAATGTCGCACCAGAAGGCTACGATTTGTTGCGTGTTTATATTGGGCGTGTCGGTGACGAAACGATTGTCGAGTTGTCAGATAGTGAAATTGAACGGATCGTGTTAGCTGATTTACGTAAAGCAATCGACCTACAAGGAAATCCACTATTTACAATGGTGACGCGCTGGAAGCAGGCGATGCCTCAATATACAGTTGGGCATGATGAGCGTCTAAAGCAATTAAAAGGCGAACTGTATGATCAGTTTCCGCAGGTAAAATTAGTTGGAAGTTCCTATGAAGGCATTAGTGTGCCTGATTGTATTGAACAAGGTCGACAAACCGCACAAGAAATGTTAAATACACTATTTGAACGACAAACTGTACAGTAGATACACGTATCTATTGTGCAGTTTTTTTATCTTTTGGACACAATTATGTTGAGGTGTAATTGCGATTGATTATGCTAAAGTTTAGATTATTGAAGTTCACAATTTTACCGTACATACTTCATTGATATTTCACATTTGTAAAGTACGATTGAATGGGAGTGAATGAATATGAATAAGCCAATGATTGCCTTATTAATGTGCATATTACTGTTAACTGGATGTAGTGAGCAGCGATTTACACCGATTAACCCGCATCAGCCTTTCGTTGCATCGGTCAATATTTTGCAACCCTCATTAACGTTTTTGGATCAGGAAGGCGATACGATCGCAACATGGGAATTTGAATCTGCTTATACCGGAGGCGTGCTCATTCAACATGACCGAGTGCTCATGTATGGACATGAACTGACAGAAGCCCATTTGTATGAAATTTCAACAGGTAAACATGTGGCGACAATCGAATGCGGAATGGGTACGACAAATGCTTATTACGACAATCAGTCAGAGCGATTTTTTATGACAAATAGTAAAACAAATGCCGTTATAAGTTATGATTTACAGGGAAAAAAATTACATGAACAAAAATTATATAACTATCCGATGTCGATGGTTGCTAGTAACGGCTATTTATATGTAGTCAATTACAAAGATACTGTTTTATCAGTGTTGGATATTGAAGAGTTTATTGTTGTAGATGAATGGGAGATTGCTAAATCCTCGCATGGCATTGCCGTTCTAGAACAACAAAACAAGCTTTGGATTGGTGGACACGGTGAAGGCAGTAAACCAAATCAAACGATTGATGTCTATGATTTAACGACAGGAGAAAAACAGAAGCCCATTAGTATGCCGCTCATGCCGGTTGGAATCGCTAAAAAAGGTGATGAAGTGGCTGTTATTAGTCACGGCGAGAGCATGTTATATGTGGCTGATATAGACGGTGAAATTTTATGGAAACAAAAAGTGGGGGCCAATCCTTTTGCTGTGCAACATTTTATGGATTTTATTGTCGTAGCAGGTTATGACGATCAAACCGTTTATTTTTTGGAAGACCAACAAATTATAAAAAAAGTACAAACGAACAAGGGGCCATTTCAATTGTTAGTAAGGGAGGGTACAACATGACGACTATACTTATTGTGGACGATGAACTAGATATGCGTAATTTAATCGAAGTAATGCTATTAAAATCAAATTTCCGTACATTAACAGCAGCAAATGGGGCAGATGCTTATGAAATTTTAACAAGAGAAGAAGTGGATATTGTGTTGCTGGACGTGATGATGCCGGAAGAAGATGGCTTCCAAGTATGTACGAAGATTCGCTTTACTTCAGACGTACCCATTATTTTTTTAACAGCACGCGATGCTAATGAAGATAAAGTAAAAGGATTAACAATTGGCGGTGATGACTATATCATTAAGCCGTTTACAGCAAGTGAATTAGTAGCCCGTCTTCATGCTGTCCTTCGTCGTACAGGGCGATTAATGTATGAGGTGGAGCAGAAAATATTAACACGTGGCTGTATTAAGTTAGACGAAATATCGCGTAAAGTTATGGTAAATGATGTGCATGTCCCTTTAACGCTCAAGGAGTATGAATTATTGTATTTGTTTATGCAAAATCCCGATAATGTGTATTCAAGAGAACAACTGCTTGAACGAATTTGGGACATTGATTACGGTGGGGGAACACGGACGGTGGACACACATATTAAAACGTTACGCTTAAAACTGGGCAAACAATCAAAGGAAGCAAGCGAATATATCCAAACGGTTTGGGGTATTGGCTATCGCTTTGAAAAACGCAAATGACAACATTTGCACGAAAAATATGGGCACTAATTATTGTTTTTTTAGTCATCACCATCGCGTTTATGTATTTGTTAACCGATTTTTTATATGAACAGCTGTACGTAGAAGATACAGAAGCTTCCATGATTGAATATGGTGAACGACTAGCGACCAAGTATAAAGGTGGCGAGGTAACAGATGAGCTAATTGCTGAAATTGAGGAGCATAATAGCTATGGGAACTTTAGCGTCTTTGCTGTACGCAATCCACGTGAATTAAGTGCTTGTGTACCATTTGCTATCGATTATGAAACACTTATCGGACCAGATGAGCGTCAGCAACTGCTGGCAGGACAAGCGATCATAAAAATCGGCTATGAAGAACGATTTGAACGACAAATTATTTCAGTTATTTTTCCATTCACAGATGAAAATAGATTAGAAGGCATTTTATATTTATATTATCCGTTAGCGAAAATTAGTGAGTTAGCCAAAGAAGAAGTATTATTTTTAATTGCTTGTGTTGTCGTATTTGCTGTTGTCATTGGGTATTTCGTTTTTAAGGCACTGCGTCATATTATGCGCCCTCTGCATGAGTTGCAGCAAGCGGTGCAGCAAATGTCAACGGGTGATTATACAGCCCGAGTTTCTGTAACGTCCAAAGATGAAATTGGCCAGTTATCAAATGCGTTTAACGATATGGCACAGGCCATTCAGCAGGAAGATGAAGAGAAAAAGACGTTTTTAGCCACCGTTTCACATGAGCTTCGTACACCGATTAGTTATGTAAAAGGGTACAGTGAGTCGATTCAAAATGGATTTATTGAAGGGGAACAAAAAGAAGAGGCCATTCGATTAATTGCTAGGGAAGCGAATCGAATGGAGCGTTTGACGAATGAACTGATGCAATTAGTTCATGTGGAAGCTGAACAAGCAGTTGAAATGTATCCGATTGTATTGGCTGAAACATTACGTGATGCCATCCAAATTATTCACGTAAAGGCGAAAGAAAAGCGAATCGAAATCTTATTAGAAGCAGATGAAGAATTAATTGTGGAAGCAGATGAAGAAAAGCTGAAACAAATTTTAATTAACTTATTAGAAAATGCCATTCGCTATTCCGATGAAAAGAAGACGGTACGAGTGGAAGCGAGAGCATATGAAAAGATGGCCGTTATGAAGGTTATAGATAAAGGAATCGGTATACCGAAAGAGGATTTGCCGAAAATTACAGAGCGTTTTTACCGTGTCAATAAAGCGCGTAGTAGAGCAGATGGCGGCAGTGGACTAGGGCTATCCATTGTTGATAAACTTGTAAAACAGCATCAAGGGACATTACACATCGAAAGTGAAGTTGGAGAAGGAACGGTGGTAACGGTCCAAATACCGTTAATGGAGGAATAAGGAATGAAGAAGTTATTTTTAACGTTAGCAGCAACTGCTGTATTAGCAGCTGGTTGTGGGCAAGAAAAAGTAGATACAATAGATAGCGGTGAAATGCCAGTTGAAGTGATCGTAGACGTATTAACACCGAAGGAAGTACAACCAAATGAAGCGGTAACTCTTGAAGTGAAGGTGACACAAGGTGACGAAGCAGTGGATGATGTTGAAAGTATGGAATTCGAAGTATGGGAATCAGGACATCGTGACGAAGGAACGATGCTCGATGGAGAATTAACGAAAGATGGTGTGTACGTAGCAGAATATACATTTGATCATGATGGTGTCTATTATATGTACGCTCATACAACGGCACGTGGTATGCATGTGATGCCAAAACACGAATTTATTGTTGGTCATCCAGATATGAGTCAAGTGCTAGAAGATAACAGTTCAAGTTCGATGGAAAATATGGAGTACGGAGAATCTACTGAGCAAGATGGTCATACTGAACACGGAGAAAAGTCTGAGGAAGAACATAATCATTAATGGGATATTGTTATTCCAAAGTAGTTGAAGTGATAAAGAAAAGTGTATTAGTACAGCTCTGTACTAATACACTTTTTTAAAAAGATAAAGTATAAACTTTTTCTAGTTTAAAGAGTGTCTAGCTCCAGCGCCCAGCCCCTCGTGACGTTTCGAAAGTCTCTTCGTGTGCAAGCGCACTGTGAGCCTATCTCCAACGCATGTCGGGGCTAGAGAGGGCGCTTGCGCTTTTCTTATAAAAAAGAAAAAACCCTCGAGCATTGAGCGCACTCGAGGATTGAATTGTGTAAGCGATATAGTGTTACTAAATCATAAGGATGAAGCGCCAAGTAGCAATAAACTGTGAATTAAAGAGTGTTGCATTTCTCACAATTGTTGCTGTAGCACTCGCTTTGTTCTTCGATTTTGTCACCGCATTGAACACATACTTTATCTGGTAAGTTTTTGAAAAACTCAACTACGTTTTCTAACATTGTGGATAGCCCCCTTTAATCAAACTGTTATATTACTGTCTTGTTGTTTTAAATTGTACTATAACAGTTTATGTTCGTCAACACAAAATGTGCATTTTAGGGTAAAATAATTATGTACATTTTGTGAAGGAGTGAAGTGAATGTATTTCATCGATAATAAGGGAATTACAGATCCACGGGTGAACTTAGCGATTGAAGAATATGTGTTGAAAAATATGGATATCGAAAAAGATGATTTCCTACTGTTTTACATAAATCAGCCATCAATTATTATTGGCAAAAATCAAAATACGATTGAGGAAATCAATACAGATTATGTAGAAGAGAATGGTGTGATTGTCGTACGTCGTCTGTCTGGTGGTGGTGCTGTATACCATGACTTAGGTAATTTAAACTTTAGCTTCTTAACAAAGGATGACGGAAATAGCTTCCACAACTACAAAAAATTTACGCAACCTGTAGTAGATGCTTTAGCGAAGATGGGTGTAAATGCAGAGTTGTCAGGTCGAAATGATATTTTGGCAGAAGGGCGTAAAGTATCTGGGAATGCTCAATTCGCTACAAAAGGTCGTATGTTTTCACATGGTACATTAATGTTTGATACAGAAATTGATGCAGTTGTATCAGCCTTGAAAGTGAAAAAGGACAAGATTGAATCAAAAGGAATTAAATCCGTTCGTTCACGTGTAGCTAATATTTCAGAATTTTTAACAGAGCCGATGGCGGTAGAGCAATTCCGAATGGAAATATTAAAATCGATTTTTGATGGCGAAGAAAACATTCAATACTACGATTTAACAGAGCGAGACTGGGAGAACATTTATCAGCTATCGAAAGAGCGTTATCAACAATGGGATTGGAATTACGGCAAATCACCACGCTTCAATATTCAAAAGCAACATCGTTTCCCATCTGGTAGCATTGATATTCGTTTAGAAGTAAATCGCGGCATCATTGAAGAAGTAACGATTTTTGGTGACTTCTTTGGAGTTGGCGATGTAGCGGAAATCGAGGCATTATTAGTCGGTGCGCGTTATGACCGTAATGCGATTTCTGAAAAGCTGGTGGATATCGATATTCCAAAGTATTTTGGCGGCGTTACAAAAGAAGAGTTTTTACAGTTAATTTATTAATTTTTAACTTTATTCAGCGGTTGTCAAAACACCGACTAAATGAAGATACAGCTTGCAGCGAAAGAGGACGTACTTTCAGAGTTTTTGAGTACGTCTCTTTTTTATTGTAAAATGAAAAGGAGCTCGATATCAAAATATGTTCTTGATTAAAAAATGTAGGATTCTAAAAGCACATGGAGTGAAGGGCGGCGACTCCAGCGGGAAAAGCGAGAAAGTCGAGACCCCGCAGGAAATTTATTTGCGACGAAAGCGTAGCGACAGGAGCACCGAAGAATGAGTGACGAGGAGGCTCGACCTCGCCCGCGGAAAGCGTCCGCCCGTAACGGAATGTGCGGTCAAGTACATGTTTTGATGAATACTCTTAAAAGGAGCTCGAAAAGTAAATCAACAAGCTTATGATGAGTTGAAAAATAGGGAATCAATATATATGAAAGTAACTACTTTAATGAACTAAAGGGGTGATAGGATGGAAAAGCACCGGATTTATATAGTCGAGGATGATATAAAAATTGCTTCATTGCTCGCAGAAACACTACGGAAATACCAATATGATGTAGCCATTGTTGAAAATTTTGAAAATATTATTGAAGAATGTAAACGTTTTAATCCGCATCTTGTGTTGCTCGACATTAATTTGCCTACATATGACGGTTATTACTGGTGTCGTCAGTTACGTCAATATACAACGTGTCCGATTTTATTTATTTCTGCACGGTCAGGTGAGATGGATCAAATTTTTGCGCTTGAAAATGGTGGCGATGACTTTATTACGAAGCCATTCAACTACGAAATTGTACTGGCAAAAATTCGTAGCCATTTACGTCGAACATACGGAGAATACGCACCAAAACAAGAGGAGCGTACAATTAAACAAGGGCAGCTTACGTTATATTTAGAAAGAATGGAGTTGCATGTAAAAGAGACGATTATTCCGCTACAGAAAAAGGAGTGCACCATTTTAGATTTGTTAATGGGCAATGCACCAAAAGTAGTGTCGCGTGATCAGCTGCTTGAACATTTGTGGGATGATCAAGTATTTGTAGATGAAAATACATTAAATGTAAATATGACGCGTGTTCGAAAAAAGTTAGCGGATTATGGTGTTACATCGAGTATTGAAACGATGCGCGGAGCAGGATATCGGTTTATTTTAAGTACGGAGGAAATGTAATGGGGGCAGGACTAAAGCTATTTTTGAAAGAACATCTGTCATACCTTATTTTTCAACTATTGATCGTACTGTTTACTTTAATGCTGTACTGGTTGGAAGGATTTCGAAATTTCGCAACAGCGATGTACTCTATCGTTATGAGCGTTATTTTAATTGGGTCTTTTTTAACGATTCGTTATATGTTGCGTCGACGTTATTTGAAAAAAATTGTTCATTTACCAACACAGATGGATGATGCTTTACAGAAAAATGCCAAAACGCTGGAGTACTATCAAACGGAAAGCTATATGCATGAGTTGTACAAGTTATATCAGCAGGAAGTGCAGGCGCTCTATACGAAACAGACGCGTCAATATAAATTTACCAATCAGTGGATTCATCAAATGAAAACACCGGTAGCGGTTTTAGAATTACTATTGCAAGAAGAATCGCTCGATAAGCGAAGTGTTCAAGAAGAGGTAGATCGTTTAAAGCGTGGCCTTGAAATGGTATTAATGAATGCACGACTTGAAAATTTTCAAGAAGATTTACAAGTAGAACAAGTAAACTTAAAGCAACTTGTCACGTCTACAATTAATGAAAATAAACGTTTGTTTATTGCAAATAAGGTATTTCCAGAAATGAAAATAGACGAAGAAATCGTTGTGATGAGTGATTCCAAATGGCTTAAGTTTGTCATAACTCAATTTATCACAAACGCAGTAAAATATACGTTTGAAGAGCATAAAAAAATTATGATTGAAGCTACAAAGCAGGGAGAAAGTGTAACGCTTTGTGTAATGGATGAAGGGATTGGTATTCCAAAGTCAGACTTATCACGTGTGACGAAGCCATTTTTTACAGGCGAAAATGGACGTAAAACAGGTGAGTCAACGGGAATGGGGTTATATATTGCACAAGAAATTTGCGCAAAGCTAGGACATGAACTAATGATCGAATCAGAAGTACCTATAGGAACAACCGTTAAAATCATTTTTCAACACTAGGAGTGATGATGTGGAACCGATTCAAGTAGAAGAGTGGACATTAGTAATTGATAGTCAAAAAACAAAAGAAGTATATGAGAAGATTAACTATAAAACTGATGTTGTAGAGTGGTTAAACTATATGGAAGTGTGCAGTATTAAAGATCCGAAAGTTCTTACATTTTTTGAACGGTTAGGAATCGATATTTTGAAGCCAAGCCAACTATCTTACTACCCTGTAGAAGAGGGCACAATGGTGATGTATACAGGTAGTTATCATCTTTGTGGGGAGTTAGTAGAGGGGGAAATGGACGGATGGGACTTGGTCATTGAGGGGCATTGTTTTTCATTAACACAGGAACATGATGCGATTCCACAAGAAATGTCAGGGGACATTTTAGAAATTAGCTTTGAAGTGGTTCTTCCGTGGATACTTGATATACCAATACATGTTGAATAAGGAGAGAATATGTCCATTTTAACGATTAATGAAGTAACGAAAGTGTATGAAGGAAAAGTAACGACACGCGCATTAAACCAGTTGAGCTTTGAAGTGAAAAAAGGTGAGTTCGTAGCAGTGATGGGCCCATCTGGTAGTGGTAAAACGACGCTCTTAAATTTAATTTCAATGATTGATACACCAACGAGTGGAGAGATTATTTTTAATGGTATGCGCCCGCAAAGTTTAAATAGTACCGAGTTAGCGTATTTTAGGAGACGTGAGCTCGGTTTCGTTTTTCAGGATTTTAATTTATTGCCTATGTTAACGGTGGAGGAGAATATTATTTTGCCATTAACATTAGATGAAAAACCGATTGCATTTATGGAAGAACGATTAAATGGATTAGTCGATAAACTCGATTTATGCACTATTTTAGCGAAGCGTCCAAATGAAATTTCAGGAGGGCAAGCACAGCGAACAGCTATTGCACGAGCGCTTATCCATGAGCCATCACTTGTTTTAGCGGATGAACCTACGGGTAATCTTGATTCGAATGCAGCACGTGAGGTATTAGAGTTGCTTTCAGAAATGAATAAAGAAAAGCAAGCGACCATCATTATGGTGACCCATGATCCGATTGCCGCAAGTTATTGTGATCGGGTGCTTTTCATAAAAGATGGTGAATTTTTTAATGAAATTTATAAAGATGAGCGTAGACAGACGTTTTTCCAAAGGATTTTAAATGTGCTCAGTTTGTTAGGAGGACAAGTAGGTGACTTTTCAACAATTCGCTTACCGTAATGTCTTTCGAAATTTCCGTAATTATGCAGCCTTTTTTATGGCGAGCTTTTTTTCTGTATTTGTGTTCTTTTTATATTCCATGCTGATGTTTCATCCGGATATGGAAAATGGCTTTTTAGGGGAAGCATCGATTATTGGGATGGTTTTTGCAGAAGTTATTTTAGTGTTGTTTTCATGGTTTTTTATTTTTTATTCAATGAAGGCTTTTTTACAAGCTCGCTCTAAAGAATTTGCGATTTTACTTCATCTTGGTATGGAGAGGCAGCAACTTGGACGGCTTGTGTTTTTGGAAACGATGCTAATTGGCGCTCTTTCAAGTATTAGTGGTATATTATTTGGCTTTGCCTTTTCAAAATTCTTTTTTATGATTATCCGTGAAATGTTAAGCTTAGAGGATTTACCATTATATGTATCATGGGGTCCGTTTTTATTGACGTTTGCTGTATTTATGGGTGCTTTTATTATTATTTCGATTGGTAGTGTGATGTACACACCTGAGCATAAATTGACGCATTTATTAAAAGCACGTGCTGTAGATGTATCGGATCGTTATTCAAAGGGACGTGCTATTTTAGGACTTGTTTTAATTGGCATTGGTTATATGTTTGCTGTGATTACGACGAAAACGACACTCTTTACCTTTACGCTATTGATTCCGATTGTTGTGACATTTGGAACATTTTATTTTTTTACGGACACTGTTTTTTTTATTTTTGATTTATTGAAACGGCGAAAAGATATGTATTGGCATAAGGCATGTATGTTATCGGTTGCTGAACAAATCTATACAATGCGTCAAAATGCCAAAATGTTTTTTGTTGTCACAATGGTATCTATGTTGGCCTTTTTATGCGTCGTACTGCTCGCTGCGCTTTCTTCTTATACGGCTCAGTATGATAAGCTCAATCCACTCGGCATTGTATATAAGGGACATTTCGATAATCCTTATGAAAAGGAGCATGTATCCAGTATTATTAATGAGCTAGAGGAGCAAGGTTTTTCCTACCATGTGACACGCTTTCAAGTGATTAAACAAACATCGCTGGCCACATCGAATGAGGTGGAAGTATTCCGTGAAACGGACATTAACCGGATGTTATTTTCATACGGTCTTCCGCTCGTTAGACTGAATGCGGGAGAAGGGATGTTTATACCGTATTCAGATGAGTCCATTAAAACACTGGAAGAGATGACAGTAGAGACCGTGCTGACAGAAAATAATGTGCCGATTACAATCGACCGGGTATATCCTAAAATCATTTTTCCGACATCCATTATTAGCCGAAACTCCATTATTATTAGCGATGAGGATTATAAGCTATTAACCAAACCTTTAGCTATTCCTGAAGAGGTACCGAGCTATCATTTATATGCATTTGATATTCCTCACTGGATAGAGGCGAAGGATATTGGCTTATCTATTCAACAATTAGTATCACAAGAATATGTGAAAAGTACTGTCTATTCATTGCCGTTTTATTTTGAAAATACAGGTTTAAATTATTCTTATATATTAGCTATGTATTCTTTATTTACTGTGTCAGGTGTATTAGTAGTCATTGTGTTTTTAATGGCCGCAGGGAGTTTTATTTATTTTAAGTTGTATGCAAACCTCGAACGTGAACGTCAACAATTTGCGGTCTTAAAGAGAATGGGATTAACAGATGCAGAACAAAAACGATTGATTACAAGACATTTAGCACCGCAGTTTTTCTTGCCATGGGGTATGGCACTTTTGCATAGTACATTTGCATTTATCGCACTTCAATCTGTATTAAAAGATGTGATTAACCTCATTATTGTAAAAGAAATTATTGTCGCTTTCTTTCTATTTGTTTGTGTGCAAGTTGTTTATTTTTATATGATTCGTTGGCGTTATATTGCCCATGTGAATGACTAGTGTGATTGAATAAAGTAGAAAAAACAATTTGTTTCTGACAGAAAAACGGAATAAAATACAAAAAACCTATTGTTTTACTAATATACCTATTTTATAATAGCAATAAAATGAATATTCAGTTCATTTACGCGACAAGGGGGATGGGTGTATTGAATTTAGTTGAACAAGTAAGACAACAGGCTTTCGAACAACCAGAAAAGACAGCGTATTATTTTATGGGACAAGGGACAAGTTATGGGGAGTTTGAGCAGACGGTAGGACGTTTTGCAAAAGCTTTACAAGACTTAGGACTTGAAAAAGGGGATCATGTGGGATTGTTACTTGGCAATACACCGCACTTTTTAATCTCGTTGTATGCAACAATGCGAATTGGTGCAACGGCTATTCCGATTAATCCAATTTATACAGCGGATGAAATTTCGTACATTATTCAAAATGGGGATGTAAAGGTGGTCATTGCACTCGACATGCTATTGCCACTTGTAGAGATAGGTGTAAAAGCCTTTCCACAAGTACAGGGCTACATCATTTGTGAAACGACGCCGGACGTGGGGGAGAAATTTACGGCGCTTAGTGATGATGCGAAAGCAAAGACGAAGCTATTTACACATGTGTTAGCCAATACAACCACTACGGTTGATCCTGTTGCAGTTGAGCAAGAGGATATAGCGGTCATTTTGTATACATCAGGTACGACAGGGCAACCAAAAGGTGCCATGTTAACACATGGCAATTTGTATTCCAATGCACGTGATGTAGGTGAATACTTACAAATGACAGGTGATGACCGTATCATTACAACATTACCAGTATTTCATGTGTTTGCATTAACAGTGGTCGTGAATGCCCCTTTAATGAAAGGTGCGACACTTCTTGTAGCACCGCGCTTTAGCCCAAGTGAGATTTTTGAGCTAGCAGAGACATATAAAGCAACTGTATTTGCAGGTGTACCAACGATGTTTAACTTCCTATATCAATTTGAGGAAGGGAATCCGAAAGCGTTTGAACACTTACGCCTTGCTGTCTCAGGTGGTGCATCTATGCCAGTATCGCTTCTTCATCACTTTGAGGAGAAATTTAATGTTCGTATTTCAGAAGGATATGGCTTATCAGAAGCCTCTCCGGTGACATGCTTCAATCCGTTAGACCGTGAGCGGAAAGCAGGATCGATTGGACAATCGATCGTCAATGTGGACAATAAAGTGGTGGATGCATTAGGCAATGAAGTACCCGTTGGAGAAGTGGGTGAGCTCATTGTACGTGGACCAAATGTGATGAAAGGTTACTATAAGCTTCCTGAGGAAACAGCGGTAGCTATTCGTGATGGATGGCTATATACGGGGGACTTAGCGAAGAAAGATGAGGAAGGTTATTTCTATATTGTAGACCGCAAGAAGGATATGATTATCGTAGGTGGATACAATGTATATCCACGCGAAGTAGAGGAAGTGCTATTTGCACATCCAAATGTCATTGAAGCAGCGGTAGTAGGGTTACCTGATCAAAATTTGGGAGAAGCAGTACATGCTTATGTTGTATTAAAAGATAAGTCCATGACACCAGCGCAACTTCAAAGCTATTGTGCAGAGCATATCGTCAAATATAAAGTACCAAAAGTGATTGAAGTGTTAGATGAATTACCGAAAAACTCAACAGGTAAAATTTTACGTCGCTCATTAAAAGAAATATCAACTGTAAGTTAATATTAATGCTTTGCGCTATTACTCAATTTGGTAATAGCGTTTTTTTATTTTAAATGGATGAGCCATTTTAAGGAAGCCTATGTGGAACGTTCGACTAGCGCAAATACTTTTAAGAAAGTTTAATACAATATCAGTAGATGGGAAGCGTACTTTTTAGTGGAATGGTTTATAAAAAGCGCTTGCTCGTTGATTGGAGCGGAGGCGACTCAGCTGTAGCTGAAATCAACGTTAAGATCCTCTTTAACAATAAAAGGTCAATTAATGTGTATTATGCAATATAGAGAAATCAAATTATTCAATAGCGTCTTTTGAAAAAGAGCTAAGGAGTGATATACTATTGTTACGGGAATCGAAATATTAGTGGAATGAGGAATACATATGTTAACAACGAATCATTTATATACTTTGCAATCCATTGCAAATCCAGTATTATCGCCTTCGAATGAAGAAGCGGTATTTATTCGTACGCAAATGAATAAGGAGGATAATAAGTATTATTCACACTTATTCCATGTGCATATTGAATCAGGGGATGTGACGCAATGGACGTTTGGAAAGGAACGAATTAGTAGCCCGCAATGGTCACGAGACGGCAAACAGCTTGCTTTTTTATCGAATCGAGATGAAAAAAATCAATTATACATTTTACAAGTGCGCGGTGGAGAAGCAAAAAAACTAACGGATTTACCGAACGGGGTTAGTTCATTTTTATGGAGTCCTTGCGGTGAAAAAATATGGCTTGCTGGTCGTGTGCAGCAAGGAAAAACGATGATTGATCAGCTGGAAAAAGAAGGGGATAAACTGCCGCAAGCATATGTCGTGAACGGTATGAAGTATAAGATGGACGGCATCGGTGGTGTAGGTTTACGTCCACAAGATCAATTTACGCAAATCGCTGTATTACATCTTGCAGACGAATCGCTTGAGCAGTTTACATCAGGTGATTATCACCATAGTTTAGTAGGTATTTCACGTGATGGACAACAAATTATTGTAGGTGTTAACCGAGCAGAAAATTTAGATTATGAGTTCCGTACACCCCTTTATATTGTGGATGTAGCAACGAAAGAAGAGGCGATATTAGTAGACGCAGATGGTCATTACGGTGGAGCGACATTTTCATTTGATAATCGCTATATTGCGTACGTTGGTAGTGATGCTTCTTATAAAAACGCTACGCATGCGCAAGTATACGTATATGATACAGAAACAAAGCTAACACAAAATATAACGGAAATGTTAGATGCACCTGTTGGCGATTTAGCCGTTGCTGACGTACAGCAAGGGGTAGATACACCAGCGGTTATATGGACAGAAACAAACGCGCTGTATTTCCAATTATCAACGATGGGGGATGTACGTCTGTATTATGCCGATTTAGCAGGGTGTATTTTCCCAGCGAGTCCTGAAGGGGAGCATCTTTACGGTTATGATGTAGCACGTAGCGGAAACTGGGCGCTTTTAACCATTTCAAACCCAACCTTCCCAGGTGAGTTATTCTACTTTGATATTACAACAGGTGAACGTCGTCAATTAACGGATTTTAATGAAGTATTGTTAAAGAAAGTTCCACTGTCAACACCTGAAGCGATTGTGTACACAACATCGATTGGGGATGTACATGGTTGGATCATGCAACCAACAAATTACGAAGAAGGCAAGAAGTATCCGTTAATCGTGGAAGTACATGGTGGACCTCATACAATGTATGCGAATACGTTCTTCCATGAAATGCAGTTACTAGCAGCACAAGGGTATGGTGTGTTATATGTGAATCCACGTGGCAGTCATAGTTATAGTCAGGCATTTGTCGATGGTGTACGTGGCGATTATGGTGGTGGTGACTATGAGGATATTATGGCAGGCCTTGATTATGCTCTAGCAAATTATCGTTGGATTGATCGTAATCGTTTGGGTGTGACAGGTGGTAGTTACGGTGGCTTTATGACAAACTGGATTGTAGGACAGACAAATCGCTTTAAAGCAGCTGTTACACAGCGCTCCATTTCAAACTGGATTAGTTTCTTTGGTGTATCTGACATTGGGTATTACTTTAGCGAATGGCAGCACTTTGCGGATATGAAATCTGTCGATAAACTGTGGGCGTTTTCACCTTTAAAATATGCAGAAAATATAGAAACACCGCTGCTTATTTTACACGGCGAAAAGGATTTTAGGTGTCCCATTGAACAAGCTGAACAACTTTATATCACACTAAAAACACTAGGAAAAGAAGTGAGCTTCGTTCGATTCCCAGAGAGCGATCATAACTTATCCCGTACAGGACTTCCGAACTTACGTGTAGAACGCTTAACGCAAATGATTGAATGGTTTAAAAAATATTTATAAAAATTATGAGGGTAAGAGGGGCTTTCTTCTTATCCTTTTTATATCGTTGTAATATAAATGGGAAAATATATAAATAATAGTGTTCTATTATCATATTAAAACAGTCAAAACATGTTATAATACGATAAAGAAAACTGTAAAGTGAGGCAATTTGTGTGGAAGTTTTTATCGGCAGACAACCTATATTCAATCTTCATGAACAAGTTGTTGCATACGAGCTATTATACCGCAATAAAGAAAATAATTCTTTTCCCATGGTTGATTCAGATGCGGCGACAGTAGATGTGCTCGTAAACTCTTTTGTGAACATAGGGATTGATGAAGTGACTAAAGGGCGTCCATGTTTTGTAAACTTTACTGAAAATTTATTAATGGGGCCGCTCACAGACTATTTAGATCCAACAAAAGTTGTGATTGAAATTTTAGAAGATGTGCCGATTACAGCAGAGCTAATTGAACGTATTCGAAATTTAAAAAGCAAAGGGTTTCAAATAGCATTAGATGATTTTGTATTGGATGAAAGCGTGCAAATTTATGACGACTTATTTCCTTATATAGATTATATAAAGGTAGATTTCTTATTATCTTCGTTACTTGAACGGATGAAAATTGAAAACAAAGTGAAAATAAAATGCCCACATATTAAGCTGTTAGCTGAGAAGGTAGAGACGCACCATCAATTTGAGGTAGCGAAGCATTCAGGGTACACGTTATTTCAAGGCTATTTTTTTGAACAACCACAAGTCATTAAAGCAACGGATATTCCTGCAAATACAATTCAATATTTTCATATCATTTCGTTATTACGTGATGATGAACCAAATATTAATGAATTGGCAGAAAATATTGAACGTGATATTTCCGTATCGTTTAAATTGTTGCAATTGATTAATACATCAACGAAGCGCTCTAAATCAAAAATTCGTTCCATTAAACAGGCGATATTAATGCTTGGCTTATCGGAGTTAAGAAAGTGGATTTATTTACTTGCTATGCGTGAAGTAGGAAATAAAGATAAATCAGATGTATTTAATGAATTAATGCGCCGCTCGTTATTTCGTGCAAAGGTTTGTGAAAAAGTAGCGAAATTAAATTATAAGCAAAATTTCTCGGAATACTTTTTAATTGGGCTGTTTTCATTAATTGACGCCTTGCTACGACGCCCAATGAATATGATTTTACAGCAGTTGCCGTTTCCCGAAGAGATTGTTGAAACGATTAGCGGGGGAGAAACGGAAATGTCGCCATACTTGCAGTTTAGTATTGCCCTAAGTAAAGCTGACTGGGGAAACGTGGAAAAACTGGCCGCGAAACTAGAGCTATCCAAAGAGACGATTATGCAAATTCAGCGTGAAGCGGATGAATGGGTAGAAGAAACGTATAAGTATTACTAATACTAGGTCCTATAGTAAATTTACTATAGGATTTTTTTTTGGTGTTATTATCAATCGTCAGAAACTTCATTAAAGTGAAGTTCCGATTTAATAAAACATTTGCTATAATCATGGCTGAATTGTGTAGAGAAATGAAAAAGGTAGGGAAAAATGTGAATAACGAAAATCATTTTGTAAAAGATACAATTATGGAATACCTTTATGTCATTGCAGGGGCAGCTGTCGTGGCAATTGGTTTTAATGCATTTTTATTTCCTAACCAAATCGCTTCAGGTGGCGTAAGTGGGATTAGTACTATTTTGCATGGGGTATTTGGTTGGAATGCAGGGATTGTACAATATGCATTTAATATTCCTTTATTTATTGCGGGTGTTTTCATTTTAGGGAAGAATTTCGGTGCTAAGTCCTTAGTTGGTACACTTGCACTACCATTCTTCGTTATTTTAACGGAAAGTTGGGATGCTTGGACGTATAATCCACTACTCGGTGCAATTTTTGGTGGTATTGTTGTCGGTTCTGGAATTGGTCTTGTATTTAAAGGGAAAGCATCGACAGGTGGTACAGATTTATTAGCACAAATTATTACGAAATTTACAGGAATGACATTAGGGACAAGTGTGTTGCTAATTGATGGGATTATTGCAACGAGTGCAGCAATAGTATTTGATATCGAAAAGGGTTTATACGCATTGGTTGGGCTATATGTCACAACAAAAACAATCGATATTATTCAATTAGGCTTCAGTCAATCAAAAATGGTGTATATTATTACAAATAAGCAAGATGAAATAAGGGACCGAATTTTTCAAGAGATTGACCGAGGCGTCACGAAAATTCCCGCATTTGGTGGCTATACAGGACATGAGAAGCCTGTACTCATGGTGGTAGTCTATCAGACAGAATTCACAAAGCTGAAACAAATCGTTAAAAGTATTGACCCATCAGCGTTTGTCATTGTTTCTGATGCTTATGAGGTACTAGGAGAAGGTTTCAAACGTGCATAAAAGTGCTATACTAGGGATATGTTAGTAAAATTATACTTGGAGGGGTATCACATATGAAAAAGAAATGGTTAGCAACATTCATGTTAGGTTCTGCTCTAATGCTTGGTGCATGTGGCGGCGATGAGGAAAATACAGATAAAACAGATGAAGGTACAACAACTCCACCAGCAGAAGAAACTACAGCAGATGCAAGTGCAGAAGTCGCACAACAACGCTGTGCAACATGTCACGGTGGTAATTTACAAGGTATGGGTAACACACCAGCGTTAAATGATGTAGGTTCTCGCTTATCTGAAGAAGAAATTTTAGATATCATTGTAAATGGTCAAGAGGGCGGTATGCCTGGCGGTTTAGTGCAAGGTGAAGAAGCGGAAGCTTTAGCTGCTTGGTTAGCTGCAAAGAAATAATAGAGAAAAATAGGGTGAAAACAAGTCGGCGAATATTCGTCGGCTTTTTTTGTGGCGGATAGGTAAGTATTAGGCCGATAAGAAACATCTATGGGCTTTTACTTCCAAGGCGTCATCTCGACCGATTTTGGTCAAGTTGTTTATTTCTAATACGAAATATTAGAAATATGGGATAGGCATGTTAAAATAAAATAATATGTATGTTGTATGATTGGAGAGTTTAAGATGATTCAAGTAACAACGAGAGATGTAATGGAGAAATTTGATTTAGAGTTAGTAAGTGGCGGGGAAGGGATCGGGCGTTATATTACGACGAGTGATATTTCAAGACCGGGACTTGAAATGGCGGGGTACTTTACCCATTATCCAGCAAATCGCGTACAATTATTGGGGAAGACAGAACTTTCATTTTTTGAAATGCTGCCAGCTAGTGACCGTGAAGAGCGTATGATGCGTCTTTGCTCGCAAAATACGCCCGCAATTATTATTTCAAGAGAGCTTGAAGTACCACCGGAGTTAATTGATGCAGCCGATAAAAATCATGTACCGGTTCTTAAAACAAGGTTGACGACAACGCGTTTTTCTAGTCGGCTTACGAATTTTTTAGAAAGCAAGTTGGCACCAACAACCGCGATTCATGGTGTGCTTATTGATGTGCATGGCATTGGTGTGCTTTTAATCGGAAAAAGTGGTGTGGGGAAAAGTGAAACGGCTTTAGAATTAGTGAAAAAAGGGCATCGTCTTGTAGCGGATGACTGTGTTGAAATCCGTCAAGAATCGGAAAATTTCTTGATTGGCAGCCCACCGCCACTACTTGAGCATTTACTTGAAATTCGTGGTATTGGTATTATTGATATTATGACATTATTCGGTGCGAGTGCAGTTCGTCCTTATAAGCGGATTACACTGATTATTGAGCTTGAAAATTGGGATCCAGATAAATCGTACGATCGTCTTGGCTTAGACGAGGAGAAAATGCGTATTATCGATACGAATGTAACGAAATTAACGGTGCCTGTTCAACCAGGACGTAACGTCTCTGTCATTATTGAAGTAGCGGCCATGAACTATCGCTTGAAAAAGATGGGGGTTAATGCAGCAGAAGAATTTTCCCGTCGTTTAGATGAGATGATTGCATCGAATGATGAAATGGATGATTTCTAAAGTCGAAAGGAGATTGTTATGAGTTTAACATTATTAGCTATTGATCCAGTCGCCTTTCATTTAGGTCCAATTCCGGTAAGGTGGTATGGGATTTTAATTGCTACAGGAATTGTACTGGCGTATTTTTTAGCGCAGCGTGAGGCTGTTCGATTAGGATTACATGAAGATTTTATCGGAGATATGTTAATTTGGGCAGTACCGATTTCAATATTATCAGCTCGGATTTACTATGTATCGATGAAATGGGATTACTATAGTCAGGATCCCGGGAAGATTATTGAAATATGGACTGGTGGCATTGCTATTCACGGCGCATTAATCGGGGCTTTTATTACCGCGTATGTTTTTACGAAAAAACGTGGTGTTAGCTTTTTACGTGTTGCTGATATTGCGGCACCAAGTATTTTAGTAGGACAAATTATTGGTCGCTGGGGTAACTTTATGAACCAAGAAGCTTACGGTGGACCTGTAACACGTGATTTTTTAGAGAATTTATTGCTACCAAATTGGATTATTGAACAGATGTATATTGAAGAACAGGGTACATATGTACATCCGACGTTTTTATATGAGTCTCTATGGAACGTGATTGGGCTTATCATTTTACTAGTTGCCCGTAAGTTTAATTGGCGACGAGGGGAAATGTTCTTCTTTTACTTAATTTGGTATTCAATTGGTCGTTTCTATATTGAAGGTTTACGTACAGATAGCTTGTATTTAATTGACGATTTACTACGTTCAGCACAAGTCGTATCTATTATTGGGGTTGTCGTCGGTATTATTGCTATCGTCTATCGCCGCATGAAGGTGAAGCCGGTTGTACGTTATTTAGATAAAAAGTAGGGGAGCTTGCGAAATGAGAGAGACGTTAAAAAAGGGGATGCTCGCAGGTTTACAAACAGCATGGAAATTAAGTAAATTTATTTTTCCAATTACGTTTATCGTGACGCTTTTGCAATTTACACCGGTACTTCCATGGATTGTCGATATGATCGCACCATTGATGAGTATTTTAGGTTTGCCAGGTGAAGCGGCTATTCCATTAGTCCTTGGAACAACGCTAAATTTATATTCGGGCATTGCAGGGATATTATCACTTGAGTTAACGGTAAAAGAAGTATTTACATTAGCTGTTATGTTATCGTTTGCGCATAGTATGTTTATTGAGACTGCCGTTGCCCTTCGTGTAGGGGTAAAATTGTGGGTTGTACTAGTCGTTCGATTTGGGCTTGCTTTCCTCTCTGCCATTACGATTAACTTGCTTTGGGATGGAGGCAGTGAGATTGCTAAATATGGTATGATGCCAGAAATGACAGCCAATCCAGATGGCTGGGGAGCGATACTGCTACTTGGCTTGGAAAAGGCCAGTTACGGGATTCTTCAGTTAATTATCATTGTCCTACCATTAATGATCATCGTTCAGTTTTTACGTGATTATGGTTATATGCTGAAATTTTCAAATAGACTAGCACCGTTCACAAAGGTGATAGGCGTAAAACCGAATGCTTCCATGACACTTGTAACAGGGCTAGTAATTGGGTTAGCGTACGGTGCAGGTGTTATGATTCAAGCGGTTGAGGAAGATGGGGTATCGAAAAAGGATGCAACACTCGCATTTATTTTCTTAGTAGCTTGTCACGCCGTAGTGGAGGATACACTCATTTTCGTACCACTCGGCATCCCGGTATTGCCGTTATTGGCGATTCGTGTCGTTACCGCGTTTATTTTAACGATTGTGGTTGCATATGTATGGCGACGAGCAGAACAAAAGGAAGCTAGAGGAGTTTTAGAGTCATGATAAAGGCATTGCTATTTGATTTTGATGGAACATTACTAGATACAAATGAGTTAATCATTGAAACGTTTTTACATGTGTTAAACGAGAGATTTCCCGGGCAATATAAGGCGGAGGATTGTCTACCATTTATCGGTCCTTCTTTAAAGGAAACGTTTGATACGCTGACACCAGGGGAAACGGAAATGATGATTACAAAGTACCGTGAATGGAATTTAATACATCATGATGACCTTGTAAAAGAATATGATGGTGTTGTCGAAACATTAGAGAAGTTAAAGGAAATGGGCGTGCGTTTAGTCATTGTATCGACAAAGCGTCGTGATAGCATTGCACGCGGATTAAATATTTTAGGGGCAAGTCACTTATTCGAGTTTGTTGTTGGTTTGGAAGATGTGACCCATGTAAAGCCTCATCCTGAACCAATCTTGCTTGCACTTGAAAAACTCGGGTTAGTAAAAGAAGAGGTCATCATGATTGGAGACAACTCGCATGATATCGAAGGCGGTAAAAATGCAGGTGTATGTACAGCGGGAGTCTCTTGGGCATTTAAAGGACGAGCATTTTTACAACAGTTCAATCCAGATTATATGTTAGAGCATATGTCTGATTTAATTTCAATTGTAAAGGAAGCATAGTGGATGAGGAGAACGGAGCGTTATCGTGTTAAAGGGGCAAACTCATTATGGAATATGTATGACACTGTATCGTTTTGGAAAGTAGCAAAATGTTTTACCATTATAACAATTGGACGTTTTACGCCATTCCTTCGTTTAAAAAACTGGCTTTATCGTACATTTTTAGGGATGAAGATTGGCGATAAAACATCCCTTGCATTGATGGTGATGCCTGATACGATGTATCCTGAACGAATTTCAATTGGCGATAATACGGTCATCGGTTTTAATACAACGATTTTGGCCCATGAATATTTAATTGAAGAGTATCGACTTGGGGATGTTGTTATTGGTAGTCATGTAATGATTGGAGCAAATTCAACCATTTTACCAGGTGTTGAAATAGGGGACGGGGCAATCGTGTCCGCTGCCACGCTTGTTCATCGCGATGTACCACCAGGTTGTATGGCAGGGGGAAATCCGATGCGCATCATTTATACAGCTGAACAAATGGCAGAGCGAAAAAAATTAGATAAACCGAAATGGGAAAATGAATGAACTGACAAAATCCGAATTTTGGATTTTGTCGGTTTTTTAGTAAACAGAAACATATAAGTTTCATGGATATTCACAAAGATAAGACATCATCTTGACCAAAATAGGTCGAGATGATGTCTTTCTAATAGTGTATAATAGGGAAATATATATCAGAAAATTGAGTATAGTTAAGTTTTTGTGAATTTATTGACTAAATACTCTAATAGCAGTAAAATACTTTCATATATTAGTAATTTATCACTCTAGTACGTTAAAGTAAAATGTTTAGGATGTGTCAAAATGTCATCGATTAAAATGTTCGAAAAACCACTTGGGATGCGCGATACATTCCCACAAATTTATGAAAAATTAGAGCAAGTACGTGAGACAGGGCGCGAATTACTACGCAGTCGTGGCTATGAATTTATTAAAACACCAACTGTCGAGTATTACGATACGGTTGGTAAGGCGTCTGCGATCCATGATGCTACTTTGTTTAAGCTAGTGGATAGTCAAGGTAGTACATTAGTGTTACGACCAGATATGACTACACCGATTGCACGTGTAGCAACATCAAAATTATTGAAAGAAAAAATCCCACAACGTTTAGCTTATTTCGAAAATGTTTTCCGTGCACAGCAGCTAGAAGGTGGTCGACCAGCAGAGTTCGAGCAAATGGGGATTGAATTAATTGGGGACAACTCTGTTTTTGCGGATGCAGAAGTAATTATGACAGTGATCGAATTAGTCAAAGCATACGGCATTGAATCGTTCAAAATTACGATTGGTCATGCAGGCGTACTAAGCTGTATTTTGAAAGATTATACAGAAAGCACAGAGCAAGCGGAGAAATTAAATGAACTGCTTGTACAACGTAATTATGTAGGCTTTGAAGAAGCGGTACTAACATTTGATTTACCAAAAACGAAATCCGATGCACTACTCGCTTTTATTGAGGAAGCATTAAGCCTATCTTCTATTGAAGATATTGAAAAATATGTGCGTAAAAATGACGCATTAGAATATATGCAAAAGTTATGGGAATTACTCGCTTTAGCTGGCGTTGAACAATATATTGCGTACGACTTTACATTATCAAGTCATATGAATTATTACACGGGCATGTTATTTGAAGTATTTGCTTCTGGCAGTGGCTTCCCATTAGGCAATGGTGGTCGCTATGACGGACTACTTGCGCATTTTGGTTCAACTGTAGGGGCAACAGGCTTTGGTTTACGTGTCGATCGTTTACTGGAAGCAATGCCACGTCAAGAGATTGAAAACGTGACAGCGCTTGTATTATTTGAACCTGTAGCATTTAAACAAGCATTAGCTCAGGCAGCGCTATTACGTGAGCAAAATCGCCGTGTGACGCTGCAATCAACAGTCGGGCTAGAAAATGTAGAAGCATTTAAAGAGCAGTTCCAAGAAGTTGTGTACTTCTCTGGGCAGGAGGAACAAGTATGAGTGAATTAACAATCGCAATGCCTAAGGGGCGCATTTTTGAAGAAGCATATGAAATGCTATTAGAAGCGGGCTTTAATTTACCAGAGGAAGTAGAGATGTCACGGAAGTTGATGATTGAAATTCCGGAAGAAAAAATCCGCTTCATTTTAGCAAAACCAATGGATGTACCAGTTTATGTAGAGCATGGCGTAGCAGATATCGGAATCGCAGGTAAGGACGTGTTGTTAGAGCAACGTCGTACAGTTCATGAGCTATTAGATTTGAAAATTAGTGAGTGCTATATTGCGTCGGCAGGTTTACCGAATACGACGATGAATGAAATTGCACCACGTATTGCAACAAAGTATCCAAATATCGCTACAAAATATTATAAAGGGATCGGGGAGCAAGTAGAGATTATTGAGTTAAATGGTTCAATTGAACTTGCGCCGATGATTGGCTTAGCAGATCGCATTGTCGATATCGTATCGACAGGACGTACATTAAAAGAGAATGGGTTAGTCGAGTACGAGCACATTACGGATGTCTCCTCTCGTCTAATTGCCAATCCGGTTAGTTACCGCATGAAAAGTGAGCGTATTCAAGACCTCGTGTCGCGCTTAAAAAAATGTGTGAATTAGGGATAGGGGGATCGTATGAATATTACAACGTTAACAAGTGATATTTCGTTAAAACGTCAGCTTGAAAGTGGCAACGAGGAGCAATTGAAAACGGTACGTCAAGTCATTGCAGATGTACGTGAACGTGGCGATGCGGCAATTCGCATGTATAGCGAAAAATGGGATGGTTTTGCCCCGAAAAACTTACGTGTTACAGCGGAAGAAATTGAGGAAGCAGTAAAAGGGTTCGATGAACAACTTTATAAAGATCTTGCTGAAGCAGCAGCCAATATTCGCCTATATCATAGTGCACAAAAACGTACGGGTTATGAGTTACCATTAGCGGATGGTTCTTGGCTCGGGCAACGGATTACACCACTTGATGCAGTTGGATTATATGTGCCAGGCGGTTCAGCGGCCTATCCATCGTCTGTTTTAATGAATGTCATTCCAGCGCAAGTAGCGGGCGTAAAGCGCATTGTTATTACATCCCCTGCTGGACGTGACGGAAAGCTTCCAGCAGCGGTGCTTGTCGCAGCACATATTTTAGGTGTGACAGAAATGTATAAAGTAGGCGGCGCACAAGCGATTGCAGCACTAGCATATGGGACAGAGACAATTACACCGGTCGATAAAATTACAGGCCCAGGTAATATTTTTGTTGCGCTAGCCAAACGTGAAGTATTTGGTGAGGTCGCAATTGATATGATTGCAGGACCATCAGAAATTTGTGTATTAGCAGATGAGACAGCCTATGCGGATGAAATTGCCGCTGATTTATTATCACAAGCAGAGCATGATGCATTAGCGTGTGCGGTATTAATCACAACAAGTGATGCGTTAGCAGAGGCAGTAGCAGAAGAAGTAGAAAAGCAGCTGAAGACACTTCCGCGTGAGACGATTGCTCGTCAATCCATTGAAAAATTCGGGCAAATTTATGTAGCGGAATCACTAGAGGAAGCGATTCGTGCAGTCAATTCTTTAGCACCAGAGCATTTAGAGGTTGTGACAGATAAGGCAGTGGAAGTGGCAGAACGCATTACACATGCGGGTGCTATTTTTATAGGGCGCTATAGCTCAGAACCAGTAGGTGACTATTTTGCAGGGACAAATCACGTTCTGCCAACAAATAGTACAGCACGTTTTGCGAGTGGGCTAAATGTAGATGATTTTATTAAACGCACGAGCGTTGTTTATTATAGTGAAAAAACATGGGCACAAAATGCACCAAAAATTGCCCGTCTAGCACGTCTGGAAGGATTAGAAGGCCACGCACGAGCAGTTGAGTCGCGCGGCTGGGATAAAGGAGAAGAATAAAATGGGAGCACGCTTTGCAAAAATCGCTCGTAATACGAATGAAACAAAAATCGAGGTAGAGTTAAATTTAGACGGTTCAGGTCAAGCAGAAATTCAAACAGGCGTCGGTTTTATGGACCATATGCTTGATTTATTTATTAAGCATGGTTTATTTGATGGGAAAATTATTGCGAATGGTGATACTTGGATTGATGATCATCACACAACAGAAGATATCGGTATTGTACTTGGACAAGTATTCCGCGAGGCACTAGGCGATAAAAAAGGGATTAAGCGATACGGGAATGCTTTCGTTCCGATGGATGATGCGTTAGCACATGTCGTAGTTGATTGTTCGAATCGTCCGCATTTAGAATATCGTATCGAGCCAACATTGAATGCAAAAGTAGGTGCATTTGATACAGAATTAGTCCATGAATTTTTATGGAAGTTTGCGCTAGAGGCACGTATTAACTTACATGTTATTGTTCCTTATGGTCAAAATACACATCATATTATTGAAGCAATCTTTAAAGCATTAGCACGAGCACTTGATGACGCAGTACAAATTGATCCACGCGTGAAAGGTGTACCGTCAACGAAAGGACTGTTAACGTAACGTGAAAATTGGTGTGATTGATTATGGAATGGGTAATTTGTTCAGCGTTGAACAAGCATTAAAACGTTTAAATGCAGAGGTTATTGTAACGAGTGATATGGAAACACTGCGTGCAGCAGATGCGCTTGTACTCCCTGGTGTCGGTGCATTTCCAGATGCGATGAAACGTCTTGAAGAAACAGGGTTAATTCATTTCATTAAAGAAACAAAGCAACCGCTTTTAGGTATTTGTTTAGGGATGCAGTTAATGTTTGAGGAAAGTGAAGAAGTATCGCCAACAAAAGGTCTAGGCATCTTTAAAGGGAGTATAAAACGTTTTACGAATGTATCGCGTATTCCACATATGGGATGGAATGAGCTTGTGTTAGCTCAAACGCCGGAGTGGCTTACAGGAAAAACGTTACCGAGTGAGCGCCATGTTTATTTTGTCCACTCGTTTTATGCTACAAATATGGCACAAGAAGAGCTTGTTGCTTCAGCGGACTATGAAGGGGTACAAGTACCAGGAATCGTTGCAAGTGGTAATTTCACAGGTATGCAGTTCCACCCTGAAAAATCAGGTCCATTTGGTGTGTTTTTACTACGTGAATGGTTGCGAGAAGTGGGGGCGACAGTATGTTAACAAAACGAATTATTCCGTGTCTTGATGTAAAAGAAGGTCGTGTTGTGAAAGGGGTACAGTTTGTCGAGCTGCGTGATGCAGGTGACCCAGTGGAACTCGCGAAATTTTATGATGAGCAAGGTGCAGATGAGCTCGTATTTTTAGATATTTCAGCATCTCACGAAGGCCGTGAAACGATGGTTGATGTCGTACGCCAAACAGCGAGTGCTTTAGCCATCCCATTCACAGTAGGTGGCGGTATTCGTACACTCGATGATATGAAACGTATTTTACGTGCAGGGGCAGATAAAGTATCGGTAAATACTTCTGCTTTAGAGCGTCCAGCACTCATTAAAGAAGGTTCTGACTATTTTGGTGCACAATGTATTGTTTGTGCGATTGATGCGCGCTACTCTGAAGAAGATGGCACATGGATGGTATATACACATGGTGGTCGTAATAAAACAGAGTGGAAAGCCGTAGACTGGGCGAAAGAAGCAGTACGTTTAGGGGCTGGCGAAATTCTACTAACGAGCATGAACCAAGATGGTGAGAAATCCGGCTTTGATTTAGGTTTAACAAAAGCAGTACGAGAAGCAGTTACTGTGCCAGTCATTGCCAGTGGTGGTGCTGGAAATGCAGAACATTTCCGTGAAGTACTGCAAGATGTGGATACAGACGCGGCACTTGCGGCATCGATTTTCCATTATAAAGAAACGAGTGTAGCAGAAGTAAAAAGCTACTTAAAAGAAAAAGGAGTACACGTGCGATGAACGTTAAATTTGACGAACAAGGGTTAATCCCAGCGGTTGTGCAAGACGCACAATCAAAAGAAGTACTAACAGTTGCCTATATGAATGAAGAGTCTTTACAAAAAACAATCGAAACGGGTGAAACATGGTTTTACTCTCGTTCGCGTCAAGAGCTTTGGCATAAAGGGGCAACAAGTGGCAACACGCAAAAAGTGATTTCAATTAAAGCAGACTGTGATCAAGATGCATTAGTAGTGGAAGTCCTTCCTGCTGGTCCAGCATGCCACAATGGTACAACATCTTGCTTTACTGAGGCGATTGTAGAAAATGAACGTCCAGGTTCAGTAGCGATTTTACCACAACTGGTAGAAGTCATTAAACAACGTGAAATCGATATGCCAGAAGGTGCATACACTACATATTTATTCGAAAAAGGGATCGATAAAATTTGTAAAAAAGTCGGTGAAGAAGCAACAGAAGTTGTTATCGGGGCCAAAAACCGTGATACAGAAGAAGTAAAATGGGAAGCAGCCGATCTTCTTTACCACCTACTAGTCCTCCTACAAGAGCAAAAGGTCGATGTATATGAAGTATTAGAAGTACTTCAGAAACGTCATGAAGGGAAAAAGTAAAAGTAGGCAATGCTTTTTTCTGCGTCGAAAGGCGACAGCCGTCAGACGCAAAAGATAGATGTATATGAAGTATTAGCAGTACTTCAAAAACGTCATGAAGGGAAAAATAAAAGCAGGTAACGCTTTTTTTCTGCGTCAAAAGGTGTTAGTCGTTACAATATAAAAAATTAGAACATAAAGGCAGAAGTAGCCGCTTTTTAAACTGTTTGTGCTATAATAGAGAACAACTATGAGGAACGTGTCAGACGTTCCTTATTTTATGTTTCGGAGGAAATGTTGTTGGAAAATAAACGTGAAATCAGTAAAAAAAGTAATGTCGTATCGTTTATTCCAAACGGTGACTATTATTATCAAAAAGCACTAACAGCCTTAGAACGTGATCAATTAGATAAGGCGTATAAATATATTCAACGTGCTGCAGAACTCAGTCCGGATGACGGGCTTATATTAATGCAATATGGCATGCTTGAAATGGAATTGCAAAATTTTGAACATGCGTATGAATTAATTCATACCGCGTATCATCTAGATCCAAATGAGCCTGAAATTGTGTTCATGCTCGCGGAAGTATCCGGCTGTATAGGGATGGTTCATGATGCTAAAAAATATGCATTGATGTATTTAGATATGGAACCACAAGGCATGTACGCCATGGAAGCGAATGAAATTTTAGACTTTGTGGAACTAGAAAAAGAAACGCTCGAACATTTAGAAGAACATGATGCTGAAAAAATGGTTGCACAAGAAAAAGCAAGAAGACTAATGGAAAAGGGCGATTTTGTTCAAGCTATTGAAGTATTAGAGGAATTAATTGAGCAGTTTCCAGATGCTTGGCCAGCGTATAACAATTTATCACTGGCTTATTTCTATATTGGTGAAGCTGAAGAAGCGCATGCATTATTAAATCATGTATTAAGAGAAAATCATGGGAATTTACATGCGTTATGTAATTTAGCTGTATTTGCATACTATCAGAAAAATGAACAAGAGCTAAATGATCTGTTACAAATTTTAACGAAGATTCAACCATATGAATGGGATAATCGCTATAAACTTGGTGCAACATTAGCATTAATCGGGCAATATGAGATAGCGTATAAATGGTTACGTTCTATGAGCAAACGGGGCTATGAAGGAGATCCTGGTTTTTATTTTTGGCTAGCACAATCTGCTTACTTCTCTGGCCAGGAGGATGTAGCAAAGCAGTCGTGGGAGCAGTTACTCAAACTAGATCCTACGAAAGAAGGATTTGAACCTTGGATACATGATGAAAGTAAAGGGAATTCACTTGAAAATAGTCGTGAAACTATTATTGATAAAGTGAATAGCAACTTTACATCCGAACGATTATTTGGCTTTTTCTTGTTAAAGCGCTCTGCCCATAAACAAGAAATTATTGCGCACCCTAAATGGATTGATGTCTCAAATTATAATGAAGTAGAAAAGTTATGTTTAGCCTATGCGCTTGGTCATGAATTCAGCGCAAAAAGAAAAGGGGAGCTCCCTATTTTACGGGCGATGGAAGTAGCAGAACTCATTACACAAAAATATGGCTCTATTCATTTAGAAGCAACACATGTTTTACAGTTGTGGTTTGCTTTATTTGAACTAGCCATTGAAGCAAATTATCCGTTTAGAAATGTGAAAGCATTAGCCGCTGCAGTCGATTATATGTTCCATTCAGCGATGGATGAAAAAGTAACAAAAAAACAATTTGCTGAGAAGTATGAGACTACTGTCGCAACATTGACAAAATACTGTGATGAACTACTGGATTTTGTACCAACTAGCGTATAAGCTAATAACGAGTAAATTAATAAACATATATTACCATTTTAGTAACCGTTGCTTTCCGCTGCGGCACTCGCTTTCCACGGGCGAGCATCAAGCCTCCTCGTCGCTCATGCTTCGCTCCTGTGGGGTCTTGATTGTCTCGCTTTTCCCGTAGGAGTCTCGTGCCTCCACTACAAGCAACTGTTGTTCAATAAAATAATTGGTGGCTCAAAAATAATGAAAAATCCTTATTAATTATAGTAAAGGTTAGACAGACTATAATGTGCAAATGGAAAGAAAATGATTTCATTTAGATAAGAGAAATATTTTTCTAGCACATCCAGAAGTATTCACTTTTGCCGTAGCGCGCCATAGCCACAGGAGCCGGAACAGGAGATCCAAACAGGCCATGCCTGTTTTAGCTCCTGTGTAGGCTGTGGCAAAGCGCGGAGGCTACGATTACGCTTTAGTTTCATATTTTTTATTTTCATACTGGTATTTTTACTCATTAAGAGTATAAGCATATTTATTGAAACGATTAAAAATATCGCATACGATATAAATGTGAGAAGTGGTAGAGGAGGTCTTTTAAAATGGCAGAAGAAAAAATTTATGACATAGTAATTATTGGTGCAGGTCCTGCAGGATTAACAGCGGCGGTGTATACATCGCGTGCGAATCTTTCTACATTAATGTTAGAGCGCGGCATTCCAGGTGGTCAAATGGCCAACACAGAAGAGGTAGAAAACTACCCTGGTTTTGATACAATTTTAGGACCAGAGCTTTCAACAAAAATGTTTGAACACGCGAAAAAATTCGGTGCTGAGTATGCTTACGGTGATGTATCGGAAATTATTGATGGTGAAGAATATAAAACACTTATTGTTGGTAAAAAACAATACAAAGCACGTGCCATCATTATTTCAACAGGTGCAGAGTATAAAAAGATGGGTGTTCCAGGTGAAAAAGAGCTTGGTGGCCGAGGTGTAAGCTATTGTGCCGTATGTGACGGTGCATTCTTTAAAGGAAAAGAATTAGTCGTAGTAGGTGGTGGCGACTCAGCGGTAGAAGAAGGTGTGTACTTAACACGTTTTGCTGAAAAAGTAACGATTGTTCACCGACGCGATAAGTTACGTGCACAAAAAATCTTACAAGATCGCGCATTTGCAAATGAAAAAATTGACTTTATTTGGAATGCAACAGTAAAAGAAATTCACGAAGTAGATGGCAAAGTAGGTCGCGTTACACTTGTATCTACAGTAGATGGTTCCGAATCTGAATTTAAAACAGACGGCGTATTCGTTTACATCGGTATGGTGCCATTAACAGCCCCATTTGCAAATTTAAATATTTTAAATGAAAACGGCTATATCGTAACGAATGACAAAATGGAGACAGTCGTGCCTGGCATCTTTGCAGCAGGGGATGTTCGTGATAAAATGTTACGTCAAATCGTGACAGCTACAGGTGATGGCAGTATTGCAGCGCAAGCAGCTCAGCACTATGTAGAAGAATTAAAAGAGAAGTTGAACGGATAAATTGGTTCAATACTAAAATATGTTCTTGATTAAAAAATTTAGAATTCTAAAAGCACATGGAGTGAAGGGCGGCGACTCCAGCGGGAAAAGCGAGAAAGTTGAGACCCCGCAGGAGCGAAGCATGAGTGACGAGGAGGCTCGACCTCGCCCGCGGAAAGCGTCCGCCCGTAACGGAATGTGCGGTCAAGTACACGTTTTGGTAAAGATCCTATAAATTAACGATACCTTAATAGTATTGTAACTTTTACGAAACAAATAAGGGATATAATAGAAAATGTAAAAACTGCTTACCACAGTTGTTTTTCATAATTGTTTTATTCCCCTTTTATATCTTTTTAGGTTGTTTGAACGGCAAGAGCCCGAAAAACAACCTCTTTTTTGTGTGTACATTAAAGGCACGTTATAATGGAGAAAAGATCAAGAAGATTAGAGGTGTTAGCCAATGCAAAGAATCGCAAATTTATTAGCTATACAAGGGAATGAAGTTTTACTATTACAAAAGCCGAGACGTGGTTGGTATGTGGCCCCTGGTGGCAAAATGGAAAGCGGAGAATCTATCTATGAAGCGGCTATTCGTGAATTTCAAGAGGAAACAAATGTAACACCTCATGATGTGCATTTAAAAGGCGTCTATACAATGGTCATTAAAAACAATGAACGCGTTGTGGATGAATGGATGCTGTACACATTTATAGCGACAAAAGTAGAAGGGACAATTTTTAAAGAAACGCGTGAAGGTAAACTTGACTGGCACTCAATCGAAAGCTTAGAAACGCTTCCGATGGCACAAGGAGATCGAACGAATTTATTATTTGCAGCTTATCAAAAAGGAATCCAATATGGTACGTTTGAGTATACAGAGGATTTTGAGCTAATTAGCGAAAAGATTCAGTCGTCAATGGAATAGTAAAAGAGGAGAGAAGAAAACGTGGGCAATCATCAGCACTATACACATGAATTAGTTATTATTACAGGGATGTCTGGAGCGGGGAAAACGGTTGCGGTACAAAGCTTTGAAGATTTAGGTTACTACTGTGTAGATAATTTACCTCCTGAATTATTAACGACGTTTTTAGCATTAATGAGAAATTCAGATAAAAAGATTTCACGCATTGCGGTTGTAATGGATTTACGCGGTCGTGAGTTTTTTGACTCCATGGTAGATGCGCTAGATGCACTCGAAAGAGAAGAAGATATTACGCCACATATTCTGTTTTTAGATGCGGATGATGAAACACTAGTACGTCGTTATAAAGAGTCTCGTCGTTCGCATCCATTAGCGCCGATTGGCTTACCGCTTACAGGGATTAACCAAGAGCGTGATATGTTAGGGGAAGTAAAGGGACGAGCAAAAACAGTCTTTAATACTTCTAAAATGAAACCACGTGAACTTCGGGAGCGCATTGCTTTGGAATTTTCTCATACAAGCACGCCAATGTTTTCGGTTAATGTGATGTCATTCGGCTTTAAACACGGCATGCCAATCGATGCCGACCTTGTCTTTGATGTACGCTTTCTAAAAAATCCTTACTATGTGGAAGAGCTTCGACATAAAACAGGTTTACAGACGGAAGTATCTTCCTATGTTTTGGCGACAGATGAAACACAAGCACTTATTGCAAAGCTAACAGACTTATTCCAATTTATGATTCCGCATTATAAAGTGGAAGGAAAGTCCCAGCTAGTCATTGCATTTGGTTGTACTGGCGGTCAACATCGCTCTGTTACACTAGCAGAATACTTTGGGAAATTACTGGGGCATACAGAACAGACAGTGATTACACACCGAGATATTCAACATAGTTATAAAAAGGAATAGCCGCATAAACTATTAAGATGAAAGGGTGATGTAATGCGAAAAAAGAAGAAGCGTATTGTCGTAATCGGTGGAGGTACAGGACTTTCAACGGTGCTACGCGGTTTAAAAACACATCAATTTGATATTACGGCCATTGTCACTGTAGCGGATGACGGTGGCTCATCTGGTCGACTGCGCGATGATTATGATATTCCACCACCGGGCGATGTACGAAATGTCATCGCGGCTCTATCCGATGTAGAGCCGTTAGTTGAGCAAATGTTTCAATATCGATTCACCAATTCCAATGATTTAGGTGGACATTCACTAGGTAATTTAATGCTGACGGCGTTAACAGATATTACGGGTGATTTTAGTTATGCGATTGCTGAAATGAGTAAAGTATTAAATGTACACGGTAAAGTGATTCCAGCAGCGAATAAAAAAGTAACATTACATGCCCAATTGGAAGACGGTACTTGCATCCAAGGGGAGTCACGCATTCCCGGAGCGACCTTACCCATTAAACGGGTATTTTTAATACCAGAAGATGTGCAGCCATTACCAGCAGCCATTCATGCAATTAATAAGGCGGATGTTATATTAATTGGTCCTGGTAGTCTTTATACGAGCATTATCCCTAATTTGCTAGTAAAAGAGATTGGCGAAGCAGTTGTCAAAGCAAAGGCTAAGAAAATTTATGTTTGCAATTTAATGACGCAACGTGGTGAAACGACAGGTTATACAGCGTCCCGACACATTGAGGCCATCCATCAGCATGTGGGGACATCGTTTATGGAAGTCATTTTAATTAACAATGATGCATTACCACAAAGTGTAATGGAAAGCTATAAAGAAGAGAATGCAGAGCCTGTACAGTTTGATGTTGAACGTTTACACGCATTAGGTCTTGAAGTCTTTAAAGAAGAAATTGCCATGATTGAAAACGGTGCTGTTCGTCATCATGCAGTAAATGTTGCGAGCTGGTTATGTAATTATGTAGAACAAATGGAGCGAGAATAAGCAAGATTATCGCAAACATATGGTATGATAGTGCATACATATTGTGTAAGAAAGGGGGATAATCACATGTCATTTGCTTCAGAAACAAAAAAAGAATTAACACAAGTCGATGCAGATGATCTCAGCTTGAAGGCAGAGCTATCCGCCCTCATTCGAATGAATGGCTCGCTTAGCTTTACGAATCGTCAACTCAGCTTAGATGTGCAAACGGAGAATGCAGCGATTGCTAGACGATTATATACGATTGTAAAAAAACTGTATACGTATAATGTGGAGCTACTAGTACGGAAAAAAATGCGTCTGAAGAAAAATAATGTATACATTTGCCGTGTTCGTGAAGGGGCAAAAGAATTATTAACGGATTTATACATCATTTCAGATGATTTTCAATTTCATCATATGATTGAAAAGGAACTTGTTCCAAAAAATAATCAAAAGCGTGCCTACTTACGCGGGGCCTTTTTAGCGGGTGGATCTGTCAATAATCCAGAAACATCTGCCTATCATTTAGAAGTCTACTCACTTTACAAAGAGCACGGTGAGGCACTAGCAGACTTAATGAATGAATATCATTTGAATGCGAAAACAATCGAACGTAAAAAAGGCTTTGTGACGTATTTAAAAGAAGCAGAAAAGATTTCTGATTTTCTTAGCTTAGTGGGAGCTCATCAAGCGATGTTAAAATTTGAAGATGTGCGTATTGTACGTGATATGCGTAACAGTGTAAATCGTATTGTCAATTGTGAAACCGCTAATTTAAACAAAACGATTGGTGCAGCACTCCGTCAAGTAGAAAATATACGTTTTATCGAAAATACAATTGGATTAGACCAATTACCAGAAAAGTTGCGTGAAATTGCGCGGCTTCGAGTAGAATATCAAGACGTAACGTTAAAGGAACTAGGAGAAATGGTATCTACCGGTATTGTGAGCAAATCGGGCGTGAATCATCGCCTCCGAAAAATTGACGAAATTGCCACTGCGTTACGTCGAGGAGAACAAGTGAAAAATTAAAGAGTACATATTGGCACTCTTACGATTTTTACAGATAATCAAATTTAGGACCTCATCTCGATTTAATTTTAGTTCGAGATGTATAGCCCTAAAAGAAAATGATAACGATTTCATCAGGAAGCGTTGTTCTTTTTCGGTGTTTTCGCTAAGATAGAAATAAATGGATGCACGGTTGTGAAAGGGAGTTTTGCTAATGGTTGAAAACCAAGTACAAGTAAAATTAAAATCAGGCTTACAAGCACGCCAAGCAGCACTTTTCGTGCAAGAAGCGAATCGTTATAAGTCAGAGGTATATTTACAAAAAGATGAGAAAAAAGTAAATGCGAAGTCCATTATGGGCATTATGAGCCTAGCGATCGCAAAAGGTACGATGGTGACATTAATGGCAGATGGTGATGATGCTGAAATGGCGATTCATTCACTGACAGCACTAATTCAACAAGAAGATTAAAAAGGGGGCGGAAAGTTTTTACTTTCTGCGCCTTTTTTCTATATGATTTTAAAAATATAAAAACGCTCGGCATAGCCGAGCGTTTGGTAGGTCTGATTTTACTTATTTACGTTCGATAATGTGGTCAATTAAGCCGTATTCTTTGGCACGTTCTGCAGTCATGAAGTTATCACGATCTGTATCGCGAGCGATGATATCTAGCGATTGACCTGTTTTTTCAGACAGGATTGTATTTAATTTCTCGCGTAAGAATAAAATACGTTTAGCAGCGATTTCGATTTCTGTTGCTTGCCCTTGTGCACCGCCAAGTGGCTGGTGAATCATTACTTCTGCGTTCGGTAATGCAAAACGCTTACCTGGCTCACCCGCAGCAAGTAAGAAGGCACCCATAGATGCTGCCATACCGATACAAATTGTAGATACTTTTGGTTTAATGTAGTTCATCGTATCGTAAATGGCCATACCAGCTGTGATAGAGCCACCTGGTGAGTTAATGTAAAGCGTAATATCTTTATCTGAGTCTTCCGCTTCAAGGAATAATAATTGTGCAACGATTGAGTTCGCCACATTATCATCAATGCCACTTCCTAATAAAATAATACGGTCTTTTAGTAGGCGTGAATAAATATCATACGCACGCTCTCCACGACTTGTTTGTTCAATAACTGTAGGGATTAAATTCATACAAAATATCCTCCTTTTAAAAAGGTAAATTCGAATGCTCAATGCTGGTAAGGGAAGAACCCATCAGCTGTACCATTATCATACACATAATAGTCAAGGAAGGTCAAATATAAACTCTGACTTCTTTGAATAACATTTAGCTCATAATGAGGAAATCACTAAACATATATTACTATTTGGGTAAACGTTGCTTTCCGCTCCGGCACTCGCTTTCCACGGGCGAGATCAAGCCTCCTCGTCGCTCATCCTTCGCTTCTGCGGGGTCTTGATTGTCTCGCTTTTCCCGTAGGAGTCTCGTGCCTCCGCTACAAGCAACTATTGTTCAATAAAAAATGGTTTGCTCAAAACAATAAATATCCTCAGAGATTACAGGAGCTACTAGGCAACGATATGTGTAAATAGAAAGAAAATGATTTCTTTTAAAGAAGAGAAATGTTTTTCTAGCATATTGAGAAGTATTTACTTTTGCCGTAGCGCGCCATAGCCACAGGAGCCGGAACAGGAGATCCAAACAGGCCACGCCTGTTTTAGCTCCTGTGTAGGCTGTGGCAAAGCGCGGAGGCTACGACACCACTTTAGTTTAATTACCCTACTTATATTTTTAGGATGTATTTTTGCTCATTACGAGTATTAGCCTTCATTTACAAAGTTTAATAGTTGAAATGTGCACCTGTCATTTGTATAATGAATAAGTCATGATTACTTGGCCCTCGTGGTTTAATGGATAAAACGCAAGATTCCGGTTCTTGAACTGGGGGTTCGATTCCCTCCGAGGGCGCCACTATAACATGTCAACCTTGTTTTGTATACAAGGTTTTTTTATTTGTCTGCTTCTTTTATACCTTCTCCTTAGTAACTGTTCAAAAAAAAGACAAAATTCGATAAAGAAATACTTTATTCTACATTAACTACTTGAAAAATCAAAAGATTATTAGTAAATTATTAAATGTTGTACTTAATTGCGAGTAGATACGTAAATTCGGCATGCTTTCATGAAATATGACATAATTTTTCTAGGCTGAATTGTAGCTATAGTCGCATATACTATCATGCCCATATTCGGGCGCCATTTTACTGTTTCAATTATATATATGTTATAGCAACACCTGATTCTACATTCATAGTTTAGCAGCCTGTGAATGTGCAGGGGAATGAGTAGGATAAAATGAAGATCACTGTACCGATTCCATTTTATCCTAAATTCATTCTTCTTAAACTATTTCTAACAAAATAATTCAAAGCTGGATTTGATGAAATAATAAATTGGGTTTTCATAATAGTCGTCACAAGAAGTGACGGCTTTTTTGTTGCATAAAAATGAAAGGTGAATCATTTCCAATTTAATGGATTAACGAATAATTATTTGATTTTATCAATTTTTCTCGGTAAATTCGTTATAAAAATTCATCGTTGTGAAAAAATAATCATTTTTTATAAAATTTCCTGTTGTATATAAATTCAGAACTTACTATAATGGGTAATATCAAAAATAGACAACAATTGACTGATAATTGAATGAGGAGGAATTGTATATGTTTAAAAAATCTTTATTTAAAATCGTAGCACCATTAGCAGCGGCATCGATGTTATTAGCTGCTTGTTCAGGAGATGAGGCAAAAAACTCTGAAGGTGGAGAAATCACAAAAATTGTGGCAGGGACAGAAGCAACATATGCGCCATTTGAATATTTAGATGATAAAGGGAATGTAGTAGGCTTAGACGCTCAAATTTTAGCGGCGATTGGTGAAGAAATGGGCGTTGAAACTGAAATCAAAAATGTTGGTTGGGACTCAATGATGAGCCAAGTAACAACAGGAGAAATTGATATGGGGGCTGCTGCCATCACGATTACCGAGGAACGTTTAGAAACGTATGACTTTACAGAGCCGTATTACGAAGCATCTTTATTAATCGTGACAAAAGAGGAGTCAGATATTGAGTCATTTGAAGATTTAAAAGACAAAAAAGTGTCTGTACAAATCAATACAACAGGTCATATTGCAGCACAAGAATTACAAGGAATTGCGAGCTCGAACATTTTAGCGTATGAAAACTTCTCAGTAGCATTAACGGAAGTGTTAAACGGTTCTTCAGAAGCAGCAATCGGGGATAACGCTGTTATTTTAGAATACATTAAAAATAATCCAGATTCAGGGTTAAAAGCAATCGAAGACGATTCATTTGAAGTAGATTACTTCGGTTTCATGGTGAAAAAAGGGAACGAAGAATTACTTGATTTATTAAACGAAGGACTACAAAAAATTAAAGATAACGGTAAATTAGCAGAAATTACAGGTACTGAAATCGAGTAAAACATAAATGGAGGTGTTTCAGATGGAGTTGTTTGATTTTTTCCGTTGGGACATAATCTGGAACTACCGTGAGCTATATCTTAAAGGTATTTGGGCGACAATTCTATTAACATTAAGTGGTTATGTCGGAGGGGTATTCCTCGGTTTATTCCTCGGACTTGGACAAATGTCAAAAAATAAACTGATTTACTGGCCATGTAAAATTTATGTCGATATATTCCGTGGTACACCAATGCTTGTGCAATTATTATTAATTCACTTAGCGTTAATTCCAACAATCTTCGGTCATGCGATGAGCTGGTGGGTATCGGGTATTGTAGGACTAGTGTTAAATAGTGCAGCATACAATGCAGAAATTTTCCGCGCAGGTATCCTATCGATCGATAAAGGGCAAATGGAAGCAGCACGTTCACTTGGGTTAACGCATACGCAAGCGATGCGTAAGGTAATTTTACCGCAAGCGTTCCGCCGTATGATTCCGCCGCTTGGAAACGAGTTTATTGCATTATTAAAAGATTCCTCGCTTGTGACAGTCATTGCAGGTGCAGAAATCTTATACGTAAGTAAAGTCGTAGCAGGAACGTATCAGCGTTTCTGGGAGCCGTACTTATTTGCAGCGTTCCTATATCTTGTCTTAACGTATGCGGTAACGAAACTAATTGGGTTTGTAGAAAAGCGTGTGAGCATTGAGTACACGCCACGTAAAAAGAAAGGGCGTGCCGAGACATGATTAAAGTAGAAAATCTACACAAATATTTCGGTAAGCTTGAAGTGTTAAAAGGTATCGATTATGAAATAAAAGAAAAAGAAGTTGTTTGTGTAATCGGGCCATCTGGTTCAGGGAAAAGCACATTCCTTCGTTGCTTAAACTTATTAGAGGAAGTAACAGACGGAGCTATTTATATTGAGGGCGTAAAAATTAATGATCCGAAAACGAATATTAATGATATTCGTACGGAAGTGGGCATGGTATTCCAGCAATTTAATTTATTCCCGCATATGACGGTATTAGATAATATTACAATGGCCCCGATGCAAATTCGTAAAATGAGCAAAGCGGCGGCTGAAAAACTAGCATTAGAATTGCTGGATAAAGTAGGGTTGCGTGCGAAAGCAGATAATTTTCCACAGCAACTGTCAGGTGGACAACAGCAACGTGTCGCCATCGCACGTGCACTTGCGATGAAGCCGAAAGTCATCTTGTTTGATGAACCGACATCAGCACTTGACCCAGAAATGGTAAATGAGGTGTTAGATGTCATGAAAGACCTTGCCAAAGAGGGCATGACAATGGTTGTCGTCACGCACGAAATGGGCTTTGCACGTGAAGTGGGTGACCGTGTACTCTTTATGGATGGTGGATACATCGTTGAAGAAGGCCATCCTGACGATGTATTCGGCAATCCGCAAAACGAACGTACAAAAGCATTTTTAGGGAAAGTGCTAAAATAATGAAAAACATCAGCTTGCGAGATTTTATTGCAAGCTGATGTTTTTTTATTAACTAACTTGTAATGAGGAAATCCTGAAACATATATTACCATTTGAGTACACGTTGCTTTCCGCTCCGGCACTCGCTTTCCAAGGGCGAGATCAGGCCTCCTCGTCACTCATCCTTCGGTGCTCCTGTCGCTACGCTTTCGTCGCAAATAAATTTCCTACGGGGTCTTGGGGCCAACATGATGTTGGTCACGAAGGCGTTGTCACACGATGTGACGGTTTTAGCCTTCGTTCCTTTATCACTTTTCCCATAGGAAGCTTTGCACCTGCCGCTTCACTTCCGGTGCAGAAAAACATTGCTCTGTAGCGAAAGGCGTATGCCGTCAGCTACACGCTCGTGCCTCCGCTACAAGTAACTATTGTTGAATACAATAATCAGTTGCTAAAAATAAAGAAAGATTCTCCTTAATTACAATAGAGGTTGAGCAATTATATTTGCAAATGGAAAGAAAGTAGTTTCTTTTAGAGAAGAGAAATGTTTTTCTAGTATATCGAGAAGTATTCACTTTTGCCGTAGCGCGCCATAGCCACAGGAGCCAAGATTTTCTTTGCGACGAAAGTGCAACGTCAGGAGCAGGAACAGGAGATCCAAACAGGCCGCGCCTGTTTTAGCTCCTGTGTAGGCTGTGGCAAAGCGCGGAGGCTAGATACATACCTTTTACTATTAAATTGGTATTTTTAGGATGATTTTTTGCTCATTGTGAGTAACTAAGAAAATCCATTCAAGACGGGCGACTTGAATGGATTTTTTGTAGGAGAGTACCGTATAGGGTTATATAGATAATCGTATAATAAGGAACAACATCTCAAGAAGTGGAGATGGATTTATCTATGTGGGGGGATATAACATTAGTTCGGCATATTTTTTGCTTTTCCAGCTTGACCGTATGCATTAAGCATAATATTCATATCTGGTTGTGCAAGTTGTGGCACTTGATACATACCGCGTTTATTTAAATAAAGTGAAATTTCATACGCCATTTCTACACTATTTGGAACAGAGTCTTGCAATACGCGACGGACAACAGGGTTTGTTGATTCAAGCGCAGCTTGTGTTTTTCCGACAGCGCTTGTTTTATGCATAGAAAGGAGTGCGCCCGCGATAATTTCGTCATCTACTTCATTAGGGGATTGAATTGGTTTTTTCGGCTCGCCAGCACTTAATCCATATTTTACATCGTTACCCATTTGCATGTTGTACGTTTTGGTTGGGTGTTTTGGATCATGTCCTGTTTTATAAGCTTCTGCTGTAATGTTGTATTCATCGAGCATGAAAGCATATTGGCGATCTAAAATGCCGAGTAATTCTGGATCTTGAATTTGGTTTCGCATGAGTACACATTGGTTTAATGCTCCAATACAAGCGCTTAACACTTCATGTACATCCATTACTTCATGCGCACCATGGTTCATCGAAATTGGCTGTTGATTACCTTGAGATTCAGACGGTTGTGTAAACATAAAGTAAGTCCTCCATTTCTTTAGTTGGTACGCAATATATTGTGGCTTTTTTTGATTTTATTATGCATACTTAATAATAAGTAATAAATTCAAATAAAAGGGGTTATTGTATTATTAAGGATAATTGATAGAGTGCCAAAGTTGCTTTAATTGTTATTATGGCGATCATTGGCATTGCTTTGTTCACCGTTGTATTGAAATATAATAGCCTTGTGAATGGTGAGGAGCAAATTGATGCAGGTTGGGCGCAAATTGAAAATCAACTACAACGAAGATTTGACTTAATTCCAAATTTAGTAGAAACGGTAAAAGGTTAGGCAGCACATGAGGAAGCTATTTTTATGCAAATTGCAGAGGCACGTACAAACTACGGTGCTGCTTCCACGACAGAAGAAGCTGCAGCAGCAAATGATGAATTAACAACGGCATTAGAAAAGTTAATGGTCATTGTAGAGGCTTATCCGGATTTAAAAGCAAATACACAGTTTACGAGGTTAATGGATGAGTTAGCTGGAACAGAAAATCGTTTGGCTGTCGCGCGGAAAGATTACAATGAAACCGTGCGAGATTTTAATAGTATGTTCGCACATTTCCAATATGATTGCAGGCATGTTTGGTTTTGAGAAAAAGGCTTATTTTGAGATAAATGAAGGCGTGGTAGAAACACCTACCATTGATTTCGGAAGAGAGAATGAATGAAGCAGCGAGTATTGTTGCTTATTGCATTGTTTATCTTTGTCCTCCCGCTGAGTGCATTTGCAGAAATTCCTCCTAGACCAACAACAGCTGGGTTTGTATTTGATTATGAAAATGTGATTAATGATGAAGTTGAAAAAGAAATCAATGATTTTGCAAAGGAATTACAAACACAAGGGATTATGGAACTGTTTATCCCGCATTAACGGGCATTAAGACTCCCACCTCAAGGCTTAAGGAAAATCGGGAAGCATAGGTGGGAGATCAACTGCCCGTAAAAGCCCGATTGGTTCAACTAACAATCAGTGGGGGATGAGGAAAACCTCCACTGATTGAAGTTTCACTTTATTTTAACAGTGCCTACGATTGGTGATTTAGAGGCCTATGAGTATGGAGTAGAAGTCTTCCGTGAATGGGGAATTGGCGATGCGGAAAAAGATAATGGCATGCTTATTTTTGTCACAACCTCTCAAGGAGAAGGCAATAATAAAGTCCGTATTGCGACAGGTTACGGGCTAGAGTGGGATTACCCGGACGGTAAAACAGGTGAAATGCTGGATACGTATATGGTGCCAGCATTAAAAGAAGGGGATTATACAAAAGCGTTTGCACAAGTGGTAGAAGCCATTCGAGCAGAAGAAAATATCGAGCATACTTGGCAACAATCAGACGTATTTGTGGAGGAAGTTCACTGGCTCTATGAAGTAATTGGGGCTGTTCTTTTCGGCGGTATAATGTTAGCTGTGCTATCCGTTATATGCTGGATAGCGTGGGGAATAATGAAATGGATGTTCCGGAAAATACAAGGGACATTTTATTGGTTTTATCAAAAGCTAACAGGCCAAGATATCCGCTCGGAAGGCTATAAAGCGTATTTAGCAGCAAAAGCGGCAGAAGCAGCTGCATGGGAAGCCGAACGTGAGACTAGGAGGTCTAGTGACTCGAACTATGACTATGGGAGTAGCGATAGTTATTCAGGTGGTGGTGGTGGTTCAGACCGTAACTTTTAAAAGGTCTTTCTGCATTTGCTGGTAGGAAGCCTTAACGCGCAGTATAATGGGGCGAGGAGGAGGTATTACATGAAAAAAGTGATATTTTATTCCCGCCCGCATTGTTCGCTTTGTGAAGAAGGGATTTTGACGCTCAAGCTTGTACAAGAGGAAATACGGTTTAAAATTGAAGTATTGAATATTGAAGAAGATGACGCGTTACATGAAAAGTATATGCTGATGATCCCTGTTGTTGAAAAAGACGGCATGATGATTCAATACGGTCAGCTTGATTATGTCACATTGTACGAAGCGCTTAGTGTAGATGAAATCTCATAATGTGAGACTTCATTTACACTTTGTATCGTTTGTGTAAATAAAGAGGAAATAAATTGCATAAGAAAGCGATTCATACTACAATAAAGGTACAGAAATATTTTTTTACTACTTGTGGGACAAAAATATTTCTAGTGGGACAAAAAACAACCATACAGATAGTAGGTGAGTATATGGACGAATCTTCATTGTATGGAGTAGGACGTAAATTAATACCCGAAATCGATTTACTTTTGAAAAAACGATTTCGTATTTTACAGGCAATTCATATTGCAGGGCCGGTTGGTAGACGTACATTAGCAGAACTTTTACATGCAACGGAGCGCGAAATTCGAAATGAAACGTCGCTTTTACACGAACAACAATTAATTGATATTGGCCAAAAAGGTATGATTTGTACAGAAGTAGGGTATGAAGTACTTGAGAAGTTAAAAATGCTGTATCATGAACTCGCAGGTTTTACGCAAAAAGAGCAACAGCTTGCTCAGCTATTAGGAATTGAAAAAGTCATCATCATTCCGGGGGCTTTTCAAGATGAAGCATCACGTAGATTGCTTGGCAAGGAAGCGGGTCAATTACTAACGAATCTGGCACAAGCAAATAGCAAAATCGCGGTCACTGGCGGTAGTTCGGTTGCCTGTATTGCACCGTATTTACAGCCCAATGAGCAGTTACCAAGTGCGCAGTTTATCGCAGCACGAGGTGGAATGGGCGAAGAGATGAGCTTGCAAGCAAATATGCTTGTCGCACAGTTTGCGAAAGCGTGTCATGCCTCGTATAAAACGCTTTTCTTACCGGAGTTCCTAAGTGAGCAAGCGTATGTTGCGATGAAAGCAGAGCCAAGTGTACAAGAAATGATTCGTTTATATGAACAAGTCCATATTGTTGTGCACGGGATCGGCACGGCAGAAGAAATGGCCGAAAAGCGAGGTAGCACCGAAGCAGATAAAAGATTGCTTCATGAAAAAGGGGCAGTCGGTGAGGCATTTGGTTATTATTTCGATGAACAAGGTGAAATTGTGCATCAAATTCGCACGATTTGTATCCAACCTGAACATGTGAAAAATAGTCACCATGTCATTGCTATTGCGGGTGGCGCTCAAAAAGCAAAAGCCATCAAGGCATACTTTAAAAGTGCGGCACAGCAAACGATTTTTATGACAGATGAAGCTGCTGCAAATGAAATGTTGTTATAACTAGCTTAGCGCTATTATTATAAAATACTTTATTTGGAGGAATTAACATGGCATTACAACTAGCAATTAATGGTTTTGGTCGTATCGGTCGACTAGTATTCCGCGAGGCGTTGAAACATGAGGAGTTTGAAGTAGTCGCAGTAAATGACTTAACAGATGCAGGTCAGTTAGCACACTTATTAAAGTACGACTCAGTTCATGGTGTCTACGAAGCAGATGTAACAGCGGAAGACGATGCTTTTATCGTAAATGGTAAACGCATTCGCGTGTTTTCAGAAAAAGACCCATTAAATTTGCCATGGGGTGAATTAGGCGTTGACGTTGTGTTAGAGTGTACAGGGAAATTCCGTTCAATGGAAGATGTATCAAAGCATGTGCAAGCAGGCGCAAAAAAAGCCATTCTCTCAGCACCAGCAAAAGGTGAAATGCCAACATTTGTGATGGGGGTAAACGAAGAATACTACGATCCAGAAACGATGGATGTAATTTCGAATGCATCATGTACAACAAACTGTTTAGCACCAGTTGCTAAAGTGTTAGATGAACATTTCGGCATTAAGCGTGGTATGATGACGACAATTCACTCTTATACGAATGACCAACGTATTCTTGATTTCCCACATGCCGACCCGCGTCGTGCTCGTGCTGGTGCAGTGTCTATGATTCCAACAACAACAGGTGCAGCTGTAGCTGTATCAAAAGTATTGCCGCAACTAAAAGGGAAATTAGATGGTTTCTCCATGCGCGTGCCAACACCGAACGTATCATGTATTGACTTAGTTGTAGAGGTTGACAAAGATGTGACGGTCCAAGAAGTGAATGCGGTATTAAAAGAGGCTTCAGAAGGGCCATTACAAGGTATTCTAGGCTACAATGAATTACCGCTTGTCTCGATTGACTATAACGGCAACCCAGCTTCTTCAACGGTTGATGGTTTATCGACAATGGTCATGGAAAACCGCATGATCAAAGTGGTCGCTTGGTACGATAATGAAGTCGGTTATTCAGCCCGCTTAATGGACTTAGCGCTGTATTTAGTAAAGCGCGGGTTAAACTAAAAAAATTAATTGTGACATACTTTTGCCGAATCGAAGAAAAAGTGTGTCACAATACGATAAAATGTATATGAAAAGTATAGCCTTTATGAGATTGAACTATTATAATGTATAAAGGTAAAAGGACGAGCGGTTTACCGACTCGTCCTTTTTCTTCATTTGAATGAAGATATAGCCTTCGGGCATAATTGATTTGTAACAAACGAGGGAGTCGCTTCGTGCTTACAAGAGACATACATATCGACTTTTGTTACTATTAGAGCGAAAGTCTACTATAAAAAGGTTAGTGCCTTTTTCTAAAATTGAAGGAGGGTTTTCTTCATGTTTTTAAAGAAGACGATGGATGATGTAAATGTAAAAGGGAAACGCGTTTTTGTACGCGTAGATTTCAACGTACCGATGGCGGAAGGCAAAATAACGGATGAAACACGTATTCGTGCAGCGATTCCAACAATCCAAGCTTTAGCAGAAAAAGGCGCGAAAGTCATTTTAGCTTCTCACTTAGGGCGTCCAAAAGGCGAAGTGAAGGAAGATATGCGCTTAACAGCTGTTGGCGAGCGATTAGCTGAATTAATGGGGAAACCAGTTCAAAAATTAGACGAATCAATCGGTGAAGCAGTAGAAGCTGCTGTTGCTAGCATGCAAGAGGGCGACATTGTTTTACTTGAAAACGTTCGCTTCCATAAAGGCGAAGAGAAAAATGATGAAGAGTTGTCAAAAGCGTTCGCTAAATTAACTGATGTATACGTAAATGATGCATTTGGTACAGCTCACCGTGCACATGCTTCAACAGAAGGGATTGCGAAATTTGTTGACGTAGCGGTAGCTGGTTATTTAATGCAAAAAGAATTAGATGTACTAGGAAAAGCATTGTCAAACCCAGATCGCCCATTCACAGCGATTATTGGTGGTGCGAAAGTAAAAGATAAAATCGGCGTAATCGAAAACTTACTTGATCAAGTAGACCACTTAATCATCGGTGGTGGTCTTTCATTTACATTCATAAAAGCACAAGGCTATTCGATTGGTAAATCTTTATTAGAAGAAGATAAAATCGAACTAGCAAAGTCGTTTATCGAAAAAGCAAAAGAAAAAGGCGTAAAGCTTCATATGCCAATTGATGCTGTAGTAGCAAATGAATTTTCAAAAGATGCAGAAACGCAAACAGTAGATATCGATGCCATTCCTGCTGATTGGATGGGGCTTGATATCGGACCAAAAACAGCAAACGCATATGCGGACGTTATTAAAAATTCGAAGCTGATTATTTGGAATGGACCTATGGGTGTGTTTGAAATGGATAAGTTTGCGAATGGTACAAAAACAGTAGCAGATGCAATGGCTGAAACAGAAGGCTATACAGTCATCGGCGGTGGTGATTCTGCAGCAGCTGTTGAAAAGTTTGAAGTAGCTGACAAGATGAGTCATATCTCTACAGGCGGTGGTGCCTCATTAGAGTTAATGGAAGGTAAAGCACTTCCAGGCATTGTCGCACTAAACGATAAGTAACGGAGGGAATGTATGCGTAAACCAATACTTGCAGGCAACTGGAAAATGTATAAGTCATTTGACGAAGCTGTAGAGTTTGTCGAAGCGGTACGAGAGTCTATTCCTTCAGAGGAAAAAGTAGACGCGGTCATTTGCGCTCCTGCGATTTATTTACCAACTTTAGTAGATATCGCTACAGAAACCGATTTAGCAATCGGTGCGCAAAACATGCACTTTGAGCAGGAAGGTGCATTTACAGGTGAGGTTAGTCCAGCACAATTAGCAGCGATCCATGTGGATTATGTTATTTTAGGACACTCAGAGCGTCGTGAAATGTTCAATGAAACAGACGAAGCAGTAAATAAAAAAGTAAAAGCAGCACTTGCACACGGCATTGTACCAATTATTTGTTGTGGGGAAACGTTAGAAGAACGTGAAGAAAGCAAGACAGAAGCAAAAGTGTCTAGCCAAATTCGCGCAGCACTCGAAGGGTTTACAGCAGACGAAGTGTCACATATGGTGCTTGCATATGAACCAATTTGGGCAATCGGTACAGGCAAAACAGCAACAGCTGATGATGCAAACGAAACATGTGGCGCTATTCGCAAAGTCGTAGCAGACATGTACGGAACAGCAACAGCTGAAGCGATTCGCATTCAGTACGGTGGCTCTGTCAAGCCAGAAAACATTGCCGAGCTTTTATCGAAGGAACATATTGATGGTGCCTTAGTTGGCGGTGCGAGTTTACAAGTAGATTCTTATTTAAAATTATTGGAGGCCGGCGCAAATGCCTAAACAGCCAGTAGCATTAATTATTTTAGATGGCTTTGCTCTTCGCAATGAAGTAAAGGGCAATGCCGTAGCACAAGCAAACAAACCAAACTTTGATCGTTTTTGGAACGCTTATCCGCATGCGACACTTACTGCATGCGGTGAGGCGGTTGGTTTACCTGATGGCCAAATGGGGAACTCTGAAGTAGGTCACTTAAATATCGGTGCAGGGCGCATCGTATATCAAAGCTTAACGCGCATTCATAAGTCGATTCGTGAAGGGGACTTCTTCCGCAATGAACGATTCCTTGCGGCAGTAGAACACGCAAAAGCAAATGGTTCTAAACTTCATTTAATGGGTTTACTCTCTGATGGTGGTGTACATAGTCATTATGAGCATTTATTTGCACTGCTTAAATTAGCAAAAGCAAATGGTTTAGAAGAAGTATATGTACATGGTTTCTTAGATGGGCGGGATGTAGGTCCAACAACAGCGCTTGAATATATCGAAGAAGCAGAAAAGCAAATGACGGAGATTGGTGTAGGGAAATTTGCATCGATTCACGGTCGTTATTATGCAATGGATCGCGACAAACGATGGGAGCGCGTGAAGTTATCGTACGATGCACTTGTGGATGGTGTAGGGCATACTGCGGCTACAGCAAAAGCAGGCGTGCAATCAAGCTATGTACGCGAAGTGGTGGACGAATTTGTGATTCCGTTTGTGATTACAGAAGAAGGTAAGCCTGTTGCAACGATTGATACGAATGATGCGGTTGTATTTTTCAACTTCCGTCCAGATCGTGCCATTCAATTATCAACAGTGTTTACAAATGATACGTTTGCAGGCTTTGAACGTTCAGAAAAGCATCCGACAAATTTATCATTCGTCTCGTTCACACACTATAGTGAAGATGTAAATGCACTTGTTGCATTTGAAAATGACAACTTAACAAATACGTTAGGTGAAGTGGTTGCTGAAAATGGATTAACACAACTTCGCATTGCAGAAACAGAAAAATACCCGCACGTGACATTCTTTATGAGTGGTGGTCGTGAGGAAAAATTTGCTGGGGAGGAACGCATTTTAATTCCTTCGCCGAAAGTAGCGACATATGACTTAAAGCCTGAAATGAGTGCTTATGAATTAACAGATGCGCTATTAGCAGAAATTGAAGCAGATAAATTTGATGCGATCATCTTAAACTTTGCTAACCCTGATATGGTAGGGCATAGCGGTATGCTAGAGCCGACGATTAAGGCAATCGAAGTCGTAGATGGGTGCTTAGGGAAAGTCGTGGATGCAATCATCGCAAAAGGTGGCGCGGCTATTATTACAGCTGACCATGGTAATTCAGATGAGGTCATTACATTAGAGGATTTACCAATGACAGCCCATACAACAAATCCAGTACCAGTCATCGTAACGAAACAAGATGTTCATTTACGTGAAGACGGTATTTTAGCCGATCTTGCCCCAACGATGTTATCGTTATTAAATGTAGAACAACCTGCTGACATGACAGGAAAAACATTAATTGTTGAATAAGCTACAATTTGTAGTGGAATATATTTAGTATCATTACCTTGGTTCAATACTAAAATTTGTTCTGGCTATTGATATAAAAGCACATGTAGTGAAGGGTGGCGACTCCTGCGGGAATAGCTTGAGCTGAAGACCCCGCAGACGAGCATTTGCGAGTCGAGGAGGCTGAAGCCAAGCCCGCGGAAAGCGTCCGCCCGTAACGGAATGTGCGGTCAAGTACATATTTTTAGTGAAGAGCCTTTACCTTAAGAGATAAACCCAAAAAAGAGGAGATTGAAAAACAATGCCATTTATTACACAAGTTTACGCTCGCGAAGTATTAGACTCTCGCGGTAACCCAACAGTAGAAGTTGAAGTATTTACAGAATCAGGTGCATTCGGTCGCGCTATCGTGCCATCTGGTGCATCAACTGGTGAATACGAAGCAGTAGAATTACGCGATGGCGACAAAGGTCGTTATTTAGGTAAAGGTGTTCTTAAAGCTGTAGAAAACGTAAACACAATTATTGCTGAGGAATTAGAAGGTAACTACTCAGTACTTGACCAAGTTGTAATCGACAAAGCGTTAATCGAGCTTGACGGTACAGAAAACAAAGGTAAATTAGGTGCAAACGCAATTCTTGGTGTATCGATGGCAGTAGCACATGCAGCAGCTGACTACTTAGATGTTCCTTTATACCAATATCTTGGTGGATTCAATGCGAAGCAATTACCAGTACCAATGATGAACATCATCAACGGTGGTGAGCATGCTGACAACAACGTGGACGTACAAGAGTTCATGATCATGCCAGTAGGCGCTGAAAACTTCCGTCACGCTTTACGCATGGGTGCTGAAATTTTCCACCACTTAAAAGCAGTATTAAAGGATAAAGGTTACAACACAGCTGTAGGTGACGAAGGTGGTTTCGCTCCAAACCTTGGTTCAAACGAAGAAGCAATCACTGTAATCCTTGAAGCAATCGAAAAAGCTGGCTACAAACCAGGTGAAGAAGTGAAATTAGCAATGGACGTAGCGTCTTCTGAGTTATTCAACAAGGAAGATGGCAAATACCACTTATCAGGTGAAGGTGTAGTTCGTACATCTGAAGAAATGGTTGCTTGGTACGAGGAGTTAACATCTAAATACCCAATCATCTCGATCGAAGATGGCTTAGACGAAAACGACTGGGCTGGTCATAAATTACTTACTGAGCGCATCGGTAACCGCGTACAATTAGTAGGTGACGATTTATTCGTAACAAACACGAAAAAACTTGCTGATGGTATCGAGCAAGGCGTTGGCAACTCGATCCTAGTAAAAGTAAACCAAATCGGTACGCTTACTGAAACATTCGAAGCAATCGAAATGGCAAAACGCGCTGGCTACACAGCAGTAATCTCTCACCGTTCTGGTGAATCAGAAGATAACACAATCGCTGATATCGCAGTAGCAACAAACGCTGGTCAAATCAAAACAGGTGCACCATCTCGTACAGACCGCGTTGCAAAATACAACCAATTACTACGTATTGAAGACCAATTAGGCGCAACTGCTCAATACTTAGGCTTACAATCTTTCTATAACATTAAATAATATTTGACCGGGTACCCGTTTAACATGCGGATACCCGGTTTTTGTATGGATTAATAGCCAAAACTGCTGCGATAATAGACAAAATGATCGGGTTAATAGCCAAACCTGTTGCAATAATAGACAAATTCACTCCGTTAATAGACAAACCAACCCCGTTTATAGACAATCTTCTGGAATGATATAAACTCTTCCTCTTTTATCTCCAATTTTTTCATATCCTAATCGAGATAAAATTTTCGAAGCGACTTGCATGGACTCAATACCTACGAAATCCCTAAACTCCTTATTCGTAATTCGGTCACTTATTAACAATCGATAATCATGTAATGCTTGGTGTACTGCTTTTTTATCTTGTTCTCCACATTTTGTACAATACCATGTGCGATTTACATATATCATGACCTCTTGAAATTGGCATTTTGCACAAAGGACACCCTTTCGAAGGCGTTCAGATGCTACAAAACGTTTGACGGCGGGACGATGTAATGTGTTTAACAAGTACATAGAAAGTTTTTCGAGCTCTGTCGTATTTGCATATTCCGTAGAATACTGCTCAAATAATCGAAGCCCACTCAACTGCAAAATAGGGTAGTGCTGTAATGAGTGATCGAAGCGTACATTCGAATTGGCTACAACGACCACGTACATAACGGGAATCCTAAATCCCCAGCGATGAAGTAATCGCTCTAGTACTTTTTGATGTCGATGACTTTGAGCAAATGGATCGGAAAAAATATCTACTTGTCCATTGTGACGGATGCGACCAAACTGATGGTGAGCAGCAGTATAAAAAAGAGTGCCATTCATATTTTTAATTTCGACAATCAGTAAAAAATTAGGCGTGAAAAGGATGGAATCAATCTGATGTGAAGTACCTTGAGCATTTAATAGTTCAAGATTGTATAGAAGGTAATGAGGGTGAGTCAGTGCAATATCAATGAATTCGCGATCTGTACGTTGTTCCCCGCTATGACCCGCTTCAAGTGATATGAATTGTTTATGGAAATCTTCGTATTCCACATCATGCTTGTATATCCGGCGGAGCAATGCTTGATAATACAATAGCTGTGAAGATTTCTTTCGTTCGAGAATGAGCATAAATCACCTCCCGAATTTATCATACAACAAAATACAGAAAATTCAATGTATTTATAAGTAGTAATGATTACTCTTTACTTTCATCTTTCGGGATGATAAATTATATAAATAGTAATTATTACTATTAAGGAGAGGGTAACAAGTGAAAAAAATTCCAGTAACCGTGTTAAGCGGCTATTTAGGTGCAGGGAAAACAACAATTTTAAACCAACTATTAGCGAATCGAGAAGGCAGAAGATTAGCTGTCATCGTAAATGATATGAGTGAAGTCAATATAGATTCGCAGTTGATTCAAGATGGTGGGTTTTCACGAACAGAAGAAAAATTAGTTGAGTTAACGAATGGCTGTATTTGTTGTACGTTACGTGAAGATTTAATGATTGAAGTAGAAAAGCTTGTCGCACAAGGTAATATTGACGGACTCGTTATTGAATCTACAGGTATTGCAGAACCGATTCCCGTAGCGCAAACATTTACATATATCGATGAAGAGCTAGGCATCGATTTAACAAAACATTGTACACTTGATGCGATGATTACCGTTGTGGATGCAGCGCGCTTTTGGCAAGATTACGAAAGTGGTGAAACATTACTAGAACGCCAGCAAACAGATGATATTTACGATCAACGTGACGTATCGGATTTATTAATTGAACAAATTGAATTTGCGGATATTTTAGTCATTACGAAGCCAGACCTTGTCACGGAGGAATATTTGGAAGCCTTTAAAGCGATTCTTCACCAATTAAATCCAAGTGCAGAAATTCATACTGCAGAAAAAGGGGAAATCCCACTTGCCACATTGCTAGACCGCAAGCTTTTCGATTTTGAAAAAGCGAGTCAAGGGGCAGGGTGGATAAAAGAATTGAATGAAGAGCATACACCGGAGACGGAGGAGTATGGTATTTCTTCATTTGTTTATCGAAGACGTCGCCCATTCCATCCAGAACGATGGTATGAATGGTTGGAACAATTCCCAGAAGAAATTGTTCGAGCGAAAGGTTTTTTCTGGTTAGCAGGGCGTGAATTTGCCGGATTATTATCACAAGCTGGTGTATCGTTGCAATTTCAATCAGCAGGTAATTGGGTAGCTGATTTGCCTGTACATGAGCGGGAGCAGATTTTACGAGAAGATCCAGCGATGCAAGCAAAATGGGATGAACAGTTCGGCGATCGTATGACGGAGCTTGTACTAATTGGGATGGATATGGTACGTGAAGACATTGAACGTGAACTCGACGCATGTTTATTAACGGATGAGGAAATGAAACAAGATTGGCAAACATTTAATGACCCGCTTCCGAAATTTGTTGTAGCAACTTAAAAAGAAGAGGGATATTTGGAAAGCATTAGCTTTCTAAATATCCCTCTTTTTACTTATAGCTTATTTTGTTGAGCCGTCATTCAAGTATACTTCGCCATCTTTGTAAACCATTTGTTCTGGGTAACGAAGGTTGATAACTTCGTCTTGTAGCTCTTTTGACGGAGCTGGTGTTGCTAGCGATACGATGATATTTGCAAGGAATGCAGCAGTAGCACCGAATACACCTGCTCCTGTATCGATAATACCTAAAATTGTGAATCCACCGTATTTAGCAGCAAAGATGTACGCAAGTGTTACACCTAAACCTACTAAAATACCAGCGATTACGCCTTGTGCATTGGCACGTTTCCACCATACACCTAATACTAATGCTGGGAAGAATGTACCTGTTGCAATGGCGAATGCCCATGCTACGATTTGTGTAATTGCCCCAGGCGGGTTAAGTGCAATAATACCAGCTAAAAGTGTCGCAACGACAATCGACATACGACCAACGAATAAACGTTTACGCTCAGTCGCTTGTGGATTGAATACACGGTAGTAAATGTCATGTGCGAATGATGAAGAAATCGAAATCATTAAACCACCAGCTGTAGAAAGAGCGGCAGCCATCGCACCAGCTGCTACGATACCGATTACAAGCATGCCTAAGTTTGCAATTTCTGGCGTTGCCATTACGACGATATCATTTGCGATTACAAGCTCTTTCCATTGTAAAATACCATCACCGCTGTTATCAGCAACTTGTAATTTCCCTGTGTCTACCCAAGACTGTGTCCAAGCAGGTAAGTTTGAAATTTGGCTACCAGCAACTTCTGTCATAAGAATGAAGCGAGCAAATGCAGCGTATGCTGGTGCACTGAAGTATAATAATCCGATAAAGATTAATGCCCAAGCACCTGACCAACGAGCAGCTTTCATCGTTGATACTGTGTAGAAACGTACGATAACGTGAGGAAGACCTGCAGTACCACACATTAATGTAAACATAAGTGCTAAGAATTGCCATTTAGAAGCGTTTGTAAACGGTGCAAAGTATTCAGATATACCAAGCTCGCGATCTAATTCACCCATTTTTGTAACGATTTCACCATATGAAATCCAAGGAATTGGATTTCCTGTTAATTGGAAAGACATGAAGATTACTGGTACTAAGTAAGCGATAATTAAAATTACGTATTGCGCTACTTGTGTCCATGTAATCCCTTTCATTCCACCGAATGCAGAGTAAAGTGCAATTAATACTACCCCAATCATTGTGCCGATTCGTGCATCAATTTCGAATAAACGACCAATTACTACCCCAGAACCAGCTAATTGTCCAATCGAGTAAGTAAAACTAATAATAATTGTACAGATAGCCGCAATGACTAATGCCGTTTTACTATTGAAACGGTCACCTGAAACGGTCACCGATGAATTCTGGTACTGTAAAGCGACCGAATTTACGTAATTGTGGAGCAAGTAAGATGGCTAAGAATAAGTAACCACCTGTCCAACCCATGATATAGCCTAACCCGTCATAACCTAATAACATGATTGTACCGGCCATACCGATAAATGATGCAGCACTCATCCAGTCAGCACCAATGGCCATCCCGTTAAAGATTGGTGGTATCCCACGACCTGCAACGTAAAAGTCTGAAGTTTGTTTTGCTGTATTTGCAACAGCGATTCCAATATAAATAGCAAATGTAATTAAAATAATAACTAATGATACTAAAAATTGGCTATCCATACTATTTCCCCTCCTTATAGTTCGTTTTCATAAAATGAGTGCTATTAGTGATCTAGCACTTTTCCAGCGCTAATTTCTTCATTTCTCTTGTCATCAATGCCATATTTTTTGTCGATCATATCTCCAACAATGGCATTTGCAAATAGCAAGATAATGAAGGTTGCTAGTGCACCAATTGCCCCCATGAAGTAATGGAACGGGAACCCTAAGATTTGAATATCTGTTAGTGAGTCTGCAAATGCAGCGGTACCAAACGATACAACGAACCAAACGATAAAGAAAATAACCATATACGTATTTTTTTCGCGGAAGTAAGCATCAGCCTTGCTTTTTTCAATCTTTCTCATGAAAATCACCCCTTTTGAATATTTCCCCCTGATTAAGCATTTACCCCTTTAAAAATTGCAAGATAACTAGAATATTACTTTAAAAAAATGATCCCCCTTTCGATGCGTGGATTATATAATGATCTTTGCGTGAACAAAGAAAATTATTGAGAAAAAGAATAATACAACAATATGTGGACATTAACGTAAACCGAAAATAAACTTTAATGTTTCCCCTAATGGAAGAGGAACCATAATAATTTTAATGACCATATAGAGCATCATGGTTGCTACTGGAACCGTCAAAAATATGAATCTCTTTTTTACAAGTGCGTATGTTAAACAGGCAATTGTTAATAACATAAAAAAGTAAAGCATCATCCTCACCCCTATTTATGAATAATTTGGAATTAAATAAATTTTCTTTCTATAATATAAAATAAGAAAATAACGTTGTAAAGTAGAATAAAATGTATTTATTACAGAAAATATTTAAGAATAGTATAAAAACGTGATTTTTAAACAGAATAGTCTGATAAATAAGGGGTGTGAAGTTTGAATATTGTTTTTCTGATAAAATAAAAATTTTTACAATACTTTCCTCTTTTTTTGTGAATCTATGTATTAATGACTAAAAATAAAAAGACGATGAAGGTAAAAAATCCTTCATCGTTGGAAAATTTAGTCATCTAAATCGTCGTCGTGATCTTCTTCATATGATAAAATAGCGCCTGTTTTAGCATGAATTTTGAATTCATATTCTATTTGTCCATTTTTAATTTCGATTTCATATTCATAATCATCATCATCAAATTCTACTTTTGTGACTGTACCCGCTGCTCTTTGCTGAGCAATCGCAATCGCTTGGGCTTTTGTAATGGTATTGCTCGCTTGTGGAGCAGTAGTTGTTTTATTTGTCGTCGTTTGCGGAGCCGGTGTTGTTTCCGCTTTCGGTGTTTGCGCTACTTGTTGTGACTGAGTAGTTTGGGTGTTAGGTGCCTGTGTTGTTTGTGATGGATTTGCTTTTTTGATTGTTTCACGTTCTGTAATGGTAACGGCTCCTGTCGTTGCATCGACTTCTACATCCACCTTTTCTGTTGTCCCAGCAATTTCAACATCATAGTGTGGTACTGCATCATCATCGTCGTATTCAAATTCAATAATTTTTCCATTAAACTCTTTTAACGCTAATTCTTTTGCCTGTGTTGCCGTAATCTTTGGTGCTTGTGATGGATTTGCTTTTTTGATGGTTTCACGCTCTGTAATAGTAGCAGTTCCTGTCATTGCATCGACTTCTACATCCACCTTTTCTGTTGAACCAACAATTTCAAAATCATAGTGAGGTACTAAATCATCATGGTCGTATTCAAATTCAATAATTTTTCCATTAAACTCTTTTAACGCTAATTCTTTTGCTTGTGCTGCTGTAATCTTTGTTACGTTTTCTGCTGAACTGAAAATTTCTGTTTGGGCGATGGCATAGCCACCTAGAATGCCTAAAAATACGGTTGGGATAATAATTGCCTTTTTCATATTTTGTCACTCCTTCATTTATTGTTAAGGCTATTGTAAGAAGTGAACATGAAAACAGTCTGTGAGAAAGATTAGAATTTCATGAGAAAATTAATCGTCAAATGAAACGGATAAAATTTTTCCTGTAATGGCATGTATTCTTATTTTTATTTCCTCTGTTTCCGTATCCACTTCAATTGCGTAATAGCCCCCGTCTGCTGTATTTTCATAATCTACGTCTTCGATTTCACCAGAAAATTGTTTTTGTACGATGGCGATGGCTTGTTGCTCTGTTAATAAAATTGGATTTTCTTGCGGTGGAGGTGAGCTTGGCTGCTCCACTGGTGGACTTGTCTGCGCATCTGTCTCGTTTGGTGAGCTTGGTTGTTCCACTGGTGGACTTGTTTGCACATCGGTCTCGCTTGGTGTATTTGGTTTGTCCACAGGAGTTTCTTCATCCTTTACATGTGACGATGTTTCATTTTCTACTATAGTTGGTTTTTCATAAATGAATGTTAAATTTGAAAACCGCCCGTTTACTTCATCTACTGCGACTTCATAAGTCCCTTTTTCTGTAGAAAAAGTAATCATATATTGCGGTCCTTTTTTTATGACATGCTCAACCACCCCAACGTATAGTGTTTCTACTCGCGAAATAATTTGTTTTTCAGACAGGGTAGTTTCTTCTGTTAAATGATGAATTGTATTAATAAGTAATAGTCCAAGTAATACGGCCCCACAGCTAATCATGAGAATTTTCATCTTACTTTTCATCACTTGTGCCTCGTTTCGTAAACGATAATGTCACTGTTGTGCCCACCCCGACCTTACTAGTAAACCCCATGTCGATTTTTAGCAAATCAGCAAGTTGTTTAGCGATGGCTAAACCGAGACCAGTGCCACCTGTTTTCCTATTTCGTGCTTTATCGACACGATAAAAACGATCAAATAGATGGGGAATGTCTTCTTCAGGAATACCGACACCGTAGTCGGTAACGCAAATTTTTATTAAATCTTCACTTACTATCCGTACATCGATTGTTTTTTCACTATACTTTCGTGCGTTGTCTAGAAAAATAAATAATAGCTGTTTTAATTTAGCTTCATCAGATGCAACCGTTATGTTTTCCCCAGAAATGATTATATCCGTGCCATATGCTTGTTTCATACTTTGGGAAATATCTGTAAGAAGTGATTTAATGGCAACAGTTGCCCATTCCATTTTTGGTTGTTCACTGGCCTTTGCAAGCTGAAGCATTTGTTCCATCAACTGTTTCATATTACTCGTTTCTTTTAAAATGGCTTCAAGTGCCTCCTTGTTTACGGATTCATTGGAAAATCCGCGACGCTCCAACAGTTTTGCATAGCTTTCAATGACAGTTAAGGGTGTTTTTAGCTCATGAGATGCATTACCGATAAATTGCTGTTGCTTTGTATAGTTAGTTTCTACTTGCTGCATGAATTTGTTGTAGGTTTGTGTCATTTCAGCGATTTCGTCTCGATTACGATTTTGTAATGTAATTTGTTCGTAGCGAGATGTTTCAATGTTTTTTTGCATCGTTGTCGTAAGACTTTGAATAGGACGAACGATGATGCGTACAAGGACAACACTCGCTAAATAAATAGGTACCATCGCAACAAGCGTCATCAAGATCAAAATCCACTTTAACAGTTCCATATTTTTCGCGATATCAGGGAGCGACTGAACGAGCTCTACTGTCACAACGGTATGATCTGGCCAAATGAGCGGGTATGCCATTGCTATGACAGGCGTTTGATTCCACAAAGAAACAGTAAAATTGGCATTCTTCTCAATTGTATATGGAATTCGTTCAGCGCTAGCCGTTTCTTGAATATGAAGAAGTGGTTTATCTTGCTCATTCACTACACGTAACGATCCATTTGGCGGGATATATGCCTGAAATAATGAGTCGATATTTTCCACTGATTCCAGCATACTAACGGCTGCAACGAGTTCATCTGCTCGATTTTGTAGTTGTGCATATTCTGTATCGTACGCTAAATTTTTAAATAAAAAATAAATGCCCGTATAGCTACTAATTAAAATAATTAACGTTAACAGCGTCGATAAAATATTTACCTTTGTATTCAGTTTCATTTTATGACTCCTTCATGACATACCCAACACCGCGTACGGTATGAAAAAGAGGGGAGCCAAGCGAATCGATTTTTTGACGGAGGTACCGAATATAGACGTCTACGACATTAGTATCACCGTAATAATCAAAGCCCCATACCGCATTGAGCAACTGTTCGCGCGACTGTACGCTTCTTGGATGTCGCATAAAGTGCATGAGTAAATCATACTCACGTGGTGTTAAATCGATATTAATATCAGCTCGCTTTACCTCGCGTGTCGCTTCATCGACAAGGAGATCTGCATATTTCAATTCATTTGAAATCGGGGCGGCCGTTTGTGAAAATCGAAGTGCTACACGAATGCGTGCAAGTAATTCATCAAATTCAAAAGGTTTCGTCACATAATCATTTGCCCCGAGATCAAGTCCTTCTACTTTATCTTTCACATCGTTTTTAGCGGTTAATAAAATAACGGGTGTCATACGCGGATCTTTTCGAATTCGTTTTAACACATCAAGTCCGTTCATTTCGGGTAGCATAATGTCCAATAAGACCAAATCCCAGGATTCTTCCCGATAAGCGATTAACCCCTCGGTTCCTGTATGTGCCATTTTCGTTTCGTAGCCCTCAAATTCCAGCTCTAATTGTAGTACACGTGCGATTTGAGGCTCATCTTCTATAATTAAAATACGTTGTTTCAATATGTTCACCATCCAAAGCTTTTCTATCATCGTAGAATAATTGTTTTGCTTTTGGCAAGTCATGTAAAAAAACTATGCAAATGTCACAAAGTTTGTTAAGTTGAGTAATAGAATTTGGAAGGAAGAAAGGAAGTACAATGGAAGAGCTATACGAACAAAGGAATAAAATTATATCGGCATTTTTAATTGCGGCATTCATTGGATTATTCAATGAAACGGCATTAAATATGGCGTTTGTCCAACTTGGAAAAGATTTCGGGGAAGAAACCTCTACGATTCAGTGGTTAACAACCGGTTATTTATTAACACTTGGTATTTTAGTGCCCGTATCGGCGTTTTTAATGCAGCGTTTTACGACGCGCCAACTATTTGCAGCCTCTCTTATGTTCTCTATTAGTGGCACGATTATTTCGGCCATTGCACCGGTATTTGCTGTCCTTTTAATTGGACGTATCGTACAAGCGATTGGTGCAGCCATCATTTTACCTCTTATGATGAATGTAATTTTACTCGTATACCCAATTAATAAACGCGGTGCTGCGATGGGGAAAATTGGTCTTGTCATTATTTTTGCACCAGCGATCGGTCCGACAATTGCAGGCGTTGTGTTAGATCGTTTAACATGGCATTGGATTTTTTGGATAGCACTACCGTTTTTAGTGTTAGCTTTATTAGTCGGTCTTCGCTTTGTACGGAATGTGAGTGAAGTGCAACCAGGGAAGCTAGATGTATGGTCATTTATTTTATCGACGATTGGATTTGGCGGCGTTGTGTACGGCTTTAGTATTTCAGGAGAGCTTGGGACATTTTTAATGCCAGAAGTAATGATTAGCATTGGTGTCGGTGTAGTGGCGCTGATTTTATTTGGCATCCGTCAATTGAAAATGGAACGACCAATGTTAAATTTACGTGTATTCAAATATCCGATGTACGTCATTGCATTAATCATTTTAATGATTTGTATGATGGCGATTTTATCGACAATGATTATTTTACCAATTTATTTACAAAATGTATTGTTGCTAGCACCTGTTTTTGCAGGTCTTGTTTTACTACCTGGTGGTATTATTAATGCATTTATGTCTGTTGTGGCAGGCAATTTGTTTGATAAATTTGGACCGACTAAAATGGTGCCTAGTGGATTAGTAATCGTGATGATTAGCTTGTTTTTCTTACGCGGTATTGACGCTACAACATCGCCATTTTTCATTGTTGCGTTACATATCGCCATGTTTATTGGGATTTCCCTGGTCATGATGCCAGCTCAAACAAATGGATTAAACGAACTGCCACGCGAACTTTATCCAGATGGTACAGCGATTATGAATACGTTACAGCAAGTGTCTGGTGCTATTGGTACAGCAGTAGCCGTAACCATTTTGTCGATTACAGCAAGTGGCGCAGCAGACCCTGTGCAAGGCATGAGTGATGGATTGCAAAATTCCATTACATTCGGTTTAGTCATTGCCGTCATTGCGCTTATACTATCATTCTTTATAAAAAATGTTCGTGAACAATAAAATAGTCAAGAGAAGCCTACGATACTATGCGAATCGTAGGCTTCCTTCTTACTAAAAAGAGGTTTCGTCAGCTTGCCTTGCTCATCAGCAACGAATTACAGTATAGGTGAGCAGTGTATCAGGTATATGTCAAAACCTTTTTGAAAGTTTTGCATACAAATAAGATGAAATCGCTTTATTTGTAGGATGTATGTTACAATTTGTTTGAATAATATGAAATATAATGATGTGAATAGTACGTGAAACGAAGAGTATATAATATCCTATTTTAGGAGGTGAAGTCTTACTTTTATAAGTAAGACGACTGGTTGACCATACTGAAATTAACGGTTTTTACAGGTTTATTAGCACTAACTGCCTTTTTTGTGGCAACTGAATTTGCGATTGTAAAGGTAAGGCAATCGCGGATTGACCAGCTCATTGCAGAAGGGCAAGGGAATGCACTTGCAGCAAAGCGTGTGACAATGCATCTAGATGAATATTTATCGGCATGTCAGCTCGGGATTACAGTAACTGCTTTAGGGATTGGGATGGTCGGTGAATCGACGTTCGAGTTTATGTTACATCCATTTTTTGAATGGCTCGGGTTAAGTACAAATTACGTGCATTGGTTTACAATTGCTGCCGCATTTGCGATTGCCACATTTCTGCACGTTGTCGTGGGGGAGCTTGCGCCAAAAACGATTGCTATTCAAAAAGCAGAGGCTGTCACATTAGCATTTTCAAAGCCAATTCAAGTTTTCTATAAAATGATGTATCCATTTATTTGGTTACTGAATGGCTCGGCGCGCGTTTTATTAAGATTATTTGGTATGAAGCCAGCAAGTGAACATGAATTATCCCATACAGAAGAGGAACTGAGATTACTGCTGACAGAAAGCTATAAGTCAGGTGAAATCAACGGGAATGAGCTGAATTTTGTTAATAATGTGTTTGAGTTTGATGATAAGATTGCACGCGAAATTATGGTCCCACGTACAGAAATTGTAGGCTTTGAGGTGAATGCCACTTTTGAAGAGGTATTAACCCAAATTTCTGAAGAGCGTTATACCCGCTACCCGATTTATGAAGGGGACCGCGATAATATTATTGGTTTTTTAAATATTAAAGATTTTTTAACACAAGGCATGAGTGATCAAATTTTAGCAGAAACCTTTGCGGTGATGAACTTTTTAAATCCTGTGATTAAAACAGTGGAGTCAACGCCGGTTCATAAACTGTTACAAAGAATGCAAAAAGAGCGTATCCATATGGCAATTTTACTTGATGAATACGGTGGGACAAGTGGGCTCGTAACCGTTGAAGATATTTTAGAAGAGCTTGTCGGTGAAATTCGGGATGAGTTTGATGAAGATGAGGAGCCACCTGTTCGAAAGCTTTCAGAGGGACACTATATTATTGATTCGAAAATTTTATTGTATGAAATCGATCAGTTGCTTAGTCTGACATTAGATGAAGAATACCCAGATGTCGAGACGCTTGGTGGCTGGTATTTCACGAATGATATGGAGCTGGATGAAGAGGACTTTATCGATTATAGTGGCTACCGCTTTAACATTCATGAAAAAGACGGCATGCAGCTTTATTATATAGAAGTGAAAAAATTAATGGCAAACGAAGAAGCACGTTAGATGATTCCACTAGCATTAGCCGCAAAGCGTGACGTGAGCGAATGTCAGTATAACAATTTTTCGAAATAATCATGTGTTTTTTTCACTAGTTTTGAGTAAAATAAATCACTTAACTAGAGGAGGAAGCACGATGAAAAAGCTTTGGACATCATGGCTCGTAATCATTATTTTAGTATTGTCATTTAGTTTAACAGCATGCAGCGATAACAGTGACGATAGCGATGAGGATGAGGGGATTTTAGATGACAATGACCATGATAACGATATGGACAATGATGATGACGATTAATTTGGAAGTTTTCGTAAAATAGAGGAATGCAAGTTGTCACCTTCCTCACTTTTTGCTATACTGTTATTTGTTGTAATGTTTTCAAGTGAAAGAGGTGGACGTTTTGCATACGTTAATTACTGTTTTATTAATCATCGTATCTTTAGCTTTAATTACAGTAGTATTATTACAATCAAGTAAAAGCGCTGGTTTATCGGGGGCCATCTCTGGTGGAGCAGAACAACTTTTTGGTAAACAAAAAGCGCGCGGTATGGATTTAGTGTTACACCGTGTGACAATTGTATTATCCGTACTATTCTTTATTTTAACGCTAGCTATTACGAAATTTTAATAGACGCATAGTAAATGGGGGTGTCCAGAAAGTGAAAATTTTCCGGACACCCCCTTATTTTATTCATATCTTCTATATAAAGCATCTTAAAACTGGCGAAGCTGAACGGTCAAAAAGCTAAGGTATCCGAGCAAAAATTAGCTGCATCCGGTCAAAACAATCCAGCATGAGCAAAACACTACCGTATCCAATCAAAATCCTGCAGTGAACCGTTCAAAGACATTTATTTTTAGCCGAAATGCAAGCAAAGGAGACAATAAGCGTGCAATATGGAGGCTGATTTTTAAATTCAATCGTTATGCGGGAACATTAAAATGCACATATATAAGAACTATTGCTCCTTTTCCCGGAAAAGAGTATACATCGTACATAAACTATCAGCTCGCTCTATTTGGGGCGAGTTGTATCTTTATAAAAGGATACAATATAAACGATTATATCGAATTGTTTATAATGATAAAATTTAGTAAATATGAGAGAATGGAGGAGCGTTATGCGAAAGGCACAAAATACACCATTCTTCTTTGAGGCAGGGCCGCGTGCGGTGTTATTGCTTCATGGATTTACGGGGAGTTCGGCGGATGTCCGGATGCTTGGTCGCTTTTTAGAAAAATGCGGTTATACTTCTTTAGCGCCACATTATAAGGGACATGGCGTACCACCTGAAGAGCTCATTCAGTCATACCCTGATGAGTGGTGGCAAGATGTCCTAAATGGCTACAATGAATTACAGCAAGCAGGATACGAAGAAATTGCCGTTGCAGGATTATCGCTCGGTGGCGTTTTTTCATTAAAATTGGGACTCAATAAACCAGTAAAAGGCATTGTTACGATGTGTGCACCGATGAAGATGCGCGCACTAGATATCATGTTTAAAGGTGTACTGCAATATGCTAAGCAGTATAAAAAATCAGAAGGAAAAACCGAAACAGAAATTGAAGCAGAGGTAGAGGCAATACGTCAGCAAGGAATGCCTTCGCTACCTGACTTACAACAACTTGTCGCAAGCGTGCGAGCTGAAGTCGATTTAGTATATGCACCGATTTTTGTTGTGCAAGCCACAAATGATAACATCATTGACCCGAAATCTGCGCATTATATATACGAAGAAGCGCAATCTAATATAAAACAAATAAAATGGTACGATGAATCAGGTCATGTCATTACATTGGATAAAGAAAAAGATCAACTACATGAAGACATTTATCAGTTTTTAGAAAAGCTCGATTGGCATGTCTAATGGTTGACAATATAGAATTCCCGTTGAAGGAGGGACAAGTATGGTACAAAAAGATGATTTACAACAACGCATCCTCACATTTATGAAGGATGAACAGTATAAGCCCATGACGGTTGCTGAAATCGAGGATGCCTTTGAGTTATCAGATGCAGAAGAATTTAAAGTATTAGTGAAAACACTTGTAAAAATGGAAGCGCAAGGATTGATTGTGCGTTCTCGTTCTAATCGATATGGTTTACCAGAGCGTATGAATTTATTACGCGGGCGATTTATCGGGCATGCGAAAGGCTTTGGCTTCGTGGCACCAGATGAAGAAGGCATGGATGATATTTTTATTCCACCACATGAAATTAATGGTGCATTAAATGGAGATACGGTATTAATCCGTGTGTTAAACGAAACATCCGGTGATCGCCGTGAAGGCACCGTGACAAAAATTGTCGAGCGCGGCAAAACATCCTTTGTCGGTACATTCCAAGCAAACCGTGGTTTCGGCTTTGTAATAACAGACGACAAAAAAATGAACATGGATATCTTCGTTGCGAAAGAAGATACGCTTGGTGCTGTCGATGGACATAAAGTCGTTGTAGAAGTGACAAATTGGCCAGATCATATTAAATCAGCTACTGGGATTGTGACAAAAATACTCGGACATACAAATGATCCAGGTGTCGATATTTTATCAATTATTTACAAACATGACATTCCGCCTGAGTTCCCTGCAGAAGTAGTGGACGCTGCAACGAAAGTGCCGGACGAAATTACAGAACAAGATTTAGTCGGGCGTCGCGATTTACGTAATGAGGTCATCGTGACGATTGATGGAGCAGATGCAAAAGACTTAGACGATGCGGTTACGGTAACGAAAAATGCAGACGGTACATATAAGCTAGGTGTACACATTGCAGACGTGAGTTACTACGTCACACAAGACTCGGTTATTGATAAAGAAGCCTATGACCGTGCGACGTCTGTTTATTTAACAGACCGTGTGATTCCGATGATTCCGCACCGTCTATCCAATGGGATTTGTTCACTTAACCCACAAGTAGATCGTTTAACACTTTCTTGTGAAATGATTATTGATGGCGCAGGGCAAGTCATTAAACATGAAATTTTCCAAAGTGTCATTAAAACAAAAGAGCGTATGACATACTCGGATGTGTATAAAATTTTGGAACATTCAGATGACCATCCAGAGTTAATGGAGCGTTATAAAGAGTTAGTGCCAATGTTTAGAGACATGGCAGAGCTTGCAGAAATTTTACGTACGAAGCGAATGAGCCGTGGTGCGATTGACTTTGACTTTAAAGAATCGAAAGTACTTGTAAATGAAGAAGGCTGGCCAACTGATATTGTGCTTCGTGAGCGTACAGTGGCAGAGCGTTTAATTGAAGAGTTTATGCTTGCAGCGAATGAAACGATAGCGGAGCACTTCCACTGGATGGAATTGCCGTTTATTTATCGTATTCACGAAGATCCGAAGCCAGAGAAGCTACAGCGTTTCTTCGAGTTTGTGACAAATTTCGGCTTAGTTATTAAAGGGACAGGTAACTCTGTTCATCCGAAAGCATTACAAGAAATTATTAAATCGATTGAGGGATTACCAGAGGAGCCAGTCATTTCAACGATGTTGCTTCGTTCATTACAACAAGCAAAGTATTATCCTGAATCACTCGGTCACTTCGGTTTATCGACAGATTATTATACACACTTCACATCGCCGATTCGTCGTTATCCGGACTTAATCGTACACCGTTTAATTCGCACATATTTAGTGAATGGGGATACATCCAAAGAGACGGTCGTACATTGGAATTCGGTCATGGACGAAATCGCTGACCATACATCTGAACGTGAGCGTCGTGCTGTAGATGCAGAACGTGATGTAGACGCATTGAAAAAGGCACAATTTATGTCTGATAAAATCGGTGAAGAGTTTGTTGGGATGGTGTCATCGATTACCAACTTCGGTATTTTTGTGGAGCTACCAAATACAGTTGAAGGCTTAGTGCACATCAGCAATATGACAGATGACTATTACCGCTTTGAAGACCGTATGATGGTCATGATTGGGGAGCGTACGGGGCGTCAATTCCGTATTGGTGATGAAGTGAAAATCCGTGTAGCCAATGTGGTCATTGAAGAATCTTCAGTTGATTTTGAAATTGTTGGTATGGTGGAATCATACGGCACTCGCCCACGTAAAGTCGTACCGAAAGTCATTACAGCTGGACGCCGTGAAAAGAAAGATGGAGAGCGTTCAGAACGTCGTGATAAACGAGGCGGTAAAGGCGGACGCGGTGAAAAAGAGCGTAGTGGTAAACGTTCTTCTTCCGGTGACCGTGATCCGCGCGGTAGACGAAAAGATGGCAAAGACAAGCCAAAGTTTTATGAAGGCATTACGAAAAAGAAAAAGAAGAAAAAGAAGTAGCAAGAGAGGCTAGGGGCGAACGTGTCTCTAGCCACTTTTTACGTTATAATGGGAATAATGAGCAAGGAAAATCTTGCAATGAGGAGTTGTGAAAGATGGCTAAAGGACAAGGGAAAGTATTAGCTCAAAATAAAAAAGCAAGTCATGATTATTTTATTGAGGAAACAATCGAAGCCGGTATGGTGCTAACAGGAACGGAAATCAAGTCTGTACGTGCCAGCAAAGTACAGCTAAAGGATTCATATGTACGTGTTCGTAATGGGGAAGCGTGGATTTGCAATATGCATATTTCGCCGTTCGACCAAGGAAATCGCTTTAACCATGAACCACTACGTGACCGCAAGCTATTATTACATAAAAAGCAAATCGGTGAATTGGTCGGTGCTGTAAAACGTGATGGCTATACGATTGTCCCGCTGAAAATGTATATTAAAGACGGCTATGCCAAGCTATTAATCGGTATGGCCAAAGGGAAAAAAGACTACGACAAACGCGACGACATGCGTAAAAAAGAAGCAAAACGTGAAATGGAAAGAGCATTCAAAGCAAAAAATCAATATTAATTTTTATTAAAGTAGCCGTTGTTTTCCGCTCCAACACTCGCTTTCCGCGGGCGAGGTCGAGCCTCCTCAGTCGCAAAGCTCCTTGTGGGGTCTCGACTTTCTCGCTTTTCCCGCAGGAGTCTCGTGTTTCCGCTTCAAGCAACGGCGAACCTAAGAGAAAGTAAATGCTGCTGTCTATGTGGCTTTTCTACCAATCTGTTAATTTGTAAAAGTAGCGCATTATGTATTAGTGGATATTTGTATATCCTTATTTCATCATCTTTTATAGGTTTTTATCATAAAGTATGATTGACTTTTAGGAAAATTACTTACATAAAATGATGTCTTTTAGATACGAGAAATAGATTTTTAGATTATTAAGAAACAGTCACTTTTGCCGTAGCGCGTCATAGCCACAGGAGCCAAGATTTTCTTTGCGACGAAAGCGTAGCGTCAGGAGTAGGAACAGGAGATCCAAACAGGCCACGCCTGTTTTAGCTCCTGTGTAGGCTGTGGCGAAGCGCGGAGGCTGCGATATGACCGCTTAGGTTTTCGTATGTGTGGTTAGAACTTCTTTCAACTAATATGGCTATTATTAAAATTTTATGAAGAGGCATGAATGAACTGAATTGCTAGCTCGTTCATGCTTTTTTGTATTTTAAAATGCTTTCATGCTAATTTTCCAAAAAAAGAGAGAAAACAAATAACTATGAAATTTCAGAAAACTTATTGCACCACATTTTGATTCGTGTTAAATTACTAAATAGAATTTGAAGTGTAAACTTCATATTGGCTAAAAATAAAGGGGTGACTTCATTTGGCTGAAATGGGAACGATTAAAGAAAGAATCGAGCAACATTTTAATTCGTTATCGAAGTCGCAGCAAAAAGTAGCAAATTTTATATTAAATAATCCGACATACATTGGAGTTCATTCTGCTGCGGAGGTAGGAGAGCGAGCGAGTACAAGTGAAACGACGGTCATTCGCTTTTGCTACGCCATTGGGTTAAATGGCTATGCGCAACTACAAAAAGAACTGACGATGTATTTATTTGAACACAATACAAACAGCACATTAGGCAATTATGTTTCATCCAAAGAAGAGCTATTTAAAGAGCAACAGCTTTGCGAAAAGGTGATGAGGCAAACTAGCCATCAAATTATCAGAATTGCAGAAAAAATAAATCCAGAACAATTTCAAGAGACGACGAAAAAAATGCATGAAGCAAAAGCGATTTATTTAATCGGTGCAGGGGCATCAAGCTTTGCAGCACAATGGCTTCAATTTACGCTCAATATGCTTCGCCCGAATGTCAAGCTTGTGCCAACAGAGACGAATGCACTCATTCGAACAGTGCAAGAAGTCGATGAAACAGCGCTTGCGATCGTGATTTCATTGCATCGCTACTATAAAGAGCCAATCCACATTACAGAGGAATTTAGAAAATGCGGTGTGTATGCGATTGCCATTACCGATACAAATGTAGCGCCCATTCATGCCATTGCAAATGAAGCGTTTGTGTTACAGCAAACAGAGCTATCGACAATTGACATGATGCCAGCCCTCATGGTGTTTTTAAATACTCTTGTCGTCGGGATGATGTCACATGATGCCGCGTACTATAATCAGCAACGCGTAAAATACGATGATTTTCAAAATAGCTTTATTGCAAATCGATGGAGTTGAACGAGATGACAGAACAACAATTAGCGGAGCGCATGCAAAACGTATTTGCCCATTTACATGCCAATCCAGAAATAAGCTGGCAGGAAGTCAATACAACTGCCTATATAGTGTCGCTACTGAAAGAAATGGGACTGGCGCCACATACATTTGACGATATGACGGGTCTCTATGTGGATATTGGGCAAGGGATACCAAAAGTTGGGTTCCGCACAGATATCGATGCACTTTGGCAAGAAGTGAACGGGGAGTTTAAAGCCAATCACTCATGTGGTCATGATGGGCATATGACAATGGCGATCGGGGTGGCATTTCTATTAAATGAACAAAAAGAAACGTTGCCTGGAGCTGTTCGACTCATTTTCCAGCCAGCTGAAGAAAAGGCGCAAGGAGCAAAAGCATTAGTCGAAAAAGGTGTCGTCGATTCATTGGAATATTTATTTGGCACACATGTCCGCCCGTTAGTCGAGCTTCCGGATGGTGTGCATGCACCTGCGTTATATCACGGTGCGGCGAAGCTTTTGACAGGTACGATTACAGGTGTTGAAGCACATGGCGCTCGACCTGAACAAGGGGTCAATGTTATTGAGGTGGCAGCCGCTTTAGTCGATGCTCTAAAACGAATTTGGATTAGCCCGACAGAGTCCGCATCCATTAAAATGACGCAGCTACAAGCAGGGGGTTCATCCACAAATATTATTCCGGGGACAGCAACATTTAGCATTGATGCACGTGCCCAAACAAATGCCACAATGGATGTGTTAACAGCAGGGTTTGAAAAGGCCGTTGCAGCCGTTAGTACGTTATATGGCGCGACGATTACAACAAACGTAGCGGCACATATCGCTGCAGCACAGGTCGATGATGGAGCAAAAGCACTGATGAAGCAAGCCATTATTGACACAGTCGGTGAAGGACATTGTGCACCAGATGTTGTGACACCAGGCGGCGAAGATTTTCACTTTTATGCATACACAAGACCACAGTTGAAAACAACGATGCTTGGTTTAGGATGTGGTGTCGCACCAGGACTTCACCATCCACAAATGACATTTAACGAACAACGTCTACCGATAGGCGCTCAAATTATAAGTAGGGCTTTATTGTTAGCACTACAGCAAGTAGAAAGAAGCGATACATGATGATTTCCATAAAAGAGCTAAAAACAATTGAAGAAATGGAGCAAGTTCAACAACTTGAACAACGCGTTTGGGGGATTCAGCCGATTCCAACACATCAAACATTAACGGCTATCAAAAATGGTGGCATGATTGTCGGTGCCTATGACGATGAGCGATTAATTGGATTTAGCTACGGCTTTGCAGGAATAAAGGAAGGCAAAAGCTATTTGTGCTCACATATGTTAGGGATTGATGAAACATATCGTTCGCAACAAATTGGTGAACGATTAAAGTTTGCCCAGCGTGAAATGGCGATTGCAAAAGGCTATGACCTCATGATTTGGACGTATGATCCGCTAGAAACGCGTAATGGGTACTTAAACTTAACAAAGCTAAACGGCATTTGCGATACGTATATCGAAAATTGTTACGGTGAAATGCAGGACGGGTTTAATAAAGGCCTCCCATCTGACCGCTTTGAAGTGCATTGGCATTTAACGAGTGATTACGTAACACACCAACAAGAGCCACAAATTGAACAGCCACAAGCACTTGGGGACATTGTGATGGATGAGCACGGGTTGCCGAAATTGCATATCACCACACTTGAACATATAACAGCGCCTGCTTATTCTTTGCCTGTACCGAAAGATTTTCAAACATTAAAGGCAACAAGTCAAGAACATGCGATGCACTGGCGTCTTGCAACACGCAACGTATTTGAAACGATGTTTGCTAACAATTATGCTGCTGTCCGCATTCAAAAAAATGAGCAATGGAACGACTATATTTTCGTCAAGAAAGAAACGTTAGCACTTGGAGGAAACTAATATGAAAATTACTGAAATTACAGTTCGTCATTTACAAATGAAACTAAAAGCACCTTTTACAACAAGCTTCGGTACGTTTACAAATAAAGACTTTTTACTATTAGAAGCAAAAGATGAGGACGGCACAACTGGTTGGGGAGAATCCGTTGCTTTCCATTCCCCTTGGTACAATGAAGAAACATTAAAAACAAACTGGCATATGCTTGAGGATTTCTTAATTCCGCTTATTTTAAATAAAGAAATGGCACATCCAGATGAAGTGAGCGATATTTTTGAGCCAATCCGCAAAAATAATATGGCGAAATCGACAATTGAAGGCGCGATTTGGGATATTTATGCACAGCAAACAAATCAATCATTAGCTGCTGCACTTGGTGGGAAAAAAGAGCAAATCGAAGTTGGCATTAGTATCGGCATTCAAAATTCGATTGATGAACTAGTCGCATTAGTAGACGAATATGTAAAAGAAGGCTACAAACGCATTAAAGTAAAAATTAAGCCAGGCTGGGATGTTGATGTAATGCGAACATTACGCGAAAAATTCCCAGATGTGGCGATTATGGCAGATGCAAACTCGGCTTACCGCTTATCCGATGCAGAACTACTGAAACAATTAGACGAGTTCAACTTAACAATGATCGAGCAACCATTAGCATCCGATGACATTATCGATCATGCGACACTGCAAAAACAATTACATACACCTATTTGTTTAGACGAGAGCATTCATTCACTTGAAGACGCACGTAAAGCAGTGGAGCTAGGCGCAACGAAAATCATTAATATTAAAATCGGTCGTGTGGGCGGCTTAACAGAGGCGAAGCGAATTCATGACTACTGCGAATCTGTCGGTGTACCTGTATGGTGCGGCGGCATGCTAGAGTCAGGCATTGGACGAGCACATAATGTCGCGTTAACAACATTATCAAATTTCATTTTACCTGGTGATACAGCAAGCTCTAATCGCTATTGGGAAAAAGATATTATTGATCCGGAAGTGGTGGCAGAAAACGGCTATATCCAAGTACCTCAAACAGCAGGCATCGGCTACAACGTTAATGTAGAAACAGTTGAATCTTACACAGTTGAGAAGAAAACATACAAATAATCCCAATCCTTAAGCATCGAATAAGCGGTGCTTAAGGATATATTCAGGATAATATTGTCAGAATTTTTAAATAAAATAGTAGGTGAATATATGAAGAAAAGTTTACAAATTGGGGGAGCCTTTGTCGGACTGATTGTCGGTGCGGGCTTTGCCTCTGGTCAAGAAATTATGCAGTACTTTACGAGTTTTGGCTTAATGGGGATTGTCGGCGCATTAGTCGCAACAGCCGCATTCGCTTTTTTAGGCATGACATTAGCACAGCTTGGCTCAAAGCTCCAAACAACATCACATAAAGGGGTTATTTACTATATTGGGGGTCGTTATATAGGGCTTGTGTTAGACTTCCTAATTACGTTTTTCTTATTCGGCGTAGCTGTTGTTATGTTTGCAGGGGCAGGTTCAACATTTAATCAAATGTTCGGCATTCCTCCAATGGTTGGTAGCATTATTATGGTAGCCGCAACGATTTTTACGCTACTATTAAATATAAAAAATATTATTAATTTAATTGCGGTCATTACACCGTATTTAATGGGTATTATTTTCATTATCTTAATCTATTCTTTATTTACGATGGACATCTCCATGGCAGAGGCAAATGAAATGGCACAAGCACAAAGCGCGGCTGCTTCGAACTGGCTGATCGGTGCATTACTTTATGTGTCGTACAATATTGCAGCAGGTGCCGCCATTTTAATCGTGATGGGTGGTACTGTCAAAGATCGTAAAGTAGCAGGTGTTGGTGGTATTTTAGGTGGGATCATGTTAGGTTTATTAATCATTTTAATTAATCTTACGATGTTTGTGAAAATGGACGTTGTGGCAGGTGTCGATATGCCGACGCTTGAATTAGCGAAACAAATTCACCCAGCAGTCGGTGTGCTAATGGCAATCGCACTTCTTGGGATGATGTACAACACAGCAGTAGGGATGTTCTATGCATTCACAGTCCGTTTTGTCGCACCAGACCATAAAGTATTTAAGCCAACGATTGTCGTTGTCGGATTAGCTGGATTTGTTGCAAGCTTAGCTGGCTTTACGACATTAGTTGGCAAAGTATATTCAACAATGGGCTACCTTGGCTTTGCGTTAATTATTGTGGTCATTATTGCATGGATTCGTAAAGATAAAAGAGAACTAGCTTAATAGGGAAAGATAGAAGGCATTTGGAGTCCTAGTACTCCGAATGCTTTTTATGTTATCAATGTCGTAAAAACAACAGACTCATGTCCAACAAATATTAGGCATACAATAGGACAATGTTTATCGTGCTGTAAAGAAAAAAGAAGTAGGTGTACGATGAAGAAAAGCTTTCAAATTGGCGGTGCCTTTGTTGGGCTGATTGTCGGTGCTGGCTTTGCGTCGGGACAAGAAATCATGCAATATTTTACGAGCTTTGGTTTGATGGGAGTGATGGGTGCCATTGTGGCGACCGTTATATTTGCTTTCTTAGGGATGACATTGGCACAATTAGGCTCGGATTTACAAACAACCTCACATAAAGAAGGCATATATTATATCGGAGGGCGCTATATGGGTCCTGTGCTAGACATCTTGGTTACGCTTGTTTTATTTGGCATAGGGGTTGTTATGTTTGCGGGTTCAGGCTCTACATTTCAGCAAATGTACGGGATACATCCAGGCGTAGGCAGTATCATCATGGTAACGGCAACGATTTTAACACTTCTATTAAACGCTGAAAATATTATGAAAATCGTAGCCATGTTAACTCCGTATTTAATGGGCATTATTTTTATTATTTTAATGTACTCTTTTTTCACAATGGATTACTCGATTAGTGAGTTAGATGTAATGGCAAAAAATCAAACACCCGCTACGACCAATTGGCTGATGGGGGCGGTTTTATATGTGTCCTATAATATTGCAGCAGGTGCGGCGATGCTCATCGTGATGGGCAGTACGGAAAAAGACCGAAAAATAGCAGGGCGGGGCGGTATTCTCGGCGGCATAATGCTAGGTGCTTTAATTGTATTAATTAATACGGCACTATTTGTCAAAATGGATGTAGTAGCCGGTACCGATATGCCTACATTAGAGCTGGCTAAGCAAATTCATCCAGTAGTCGGGCTATGTATGTCCATCATCTTGTTAGGTATGATGTACAATACAGCCGTAGGAATGCTGTATATATTTACCGTTAGATTCATGTCACCGCATCGCAAATTGTTCAAGCCAACCGTGCTGCTCATTGGATTAGTTGGCTTTGCCGTAAGCTTAGTCGGATTTACAACATTGGTAGGGAAACTTTATTCAACGATGGGGTACCTCGGTTTTGTATTAATACTAGCAGTGGTCATTACTTGGCTTCGGAATCATAAAATAGCTTCATAAAAGCACATGTCGATTGTAGGCATGTGTTTTACGTTTTGGTAATATATTGGAAGTGATTTGAGGAGGTTTTATGCTGAAAAAACTATTATTAGTAGCCGGTATGCTTTGTTTAGCTGGTTGTGCAGAAAACGAAGCAATTGGCGTATCACATGCTAACGCGGCGGAAGTAGCGCAACATCAGGAATCATCTACTCTCTCAGAAACACAAATCACACGACAACAACAATTAGGCAAGGTCCTTGAACAGATTGCACAACGTTTCGGTACGATGCCAAACAACGCAACGTATTATAATAATGGATTTGGACTTGTACATGCGGGCTTAATGGACATAAATCAAGACGGGCAAAATGAAATGTACATCTTATTGAAAGGATCGCCTTATGCTAATGCAGAACTTACTCATCGCAATCAAGGCAGCTATATTTTTGAAATTTGGGCAGGGAATGAGAAGGCAGATGAAGCGCAGTTATTATTCCATGAAGCCATCAATCTGGATTCTTCGGCTACCTCAGATGTAAGCATTTCTTTTATCCAATCAACTAGCGGAGAAACATTTGTGAAAAGAAACCACTTCCGAACGAAAGATGGTACAAATTACATATTTTCCGAACAGGAAAGCCCTTGCCTTTAGGCTTGGGATGAAAGTGAGGTCAGATAAGGAGCGCCAAAACCGACGCTCTAATTATCTGAATTTTTAATGTATTTAAGTTGCAGTTTAATAGTTAAACTGATACAATCGATATATGTTAAATGAATATAGAAGAACTAAAACAACTGTGTCATTAATTCATTATCATTTTGTGTTTTGTCCGAGATATAGGAGAAAAATTTTTCTCAACAGTAAAGTTGAAGAGCGCTTCAAAACATTGGTTCAAGAGATTTGCGAAGAATTAGAAATCGAAGTCATCGCAATGGAATGCGATAAAGACCATGTGCATTTGTTTTTAAATACACTACCAACATTTAGTCCAACAGACATAATGGCAAAAATAAAAGGAGTGACTTCTAAAAAGTTGAGAGAGGAATTTCCTCATCTTCAACATTTGCCAAGTCTATGGACGCGTTCTTATTTTGTTTCAACTGCTGGAAACGTATCAAGCGAAACCATTAGACGTTATGTAGAAAATCAAAAAACGAGGGGGTGAATGCGATGTCAACGCCAAGCTATGTATTAACGTTGCGCTTAAAAACAGAATCTTTCCAAGATGATATTCTAGATAAACGTTTTGAAATTTCTCGCAAGATATACAATGCCTGCGTGAATGAATTATACAAACGTTATCGCACTATGCAACAATCAAAATCCTATCAAAAAGCCAAAAAGATGAAAAAAGGAAAAGAGAGAAATGCTATTTTTTCGAAGTTGAATGCACAGTTTGGGTTGACAGAGTATTCTATTCATGCTTTTTTAACACCTATGAGTCAACGATTCAAACAAAATATAGATTCACAAGCTGGTCAAAAAATGGGAACAAGGGCTTTTCAAGCTTTTAAAAAAATGATGTTTGGTGAAGCGAAGAAAGTATATTTTAAACGCTACGGAGAGATGGAATCCGTTGAAGGTAAATCAAATAAAACGGGTATCCGCTTCATAAACGATATGTTGACTTGGAAAGGTCTTTCTATTCCTGTTATTGTTCGAAAACAAGATGCATATGCTCATTTAGCACTTCAAGCTAAAGTGAAGTACGTTCGTATTAAACGAGTGTTTCTAAAAGGAAAATATGTATATTATGCTCAACTTATATTAGAAGGCGTTCCGCCGCAATCGTATAACTCAGAGGGAGTAAAGCAACAGGTAGGCATTGGAAGAGTAGGAATCGATATAGGTACTTCTACTGTCGCAGCAAGCTCCGAGAAACAAGTAATGCTAAAGGGTTTGGCTCCTAATGTGGTTAATTATGAGAAAGCCATTCAACGAATTCAACGCAAAATGGATAGAAGTAAAAGAGCGACAAACCCTTTAAAATATAATGATGATGGAACAATCAATCGTAGTAATGGAGAAAGATGGGTATATTCGAATCGTTATGTTGAACTACGAAATCAATATCGAGAGTTGCATCGTAAGAACCGAATGGTAAGAAAACAAGACCATGAAACATTGTCTAATCAACTGTTATCTATGGGCGATACAATTTTCGTAGAAACAATGCCCTTTAAAGGACTTCAAAAACGAAGTAAAAAAACAGAGAAAAATAAAAAAGGTCGATTTAAGAAGAAGAAAAGGTTTGGAAGAACCTTATCGAATCGTGCTCCTTCTATGCTTTTAAGTTGCCTAGAACGGAAGTTAAAGTATAATGGTTTGAAATTAAACAAAGTGAATACAACTAAAGTAAAAGCGAGTCAATATAATCATTTTGATGATACGTATACAAAAAAATCATTGAGCAAGCGTTGGAATGACTTCGATGGCATCAAAGTCCAACGAGATTTGTATTCAGCTTTCCTTTTGATGAACATGGTTAATGATAAAGATTTAGATAAAATAGATAGAGATTTATGCTTTAAAACATTTCATTTATTCCTTAAAAATCACGATGCATTAATTAGTAAACTAAAAAAGGAATCCCATACGCTTAAAAGTATGGGAATAAGGTAAACGATAAAAACGGTTTAGGCATGAGCCGGTGCGAACGCTAATGATGGCAAAGGTCGTCTTGTTCGTTGAAGTCTAAAGGAAATAAGAACGTGTCTTTATGTTGTACCCAACCAGTTTCATCGGTTGATGGGAGAGTAAAGAAGAAATCTTTTGTACTTTAGAACCCCACTCATTCATGGGTGGGAGTGTCAGGGGAAAATAAATAAACAACGATTAGGCACGAAAGCAGTCGATTTAAAAACATTTCAAAAAACAATAAAAGCATACGAAGGAGAAGAAACCTTTGTGATCAAAAGCAGTGCTGGAAAAAAAGCGTTCGCATTTGATACGGCGGATATTTCGGGACAAATTGGTCATGTGTTTTCCACGTTAACAAAAGGGTTTAACACCGTTTTACTAGACGGGAAAGATGCTTCTATTAAGGATTTTAAGAAAATACAAACAAGGATGAAAGAGTATAGATTTTATCAAATGATGGATAAGCGAGATAAGACAACGTATCCACGTGTTATTATTGACCTCATTTGGAGAGGAAAAGTGAAGCAAGATGGCGGGAAATTAGATTACTTCCTGGGCTACACCGAGGCACAAGTAGCGAAAAAAATGAAGCAGCTACATGATATTGAGTTAGATGGTGCGGCACTGGGACTACCATCACCAAAGAAGCCGAGCCCAATCGAATTACTACACTATGAAAAAGGTGTCTTCTATATGCCACCAACCGACCATTACGGCGATCATGTCGTGCGCGATGTCACAGCAGCTAAAAAAATAGCGAATCAAACGTACTTCGTAACGTTTCGAGATACTTTTTTTAATGCGATGGAGTACTACGATGTGACGGAGGATGCTACATTCGACTTAAATAAATATAAAAACAAACCTCTTTCAGAATGGCCAGAAAAAACGAAAGCCTTCCTGAAAACAGGTATCCCAAGCTACGCAGTAGTCAAATTTGTGAACGGCACGATGCAATTACACTACATGGGCTACCTCAATTTAACGGAAGCAGAACTAAAAAGTTTTTAACGAGCAAGCAAGTCGCCTGCAATTAGCAAAGAAGCAAGCACGTTAAATATATCAGCCTCTTTTTTGAATATATCAGCCTAAAACTCCAGGATATCAGCCCATTGTTTGCAAATATCAGCCTAAAATTTTTGTTGATTGAAAACAAGCGCAACTTTTTTGACTTATGTTGAATTGAAACCAATCATTTTTAATGCCTCGATTATGTCAAATAGCAAAATCGAGATACAACTTAATTTTAAATAAGTGTCAAATCGGGACTATTCACCTGAATGGCGCTTATTCTTAATTAAGTTGTATATGAAAATCGACAATTTAAGATTTTGACGATTTTGCAGAGAGGGGTTCATTTTTTTCTAGTAAAAAATTATGCGTTATTATTATTTTTGATTAAAATAAAGAGTTATTTATGAATCACTGCAGCATCAAGATTTGTATCAAGCCTCTTGAAACAAGGGGCATTTTTTAAAAAAAGCTTGATTATTTTCTACTTTTTCATCTAAAAAGGCGCTGTTTTTGCTCTTCATGCCAGTAACTTTTTTAGTAAATTTCTCTCTTTTTTATCACGGTAGCTATTCGTACGGGGCTCTTTTTTGCATAAAAACGTTCATTTTTTAGCTAAAATGCATGTTTTTTTAGTAAAGTATAAGGCTGATTTTATTGTAGGAATGGTTGGGCGTGAATTATTTGGCATTCACACCAGCAATCGATAGAGAAAATGGCGTGGGATTCGCTTGAAGTTTGATGTTGCTTGATTTATAATGTGTTATGTAAGTTGCCAGTGGGTATCTACTCATACGATACTCATTATAGAACAAGATTTTATTGTTCTTCCCGTACACGACTTAGCTCGTAACCCGGAAATAAGGTGCGTTTCATACGCTACCGATATTATACGGGGACGTTACGGATTCGACAGGGGTGGTTCAAGCTCTGGTCGCGCGTCGGAGGTCTCGGCTCCGTCATCAACGGAAGTTATATAATAACTGGCAAACAACAAAATTTAGCTTTCGCAGCGTAAGCTCGTAAGCGCTCGGCCTCTGCATCGCCCATGTGCAGTACGTCGGGCCCAACTTTAGTGGGATACGGTTACTGGTGCCACCTGAGTCAGTAGCAAGAGATTTCCAGGTTAGCGATCCGGACGCCTGTTTGTCGGCATAAGGACTCGCGAATTGCAAGTAGACAAACTACACGCGTAGAAGCCGGCGTATTGGAGCTTCTGGACGCGGGTTCGACTCCCGCCGTCTCCATAATACGATTTCATTGAATTTCAATGAGTGTCAAAACCCTTGTATATCAAGGGTTTTTTCTTTTGCCCTATGTCATGTAGTTTAATTGAATATCAATCGAACGTAGTCAAAAGCGTAGTCAAAACGTAGTCACGAAAATTACATCTCAATATAGCTAGCAAACTTCTGTATAGCCTCTTCTTTTGCCTCTTTCGTAACGTGTGCATAGATGTTCATTGTCGTTTGTACATCACTGTGTCCTAAACGATCTTGCACTTCCTTCAAACTAGCACCCGCTTCAAATAACAATGAACAATGCGTATGACGTAATCCGTGTATTGTAATTGTACCTAGCCCATAGTTTTTCTGAATGTGTAGAATCCATTTACGAGTCTTTGTAGGCTGTAGGTATTCATTCACTTCATTACTAAATACGAGTTGCTTAGGTTGCATTGTATTGAAGCCTAGCACTAAATAATCCTGCTTCTGCTTTTTCTTCCACTCTTTTAATATTGTCATTGTCTTGTCGTCCATTTTAATCGTACGAGCAACACCTGTTTTTGTAGACTTTATATAGAGCTTATTATCTTTCCCACGTGAGAGTGCCTTATTAATACGCAGCTCGTTCGTTGTGAAGTTTAAGTCATTCCATGAAAGTGCCAGTGCTTCACCTTTACGCATACCGCTGAAGGCAAGTAAACGGAATAAGGCGTATGCTTTGAAGTTACTTTCTTGTTCTAAGCATGATAGGAACTTGATAAGCTGTTCACGAGTGTAGAAGTTCTCCGCTTCATCTTCGTCCGTTACAATAGCCTTTTTAGAACCGGTGGTGGGCATGTCTACATGTGTAAATGGGTTGGTTTGTATAAATCCACGCTTAATAGCAAAGTCTAATACCTTTGCAGCATATGCTTTTACCATCCTAAACTTCTTTAACTTTGCCGCCCACTCATCAATATGCTTTTGACAAACATCTACATTGATTTTTTCAATCTTATAGGTACCCATTGAAGGTAAAATATGATTTTTGAAAATACCTGCTGTTTTGACGAATGTACTTTCCTCAACAGTCTTTTCGTATTGTGTTACCCATAAGTTATATAATTCTTGGTACGTCTCCGCTCGCTCCTGACGATAAGTGCCATTTGCTACATCTAGCTTAATACGTGCTAGTGCTAATTCAGCCTCTTTACGTGTTCTAAATCCTCGTTTCAGTGTACGCTTCTGTTTTCCTGTTAACGGATCAATCCCTAAATAGACTGGAAACTCATATCGTTTATCACCATTTTTTAGCGTATAGCATTTAATAGGTGATACTTTTTTCTTTACCATGATAACTCCTCCTGAATCAGTTGCGGGGGCAATTGATTAAAGAGAGGATTTACCTCTAGTGATATTATAATCGAATTAAAAGGCAAATCCTTATACATAATGATTAAAAGCTATGATGTTGTAAAAAACGATCAATCTCTTTACGTGAAACACGTTTGATACCTTCTATTTCACATACTTGTAAGCCCATCTCACGGAACTTAATAAACGTGTTGTAAGAGACCCCGGCGTACTTAGCACCGTCTTTCAAGGAAAGCCATCCGCTATCCATAAACTGATGCTGAGAAGCTAGTAATGCCTTCTGAACCGCCTTCATAATCACTTCTTCCATAGTTGTATCATTGTTCGTAAATTCTACACTCATATGTATAGCTCCTTTTGTTGGTCATTTTATTCCCCGCAATTATAATTGCTTACGTTAGCTTTATACGAGGCTTGAAAAGGAGAGTTAAATAAAAATATTATCTTTTTTATAAATGAATCAATTTCATAAATCGATTTTTTCAAAAGCTTAGACTAACCCAATTTCTCGATTTTAATTTTAAAAATTATGCAGCTATATTTTGTTCAGTCAATTGTACATTCAAACGATCAATAGCTAATTGGCAGGCATTATAAATAAACGTCACCAGATTGAAATGGAGCTTGGCTTTTCTACCTGTTCGATGACGGACATTATTTAATTGAAAATATTCTTTTAAGTAGGCATTCACGCGTTCAACGGCTGTACGTTCTTTGTACAGTTTCTCCCATAATGCGGAGCCTCTTGCTGGATACGTATACTTGCGAATATCCGTTTCACACTTGATTTTAAAGACTTTTTGACAAAGTGAATCCGTGCGTAATGGACACGTTGCACATTCTTTTGGACGTGTAAATTTTAAACTTTGGTATTTCTCGTCAAAGCTGTCGTAACAGTAGCTATGTTCGCGTACGCACGTTGGACGGAAATGTTCATCGAAGCCCAAGATTTCAGATTCACGACGCTTAACGTATGGAATGACTGCTTTCATGTCTTGATTTAAGATTTGTTGATAAATCGCTTCGTAATCATATCCTGCGTCGAATATAGTCGTTGTAAATTGGTTTGGCACCACTTCTGCTACCTTTTTTAACAGTGGAATGGCTGCTTTACTATCACTTAAACTGCCGGACGACATCAAGCGTGCCACAATGTACTGACTTTTTGTCGAGACAGCTAAATGCCCTTTGAAACCGAACCAGAACGTGTTTTTACCGTCACTATTCTTCTTGACGCCCCACTTAGGTTCGATCGGGATGTCTTGCCAAAGTGTCTGTGTTGGAATCGTTAATTGGGCTTCTAACTTCTTTTCATACGTTGTCAGATTTGCTTCGATTTCTGCTTGTTCAGCGAGCCAGGCAGCACGTTCTTCTTTCGATTTACGGCCACGCTTTTTCGGAATCTTTTCTTTTTTCTCGGATGGTTTTGACGCATCTCGTGCTTCGAAATGTGTCGCGTCAAAGCTAAGGTGTTCATCGTTCAGAAATCCTTCTGTAAAGGCTGTTTGAATTATTTCATCCTGCATTTTATCGAAAACCTCTGACTGACTAATCACATCGACCATACGTGAATAAGAAGCTTCAGAAGGCACCGAATCGGAAAGTAAAAAGCCGCAATCTAAACGAAAGATAAGATCATTTTTTAGCCGTTTGATTAAATCTTTTACTGTTGGAATACGCTCGACAATGCGAATGATTAACGATTGAATCATTGCACCGTAGTTTAATTCTCTTGGAGCACCACGCATTGTCTTTTTACGGAACAGTTGGAAAATCGGCTGTAAATCAAAAGTGGTCAAAATCGCATCAAAACGATGAGAACTTTCCATTTCCATTAATTCATGGATGTCAAATAGACGCATTTGTTTTATAATCGTCATAGGGCATTCACCTCAGGGATAATTTTGGTTTGGTCACTTAAATTATACCAAATTGGGGAGGTGCCCTTTTTTTATTGTTTTGAAACCCTTGGTAGACAAGGGATTGGAATTATGAAATTAACTCTATTATACTAAATTGGGTATATTTCAATGATCCCAATACATTTTACCTAGGTTTTTTAGAACTTTTTGGTTTAAAATCAAACTAAACTGTGTTGGTATTCAATCAGCTTGTGTAAATGATGATTATATTCGACATAGAATTATCCCTTGAACATATCCAACTATTAAAGGGTAACAACAATGCTATTGTCACAAGGAGTTCATGAAATGAAGGAAATAAATTAGTTTCTCAATTCTTTTTATAGGGTACAAATGAGCATATCATTACCAATTAATGATATAATCCTGGTGTGTTTGGTAACTTTTGATTCTGTTAATTAAAGGAGTGGGAGAATGGAAAAAACAATAGAAGGGAAAGGTAAATTTAAGTACAAGGATGAGTTAGAAATTGAAGGTAGCATTAGAATAAGCGTAGACTCTAATAATGCATGGGATTCAAAAAAGAATAGTGTTATTTGCTATATTGATGAAGGAACTATTGATAAAACATTGAATGATTTACCCTTTTTCCCATGGATTTTTGAAGGGGAAAGTATTGAAGGAGAATTGATTTCGGCGAATAATATGGCATTGACTAAGAGGGGGGGAGACATTAATAATCAAGGGTTAAATATTAAATGGGAATTTGATATTTCAGAATTGGTAATAGAGGGCAATAGTAAATGTGAACGATTTGAGTTTTGGATATCAAATTTCCTCATTGCTTTTGATGATATGACTAGAATAGGTACCCGTTCTGTACGTAATAAGAGTAGTTTTACAATTAATCATAATCAAGACACAATCAAAATTGATTTTTTTGAAGTTAACAATATAGTAACGGAAAAAGATGAAATAATTAAGAAGAACGAAGACCTTGTTACATTAAAAGTTGTCCTAAAAAAAGAAAATAGTACTATTCAGTTTGATGAAGCTAGAGAAATAATGGAGAGTATAATAGATTTGTTTTCCGTTGCATACGGAGCTAGGGTAAACTGGACAAATGCACTAGGATTTAACAATGACCTGGAACTTTTTAATATGATTAGGAATGTGCCACACGCTTCATTAACCCCTTTTAGACAATTGATAAGGGTTTTATACCCAGGTTATTTATCACGATTTATTCAAATGTGTTATCCCGTCTATAATGGATTAGGACAAGAAACTAGACATTCCCTTAAAAAACTTGTTGAAGGTATTCACTTGTCTGCATCTAGATTAATCTTCCCAGCACCATTTATTATTTTAGGTTCTTCAATTGAAGACTTTGCAAATAATGAATTAGGGGATACTAGTACCCACTATATAAAAAGAGCTGAAAGAAGAAGAATTTACCCATATTTTAAAGGATTTATAGATGAAAACATTGTTGTATCATTGTCTGAGGAAGATATTGGTGATTTTGATGAAACAGGAATAAAACAGAAATTGAGTGGTTTGGTTCAAAGAAACCTTCGTTCAAGGATTACAAATTTACTCCAAACATTTGAAGTGGAATTTGATAATGATTGGGTTCGACAATTTGTAATAAAAAGAAACCAGGCAGCTCATGGAGATTACGTGTTCACTCCTTCAGATTATCTAATTTGGACTCGAATGGCAACGTTACTAGAACAAATAATATTAATAAAATTGCAATATTCAGATGAATATTTAGATTGGTCAACAAGCCCTCCGGAATGGAAAATTAATTTAAATCGACTAGGATAAACATTTTCATGTTTTTTTCGTAGTAAGGACTATGACTAAAGTAAAACAGACCAATGTTTTTTATTTGATCTGTTTTTTATTATTAAATTAGTTTTACTAATAGTTAATATATTAATATCACTTTCAAAAGCTTACCATTTGAACTTTTAACATCTGAGAATAATAAAAAATAAGTTGTAAATTCAATTTATACTATCTTATAGATTATTAGAAAGTTTAATTTTTAATGAATTCAATAGGAGTGTAAATACTATTTAAAGGATTTATTTATCTGAAATACTAATTTGGGGAAGATTATTATTTGGAAATATGGTATTATTTGTTTGGAGTAGCTTCGAGTATCGAAGGTGAAATCGCCTGGTTTTGATAAAGCAAAAAGGAATATTTATTCCCGATTGCATGTGTACTATTATAACGTTAATGTTCTACGCTAGTTTAAAAGAGTGGAATGGCTACTCCACATTTTCATGAAATAGGGTGATTTCTTGCAAGTTCAAATTATAAAAAGTGATGATGACATTAAAAAATGTTTTAATAGTTTGCAGTCATTTGAAGACGTCGCAATATTGCTTGAAATCTCAAAAAAAGTTTTGTGGAAAAATGTAATTGTCGAGAAAATGTATTACGAATTTAAAATTCCTAAAAAGAAATCTGGGGATTTTCGAGTAATAAATAAACCCTCTAACAACTTGGACATAATTCAAAAGAAGTTAAATTATATAATTTCAGTTGTCTATACATATTCAAACGTATCATCACATGGGTTTGAAAAAGGGAAAAGTATAAGGACAAATGCTGAGATGCATTTAAAGAAGAAATTAGTTTTGAATTTAGATTTAAAGGATTTTTTCTCTAGTATTAATTTTCCGAGAGTAAGAGCTATGTTTATGACTTATTTCAAATTCAATAATGAAGTAGCGACTACTTTAGCAAATATTTGTTGTGATAATAAGAATGTATTACCTCAAGGAGCTGCTACATCCCCGATAATTTCCAACATTATAGCTTATAAATTAGACAAACAATTAAGTAGATTAGCCAAAAAGTATGGATGTGTTTATACAAGATATGCAGATGATATAACTTTTTCTACAAATCGTGATGAATTCCATAAGAGCATTTATGAACATGATGAAGACCTAATGAATGCAGGAGAAAAAGTTAAGAGTATTATTGAAAATAATGGTTTTAAGGTAAATGAAAATAAAACTCGAATCTATGATTACTCTAAAGCGCAGTATGTAACTGGTGTGAAAGTTAACAATAAATTAAATGTTAATAGGTCTTATATAAGAAGAATACGTTCTATATTACATACTATAGATAAAAATATAAATGATATTGAAAAGGCTAGGGGAATTTTTGAAGCCAAGTATCAATTTAGAAATACTTTATTTAAGAATTGTGACATGTTTAATGTTGTAAGAGGTATGATATCACATATTGGTAACATTAAAGGGAAACAAGATTTAATATTTCAAAAATTCGCTATTAGATATAATAAGATAATTAAGCAAGTTAATGAACAACAAGGTAAAAGTTACTCTTTTTTATATAGGCCATATACTGAAAAAGAATTTAGACAACAGAATATATTTGTAATTGAAGAAGATGAAATATCACATAAAGTGGGAGAAGCATATGAGAGTAAATTTATATCCTCTCAAGGGAGCGCATTTTTATTAAAGGGAATAGGATTAGTTACTAATTGGCATGTGATAAAACCATACATAGTAAATGTAATCGAGAATGAGTTAGGTAGTTTTAATGATGATTACTATATACCAGTTACTAAATCACAATATTCAGATGATATTTGGTTTGCTAAAGTGATTATGTATGATAAAGGAAGAGATTTAGCGGTTCTTGAAATAGAAGGTATTGATAAGCATAAATATGGTTTTAATTATTCTTTAGATATTAGAGAGAACATGCAATGTGTGTTATTGGGATATCCTGAATATATCCGAGGTCAAAATCTTCATGAAGTTGAAGGGAAAATACAAAGTCAAAGAATAGCTCTATATTACCCTAATAACTTTGTACGATATACTACTACAATGCCAATTCATGGAGGTAATAGTGGGGGACCAATCGTAGATCATAATAATATAGTTATTGCTGTAGCTGTTAAAGGAAGGGACAATACTGTTTCAGAAGTTATTCCGATAGGTGATTTATTAGAAGCAATAGATAATCAAGAAATGATTAAAGTAGTTAATCACCACATTATTCCAATAGGTAATATAGTAAAATCTCTATAAAAATTGAAAAATTTATTTAATTAGCATAGGTATCACATCAGTGGTAAGATTTTTTTAAAAATAAAAACTAGAATTAGTTGAAATATGAAAAGCAGGTGGTCTAGTGAGCTGTCTGCTTTTTCTACTGTAAGGAAATAATTGTTCAAATAAAATGAACATATTAAATATCACTTCCTCTAAAAACTAAAATATAAATTTGTACAATGGTTATCATGTTTCTACTATTATGGGAACACAGCAGATCTAGAACTAGGCATTGCTCCGCAACTAAATTTTTTAAAAACGTAGTCAAAAACGTAGTCAAAAAAAATCAAGTGCCCCCGCAAGCATTGATATAATAACACTTTGAGACGGTTGATTCGACTCCCGCCGTCTCCATACATAGGAATCAAACGATTTCAAAAAAGGCCGAAACCCTTTATATATAAGGGTTTCGGTCTTTTTGTGTTTTTAGGGGATTTTGGGGTGTGGCATTCATTTTGGGAGTCAAATTAATCAATTATTAAATGATTGAGTCCTCTATCTTCACGTAAGCTTGTAACTTTTACATACAGATCCTCTAATGCCGGAATAAGTTGTTCATGTTTATCTCCGTAAATGATTGGTTCAATATTAAAGTTCTGTTTATGATGTTTTATTAATTGTGGATTTGTACCGCTAGTTGTTAGTACATAATGCGGAGTCATTTCCGATGCAGTATTAGCAGCAGTATTAAATAATAAATTAATATCAGGATCGTTTAGACTGTAACCAATAAATAAAACGGTATGAGTTAAAAATAATGACTCAAAGATTTTATAAAAAAGGTGGTTCTCTCTAATAGATTTATAATAATTATCTTCTGTGAAAATTAAACCATCAGGAGAATCTATAGATCCATGTGCTTTAATGATGACATTATCATAAGATTTTATGTTGTGAATTAAATCATCGGTGTTTTTATAATTTATAACAACATGACCGCTACTATATTTTGAACCATTTGCTATACAATATGTCTCGTAGATTTTATCAAAATTTGTAGAAACTACAATTTTGATATTTAGACTATGTAGAATTTCATGGGCTCTTGAATGTGAATAACCGTTACCTGAATATGCACGTTTTAACAATGCTATATAATTTCCATTGCCATTAGATTTATCTTTAATAGTTTGTAAAGCGTGAAGATAATTTCTTTTATCAATACATTGCTGAACATATTCTTTAACATCTTCTTCACATGATTCTATAAGTTTTTGTGCCTCTGACATAAAAGTTGACCAATCCATCATAGATTCGTTATTTTTATTTTTTGAAGTGGCTGATACTCCTGCGCCAATAAATATTATGCAACGATTATAAGCAATTTCTTCTATTAGTGTTTCAGGAAAAGGAATATCTATAGTTTCATTCATTATGATCACCTTCAATAGTTTCAATATTTCTTAAAAGTTTAGAAGTGATATTATCTAACATTTCTTCATATCTAATAACATTTGAGGATTGTCCACCTCTGATACCATGTGAATTATTTAAAGAATATAGAGGTGCGTTATTTGATTGTGCTATAGGTATAATACTATTAAGGTAAGGGACATCCCCAAGGTTTAAGTCGGATTTCAAGCTTTTTGGAATTATATTACTAAGTGTTTCAACAATAGTTTCTGGCATTTTTGAAATAATTTCATCGTAGGCTTTTACAGGACGATAACCCGATTTAAACTTGCGAGAGTTATATTGTTGTATTGAAAATCCTATTAATTGTGTCGATCGTTCAATATTATGATTAATAAAATATTTTTCAAGATCTGAGGGACGACTTTGCAATTCGCTTAACTTTAGACTGTTATTATATTTTTTCCGCCAATCATTAATCCATTCAGAAATGTTTCTAATGCCCATTAAACTAAATATGTCAGAACCCATTGGAATAAGTATATATTCGCTATTCAAGAGTATACTTCTATTCAAGGCACCTAATGAAGGACCTACATCTATTATTAAAAAATCATACTCATTTTCAGTAGCATGTTTTTTTAGTATATTTAACCAATTAGTTGTTCTGATTCCTCCTATTGAGCCTGATTTAGCTTCTTCCCATGCACTACTTAAGATATCTTCCACTTGTGAAAGAGAAGGGTCCCCAGCTATTAAATCAAATCCAAAGGAATGATCTTTACCCTTTATAAAGTTAATATTAGGATTGATTTCACGGTCTCCAACTAATAGTGGTTGGAATAAGGATTTTATAGTTTTATTTTCAGTTGTATGATTATTTGTTCCGAAAGCTTCTGGATATAATTCATTCCATTTTTCTGGATGAATGACAAGTTGAGTCGAATTTGCTTGAGGATCTGCGTCTAATACCAAGACTTTTTTGTTATAGTTAGTTTGTAAGTATGAAGCAAGATTTACGGTTAGTGTTGTTTTTCCAACACCACCTTTATTATTGAAAAATGTTAAAGTTTTCATTTTAATTCCTCCTTAACTATAATTATAGATTTTTGTTGTATTAAGGCAAGTTTAATAATGAAAAATAGAAGTGAATAAAAAAACATTAAAACCCATTGGATAGAAAAAATAAAATTTTAAATATCATAAGTTCTAATGTTTTAATTTTTATTAAGTTTACCTGTCATATTTATGCAAGAAAAGTATGTTGACTTTTTATTTAAAGTCTTCTGGGAGCCATTGTTTATTAGCAATTCTAGCTTTTATCATTTCTTCGGTAAATAACTGATTTTTGTTTTTTTGGATAGTTTTTATCAAATTCTCCTGAGATTTGATATTATCAAAACGTCTAATAATATCATTTATGGGACCAATTTCAATTCCAATCCAATTTCTTTTTAGAACTTCACTAACAATGAATGTAGTACCACTGCCACCAAACGGATCTAAAATAATATCGCCCTCATTTGTTGTCATTGAAATAATTCTTTCAAGTAAATTCAAGGGAAGTTCATTACTATTACGTGTTTTATATTTTTTATGTCTTACGGGAGAAATATCTTTCCAAACATCAGTAAGAGAAATTCCTTTTGGGTTTAATTTGTTTTTATATCCGCCGTAATCTTTTATATCATGACTACAATGTGGACAGATTTCCAGTGGTAAACGTTCTTGATTGAAAGTATTAGGTTTGTTACCTTTAATATAATAAAGTAGTGAGTAATGAGCGGGGTATAATTTATTTGGGATAGGTAGGCTATATTTAACGTCTGCAACAATCCAATGTCGAAAGTTTAAATGTTTATTTAATATTTCAGAACTATATGTGTTCCAAGAAGGTATATTCCAAATAAAAATTGCTCCCCCGTCCTTTAAAACTCGTATACATTCGGTCAACCAACTTTCAGTCCAATTAAGATATTCGGTTTTTGAAAGGTTATCATTAATACCTGATTCATATTCTTTATTTAGGTTAAATGGCGGATCAGCAAATATCAAATCTACTGAATTTGAGGGTAAATGTTTAAGTACCTCTATACAATCCTCGTTATATAATTCACCAAATCTAGTGGAGAATATTGGCTTTAATCTTCTGTGTAATTTTGTGTTTATTTTCTTTTTAGGTTTTAGTGTCTTTATTGTTTCTAAATTATCTTTTAAGAGAGAAATAACGTTTTGATCAATATTACCTAGTCTTAACTTTAGTTCTAGCTCACTTAAATGAGGTCTTGCATTTAGTATTTTTTTGATATACGTTTCATCAGGATAGATACAATTAGCATTATAATAATTTAATTTTTTTAATTCAATTCCAATCTTTTTAGCAAATAGTCTCTTCTCGTCTTGAGAATTTAATTCTAAAATAGAATACAATTCTTCTCTCATTTTAGTACATTCACCTCTTTAATTAACTATATCTTAATAATGAATAAAATTATACTGTGTATTATTATTAAAAATCTAAATAATCCACAAACTTCTGTATCGTTACCGCCTTTACCTTCTTCATCACGTGAGCGTAAATGTTCATTGTCGTCTGCACATCGCCATGCCCTAAGCGATCTTGTACTTCTTTAATCGTTGCGCCAGCTTCAAACAATAGAGAACAATGCGTGTGTCGCAATCCATGTGTTATAATTTCTTTCAGCCCATACTTATTTTGTACATGCAGCATCCATTTACGTGTTTTGGTCGGTTGCAGTGTGTTATAGCCGAGTATTATATAGTCTTGCTTTGTTTCTTCCGCCATTCCGCTAAAATTTCCATCGTTTTTTCATCCATCTTTAACGTACGACGAGATGATTTTGTTTTCGTTGTTTTGACGTATAAGCCATTATCTTTTCCACGAGCCAAAGCTTTATTAATGCGAATTTCGCATTCCTTGAAATTAATATCTTCCTAAGTAAGTGAAAGTGCTTCACCTTTTCGCATGCCAGAGAAAGCAAGAATGCGAAATAGGGCGTACGCTTTGAAATTATTCTCCTGCTCCAAGCACTTCAAGAAATGCAGCAGTTCCTCTTTCGAATAGAAATTTAGTTCTTCCTCGTCCTCAGTCGGATCGACGCGTTTTGTTGGCATGGATACGAGTTTCATCGGATTTGATTGAATGAGCTCGAGCTTAATTGCGTAGTCTAAAACCTTAGAGGCATAAGCCTTTACCATGCGATAACGGGCGGGTTTTTTGAACCAATGATTAATCGTTTGCTCGCACATTTTGATGTTAATTTTATCGATTTTGTAGTCGCCAAGCTGTGGCAATACGTGATTTTTGAAAATGCTTAGTGTTTTAGAAAACGTACTTTCTTCAACTGTATTTTCGTATTGCACAATCCATAAATTGTACGCTTCCCGATACATTTCAACTGGTGGGCGAGTGTAAGTGCCTTTGTCGATTTCGAGTTGCAGTCGTGCGAGCTCGAGCTGGGCTTCTTTTTTCGTTTTGAAGCCACGGCGAGTCGATTTACGCACCTTTCCAGTCATCAGGTCAGTGTAAATGTAAAGTTGAAACATGTAATAAATTTTGCCATTCTTCTCATACGGTTTGATCGATGCCATGATGAGTTCTCCTTCGTATGAATAGCTGTACTTACTTCAATTTTTCATAGTCTGCCTTTAGCTGTTGTTCTGTCGGGTAGTTTTTTTCTTTGCCCTCGAAAATTTGGACGAGTGCTTGTAATTCGTTGTCGTTCAATTTGTGGCCTGCAATATAAAAGCTGCGTCCAGAATCTTTCATAATATCTTCAAGTTGTACGTGGTAATGCGATTTGTAAGCTTCGTAAGTGAAGTCTTCATCAGCAAAAGTATTTTTGCGTGTATTGCGCTTGAGCATTGCTAAATCTTCCTCGGAATAAATTCCCGCTTCGATTGCGAGCTCATATAAATCGCTATCAAGTGCCGTTGCCAGCTTTCGTAAAATTTCTAATGACGGGACGAACTTATCGTTTTCAATTTGTGATAAATAAGGGTTTGAAACGCCTGATTGCTCGGATAGTTGGACGAGCGATAGCATTTTTGATTTTCGTAATAGTCGAAGTGACGCGCCGAAGCTTTTGGATTGGTTCATTGTCAGCCCCCTTGCTCTTAGCATACACCGTTCGATTTTGATAATCAAATAAATAGTTTAAAAATTCTTGATAGCGAAACTCGGTTGTGATACTCTTGGTTCATCAAGATTAATCTTGAAATAAATGAGCTTAGGAGGCTATCAAATGGAGTTACGTTTTGATTTACCTGACCGATTTGAGACAGAGTTACAGCAGATTGTGATTGCAGCAACGCACCTAGCCATTGAAGAAAGCAAGAAGACAGGGCACATGAATGAATGACGCTAAAAGAAGGCGCTGCTTATGCAAGCGTTTCTTATAATAGTTTTATGAAATTTCGCATTTACGGCTTAAAGATTTGTGAGGTCGAAGGTGTGAAGTGTGTGTCGAAAACAGAGATTGATCGCTTTTTTATAGAACGCAGTAATTAATCGGTGAACGCAAAGGTCTTGGGGGCTTTTGCGTTATCTTTATTTGGAGGAGATATTATGAAATTCAAGGAAGGCGAGTGGGTGAGTTTTAGTCATATATACGGTTTTGTGCTTGCGATTGATGAGAAAAAGCAACAATATTTGGTCCAGTTTCGGAATAACGGCGAGCAAGGTATGAAGTGGGTGCCGATGCAAATGCTAGAGTCGAGGGAGGAAGTGCGGTTATTAGAGGAGGATATTGGCGAGTTGCAAAGCTTGGCGATTAGCTTGGAGGATTTTGAGTGGTTTGGCGAGTTGGAGTGGAGAAATTATTGAAATCTTTTGAATCCCCTAGTTTTATAGCATAGTTTACAATAAGAAAAATCAATAGAAATGTTTTAGAAAAAAATGAATAGAATGCCTATTATATTTGTTCGATTTGCTGAGAAGATACAAAATTATCGAATAAAGTTATGGGAAGAATTAGCCAGTAGATTATGTTTTAATTATTAAGTATACGATATTAGATGAAAAATTTATGTATACAATTGAATTTGAAAAGTAGTAGTCGAAACAACTTGGTGATTCTCTCAAAGAAAAATAAGTAGTTTTGGTTATGGAAGTGGTGGATTTAAATGGAGTGTCTAACCGTTTTCCATAAGGGATAGTTAATAAATATAAATAAAAACAAACCATCTACTATATAGCAATGGTAGAGGGTTTATTTTATGAATTAGAATTTAAATATAGAAATTTTAAGCGGAAATTAAATGGTGGCTCCATAAAATATATACTTTAGAAATGAAATTTATTAAGAAAATCAAATTAGTAAAATGAACTATTTAAAGTTTGAAATAAACTATATTCATATATTCATAAATTTCTTCTAGTTGAGTATTATTAATTTTGTTATTTTTGAACATTTTATTTAAGTTTTCTAGTAAATCATCTACATTATCACCAGATACAATTTCTTGTTTTACTTTAGTTAAAAACTTTGCTGGTCCATAAGGTTTAGCTGTTAAAATAAATTTATGATTAGAGATTTTCAACTCATATTCCAAATTTTGTTTAGGTGAATTTAGATAGCTTGCAATTGAAATTGAAATAAGTGTTACACTTGAGGTTATTTGTATTAAATGAGTTAAAGCAATAAAAATTTCGAATTTAGTGAATGTTATAGTATATTCAAAAGAAATATTAAAAAACGAAATTGCAACAGATTTTAAAAAAGAACTAGGTAATACATTGAAAAAATTCAATAGAAATTTTATGTAAGAACTAGAGTGAATGCTTAAACTTTCATGTATTGTGTAAAGCAAGGTAGATAAAATAATCAGTTCAATAATGCTTTTAATTGCTAGTGTAATTCTTTCAGAACCTGATAAATAGGTTCCTTTTGTTTTAATGCTTGGTTTTATATCGCTATAAAATGCAAAACAAATCTCTACGGATCTTAACAATAATCTAATGAAAATGAAAATGAGGGCCACTTTTAAAAATAAATTCGAAAAGGGTATTCCACAAAAGAAACGAAAAATCAAATAAAAAATAAAAAATAAAATTAAAATGAGTTAATTTCATAATTCCAATCCCTTGTCTACCAAGGGTTTCAAAACAATAAAAAAAGGGCACCTCCCCAATTTGGTATAATTTAAGTGACCAAACCAAAATTATCCCTGAGGTGAATGCCCTATGACGATTATAAAACAAATGCGTCTATTTGACATCCATGAATTAATGGAAATGGAAAGTTCTCATCGTTTTGATGCGATTTTGACCACTTTTGATTTACAGCCGATTTTCCAACTGTTCCGTAAAAAGACAATGCGTGGTGCTCCAAGAGAATTAAACTACGGTGCAATGATTCAATCGTTAATCATTCGCATTGTCGAGCGTATTCCAACAGTAAAAGATTTAATCAAACGGCTAAAAAATGATCTTATCTTTCGTTTAGATTGCGGCTTTTTACTTTCCGATTCGGTGCCTTCTGAAGCTTCTTATTCACGTATGGTCGATGTGATTAGTCAGTCAGAGGTTTTCGATAAAATGCAGGATGAAATAATTCAAACAGCCTTTACAGAAGGATTTCTGAACGATGAACACCTTAGCTTTGACGCGACACATTTCGAAGCACGAGATGCGTCAAAACCATCCGAGAAAAAAGAAAAGATTCCGAAAAAGCGTGGCCGTAAATCGAAAGAAGAACGTGCTGCCTGGCTCGCTGAACAAGCAGAAATCGAAGCAAATCTGACAACGTATGAAAAGAAGTTAGAAGCCCAATTAACGATTCCAACACAGACACTTTGGCAAGACATCCCGATCGAACCTAAGTGGGGCGTCAAGAAGAATAGTGACGGTAAAAACACGTTCTGGTTCGGTTTCAAAGGGCATTTAGCTGTCTCGACAAAAAGTCAGTACATTGTGGCACGCTTGATGTCGTCCGGCAGTTTAAGTGATAGTAAAGCAGCCATTCCACTGTTAAAAAAGGTAGCAGAAGTGGTGCCAAACCAATTTACAACGACTATATTCGACGCAGGATATGATTACGAAGCGATTTATCAACAAATCTTAAATCAAGACATGAAAGCAGTCATTCCATACGTTAAGCGTCGTGAATCTGAAATCTTGGGCTTCGATGAACATTTCCGTCCAACGTGCGTACGCGAACATAGCTACTGTTACGACAGCTTTGACGAGAAATACCAAAGTTTAAAATTTACACGTCCAAAAGAATGTGCAACGTGTCCATTACGCACGGATTCACTTTGTCAAAAAGTCTTTAAAATCAAGTGTGAAACGGATATTCGCAAGTATACGTATCCAGCAAGAGGCTCCGCATTATGGGAGAAACTGTACAAAGAACGTACAGCCGTTGAACGCGTGAATGCCTACTTAAAAGAATATTTTCAATTAAATAATGTCCGTCATCGAACAGGTAGAAAAGCCAAGCTCCATTTCAATCTGGTGACGTTTATTTATAATGCCTGCCAATTAGCTATTGATCGTTTGAATGTACAATTGACTGAACAAAATATAGCTGCATAATTTTTAAAATTAAAATCGAGAAATTGGGTTAGTCTAAGCTTTTGAAAAAATCGATTTATGAAATTGATTCAAATACCTATAGAAATTAATAAATTATTCTTATTTCTAAATTTTACATTTTCGGTTTTATATTGCTTTATTTGTTTATAAGGTAATGGTGTGAAGGAATAAAAATTATAAATTTCATTATAGCTTTTAATAGGTAAATTCAAATTATCCAATAAACAAGTAAAGTCTTTCTTTTTATCAAGAGCAAGATTTTTTTTATTTAACACTTTATTAATTTCGTTCATAGATATGTTTGCAAAATCTTTACAGCCGGTAGTCATAAAATTTAATATTACTTTATTTGTTGTATTCTGTTTTGCATAACTTGCAGCTGTATATTCAGCCAATGGAATTTTTTTTAGATATGTAAATGTTATTTTGAAAAGATAAAGTAGGGAATAAATAATAGGTGTTAACTGTAGACCAAAAATGAAAAATATAGTTAATAAATTTATTAAATGTATTAAATGTATTGTGTTTGTATCAAACTCTAAACTAAATATAGATAAAGCAAATGAAAGTGAATATAATAGAATGAATTTTATTTTTCTTTTTTTCCATAAATTGTTTATAAATAAGTAATTAAAGATAAAAAGTATTAATAAATATGTAGGAATAAAAAAATAATTCAAAGGAATACTAAATATTAGAACATAGTTGAGAATTAATATAATAATGTAGTAATATTCAGATTTAATTTTGAAAAAGTATGAATTTAATAAGTGACATAATATTATATTAACTACAATCATTATTAAAATTGAATCGTTATGATAAATAAATGCAATATTCAATAATGTAACTAGTATATATTTTCTAATCCCTTGTTTTAAATCATAAAAAGATTTATTAAAATCGTTATTTAAAATACTTTTAAAATTTTCTAATGAATTAGATGAAATATGATAATAAATTGCACCGATTAATAAGAGCAATTGCAATCCTAAAAAGTCACTCATTACAGTTGGAATTAACTCATTATAGTTTTGTATATCCATTATTTCTACCTTATTTATATGTTCTACTATATTAAATGGGGTTAGAAATAAAATTGTAGATATAATAATGATTATTATCCAAAAAATTGTTTGAAATAAGAAGCTTACAGTTAAATCTTCTTTATTTATATATTTATCCATAATATCCCTCCGTTTATATAAAATAATAAATGATTATCTAATTCATTTTGATTACCATTTAAATGGTTCAACACCGTAACTTGGGGTTGAATTTGTATTAATTCAAAAATTTCACATTAAAAGATAGAATAAAAGCGAAAACTCACGTATCGTAATTGTTGTCGAGACAAACCACGAGAGGAGTTTTCGCTTTGTACTCCAAGTTTATCAAATGGATTCTACCGTTACCATCTTTTTTTGAAATCGCTCTACCATCTGATGAGGAGCCTAATGTGTTTCCTGTCACAGCTACACGCCAAAAGATTGCTTGCCCCATTTGTGCAGGAGCTACCGCTTGTCATGACCGTACGCTGCGTCGCTTTCGTCACGGTTATGCTTTGGATTGAATTATGTTTACCACGCCAGCGCTGTAAAAGTTGTGGTTTTACCTTTTCGTTTGACTATGGATTAGGACTTGTCCGTTCTTCTACAGCGTCATTTCGTCGTGAAATTACGAACCGTTGTCATGGTCGTTCCATCGCTGATGTAGCACGTGAATACGGGCTGCCGTATACAACGGTTGAACGCTGGTTTTACACGTATGCACCGGATCAATTAGTCGAAGAAACGGCCAAACATATTTGTGTGGATGAGTTCGCTTTACGCAAAGGACACAACTATGCGACCAGTGTTTTAAACGCTGAAACAGGGCGGATTTTAGCCATTGTTCCGCACCGAGATCAAGCAGCGATTGAAGCCGTTTTAAAGAAAGTGACAGGTCAAATTCGAACAGTCATTAGTGATTTTGCGCCTGCCATGGCAGGCGCCATTCAAGCCGTCTATCCAGCTGCCATTCATGTGTTGGATCGTTTTCATTTGATTCAGTTTTTCACGGATGCCCAACAACGAAGACGACGCTATTTGGGTGAAGCGAAAAAGCATCATAAGTCGCGTTTTATTGACCGTTGTTTAGCTCGAAAGCCCGAACAATTAACGGCAGAAGAACGTGATTTTGTGCAGGAATGGCATCTTGAAGATAACCACACAAAGCACATTTATCAGGCGCTTAATCACATCCGCTATGTGTTAAAAGCGACGACCATGACACAAGCGAAAAAGAGATTAAAGGATTGGTTAAAACGATACCAATTTCACACGTGTAGTGTCGTTGCGAAAATTGCCAAAACAGTACTCGCACGAGAAGAAGCGATGATTAATACCATTTATTTACCCTTCTCGAATGGCATCATGGAAGGCACAAATAATAAAATCAAACTCATCAAAAGACGTGGATTTGGTTATCAAAATGATGCTCACCTTTTCCTTCGATTACGATTGGAAACAGGGCATTGATTTTGTCATCCCCGACTTATGGTGAAGAGCCATTTAAATTTAATTTTACCATTTTTATTTAATTATTATAAATTCAAATCCCATGTCCTTCAAATAAGGGGGTCTGTACCAATTAACGGCATTCGATTTTTGGTACGGATTTTTAATAATCAGTATGGCAATAAGTTAACAATATTTTTAGGTAATATATAGAAATAAACAATTAACGAATTATATATTTAAATTTCAACTATCTTCAATATCAAAATACATAAATTAATAAACAGCGATTTTTTTATTTAAGTATTTTTGGTTTCCTATAAAATCACCATATATAGGAATGAATTTAGGTTCGATATTTTTGTTATTTTCTGATTATTATTTGATTTTTTCATTTAATTGGGCTATATTAGTATTGGTTTTTAATCAATCTCTTTTAAAGAGTAAGCTGAAATATCTCTTGGAGAAGATTCAGTAAAAGGTAACAATGATACTCGGGCGAATTTTTAGTCTGCCTGAAAAAATCTAAAAGTATGCTGGCGGCGACCAGTTCTTAAAATCTAATAGAAATACCTCTCTTTTGTTATGCAAAAGTTAGGTGGATTATAAGCTCAACGGTGTGGCCGATTATGGTCAATATCGTTGGGCTTTTTTCGTAAAAATCGCTAAGGGAAGACTGGAGAATCTGACCAGTGCGTCAGTTGGCCCCCTGAGCGATTTTTTATTTTCCTTAGCATTTGAGAAAGCTATATTTTTCTGCCTCTCGCCAAAAGTGAGCAGCCTAATTGAAACGTTATAACATGCACTACCTTAAAAGAATATGTTTTCAAAAACCAATAGTGAAAGGAGGTGAGAAGATGAGCAAGAAAGTTCGTTCAGGCAAGAAAACGATCGTTTACGAGGTGAAATGTGCGATTAATTCAATCGACTATATCGGTCAGTCAAAGCATGCGTTTCGTGTGCAAGGAATCAAAGGCATCCATTCGTACAAGCAAAAGAAAACTACGTTTAGTGATTGCCAAAACTTTATGAAATGGGTGCGCAAACATTAAGACATTCAACAAATGCAGCAGTTAAACACGGATTACTATTAGACGTATTTTTCTTACTTGCAAGAGAAGGGTTGTGGTGAAGGGCATATGTCGAATCTAGAAACGTCACTTCTTCTGTTGCAGTCAGCCATAGCAATCCTGTTTTGCCCCGAAAAACGTTTGTTCAAAAGGCAGTCGAAGCATCAAATTCGTAACCGTGCTTACATAGATAGAGAGATTGAGTTGATACTCGAAAATTGTTCCCAGCAGGTGCAATTTGCCGTTCAATTAGTGAGTAACTTAGGTCTTCGTGTCAAAGAGGTGGTCGATATCGCCATACTAAAGTGTCCACAGATTTTGCAAAGCAGTTACATAATCACCTTGTACTGAGATGCGGAGAAAATTATTTAGTATCGGTTACTGCGAATACGATTAGGAGCGGTGTACGAAGAGCATGTCTAAAGGCAGGAATCGAGCAAAACGGCAGAGGCTGTCACGGCTTCCGTCACGACTATGCCCGTCGTCGATTTGAAGAACTTGCATCAGAGGAGCAAAAAGAAATGATGTCCCGCATTTTAGAAAATCGTTTGAAAGACCGCAAAGCGGATCATGGCTTGATTACAGTAGAACAACACCAATTGTATCGTGAACCGTTGCGGTGATGAATCAAGTGCACAGTGAGTTAGGACACGGGGAGAACCTGTGGGCACTGGCTTTAGTGTATTTACAACAATAAGAGGAGAGGTGGAAATGTTACGTCCTATCGATGAATTGGAAAAAGAGTCGGATGAACTGATGAAAGTCGCAGCGGAAAAGTTTGAGGTCGTGAAGTTCTATACAGAAGAAATTGAAAAGGTAATCGATGTTATGACGGACTATTATTCAGAGTATTATTTGCTGAATGGCCCGGTCCTTGAGGAATTATTTAGTCGACTATGCACGAACTTAGAAATTGTAGAAGCTTATGTAACGAAAGTACATGACAATTTAAGTGAAGACATACTAGAGGAGGACGAGTAAATGCCGAGCAAAGAATATATGTACTTTGATGAAGAATTTGAGCTGTTCCAAACGTATCACCGTGTGCTGTGGAAATGCTTAAGTGAACTAAAAGAAAGAGAAGTATTATTAGGTGATGCAATTAAGAAAGACAATATATATGTTGATCCCATTGCAATTGAATTAGTGAATGATGCGTACTATTATGCTGAGTTGATGGAGGAACATTGTGCCAACGCTATGAACATTCGTCAAAATTTCGTTTGTGTGGATACGGACCAGCTTTTCGAAATGAAGGAAAGAACGCAACTGATACAATTCCACATTGCCAACATGAAGCGTCAAATGGAAGGTAGCGCATTCATATGTATCGATACATATGAAGAAACGGTTTTATATTATTCAAACAATGAGCTTGAGAGATTAGCAGAAGGACTAAACTTGTTTATGGTAATTAGGAAGTGATCGCCCCTCGGATTATAGAAAGGTGATTATTTAGTTATTAGCTTTAAAAGCTCTTTTTAACATTCCCATTCGAGTTTGTTTATCTGCTTTTTGATAAGGACTATTTTTGAATTGTTCATCATATGCTTTAGCTCTTTGTTTAGCAATTTTTTCCGTTTTTCCTTCATAGCGTCATCTTCTTGTTCTAAACGTTTTAGTTCTTCTAAATGCCGAGTAAGTGCTTCATTAAATTTATGTGCGAATTTTTGTTGGTTTTGATTTTCTAAATTCATATCTGCTAGTGATTAAAGAATCATCAGTTAATTTAAATGCTTGTGCAAATGTTAGTGTATATGGTCGATTGAAAAAATACGCTTTTGGTGGATTTGTATTTGGATATTGAATTAAATGAAAAGCTTCAATCGCAATTGCTTCACTAGCTGGTGTGATATATAAAATGCTTTGTACTTGCGTTGACCTATTTGGCAAAGATAACAATTGTTGAAGCTGATTTTCAGGAGCTAAATTATTTAAAAGGTGTTGCCAATTTAGATCTACAGATTGTACAGTTAAAGCCTCTTTTTCTGTTTGCCATAACACTAATGAATTGCCGGCTGTATCGAAACCTAAATTACTGCTTTCAATAAAAAGATAAAGGTTCATAACCTAAGGTTTTATAGTAGTCGGCTTCTTTACGTATAGTTTTTGCTTTAGCATGGTCTAACGAGCTAGTTACGTTTGTAATAATAGTCAGTGCATATTTATGGTCGTGAATTTGTAAGGAGATATCTGGGATGTATTTTGAGAAATTAGAGTCTAGATAGCCAATTGAGCATTTAAGATGGTCATAAACTTTTGATAGCACATGTAGTTCATCATACATTTGCGCTAGGATTTGTGGATGTCTAGGTGTATCATCCTTTTTTGATGTTCATATTTACGTGAACGTGCTTCACTTTGTTTGGAAGGTTCACAGCTTTCACCATGTTGGTGTGAAAAGTAATTTCCAAGAATAGGCCCACTTTTCACGAATAATTTTGCATCACAGTATGGATAATTAAACGTTCCTTTATTAGCTATGAGTTTATGATTTTGTATTTCTGCTTCAGACAAGTCCTGTGGAATAATATAGCGTATTTGATTATTTACATGTATTGCTTCCCTCATATTAAGACCTCCTATAAGATGGTATTTACAATATTTACGAATGTATATCTGAATAGTTTCGAAAAATAAGTAAATTCACATAAAAAATTTCTAATATTTAGTATAATTAAGTGAACGGTATTGTTAGTATTAAAGTGATATTTGGATTTGGGGTGATTCAATGAACGGCTATATCGGAATAACTTTACGTGAATGGTTTGGATATTTAGTAGAACATCAAATGGATCATGAAATTAACTTTTGGCAGAAAAATATAAATCGATTTAAGATGCTAAAGCAAGGGGAGCCTTTCTTCTTTTTAGTGAAGAATCCTAAGGGAATAAAAACTGAAAGACAATTACTTGGATATGCAACATTTGAACGATTTGAAACAAATACTATTCAAGTGGCATGGGATAAATATAAAGAAGGTAATGGTGATTACATATTTGAAGATTTTATAGCAAGAATGGAAGACATATTTAAAACAAAACTTCAATATGAGGAAATTGGGTGTATCATTTTATCCGATTTTAAAGTTTTCTCACAGCTAGTTCTATTAAGTGGAATTTGTATTTATTCACAAAATAGAATTGTATCAGGAAAATCTATTGGATTATATGAAATTGAAAAATTGAAAAGTATCGGCTTAAAATCACGTGCAGATGTTATAAAGGAACTGCAAGAAATATATCAAGTTGGGCTGACTGAAGATGATGAAAGTTTTCCAGAAGGTAGACGAGTGTTAAAGCAACATTTAGTGCGTGAACGCAATCCTAGGCTAATTGCTCGAGCAAAGAAGCTTCATAAGCAGAAAGAAGTATGGCAAGTTAGTATGCGAGGTTTGCCATTTTGATTTCGAGAAAGAATATGGAAAAATTGGTGCAGACTACATTGAGGGACACCATACAAAGCCAGTTTCAGAAATGCAGCCAGGTGAAGAAATAAAAGTCGAGGATATTGCGATGGTTTGTGTGAATTGTCATCGGATGTTACATAGGAGAAGACCGTGGCTAAAATTAAAATATCTAAGTGACTGGAAAAAAGGAAAAGGGGGTTATTAGAGTATGGAAAATATATTTTTAGAGCAGACTATTAAGGATTTAAAGAATATAGAATTAAAAATAAATCATGGTCTAATGAAAGATGTAGAGAAATTTGTGATTCAAGTCAACCAAAATCCAGGTTACTTATTTCTTCTAAATAAAGATGATGGGAAAGTTTATATAGGAGAGATTATTGAAATATCATGTAGTACTGATGAACAAATTGATGATTATAAAATTGAAATTAATGGTAAAATTTTTTTCGTAAAGTTATGTGAAGGACTGCAAGAGTTTAGCATCGATGTTTTAGAAATGATTTATTCTAAAAATCAAAGAAAAAATTTAGGCTTAAAAAGTTTCTCTTTGAAGAATACATATTACAAAAGAAATTTTAAATTTGCTAGACCCATTATCCATGATTATGATTTCTTGTTGAGGAATCATATGGTTGATGATTTTAGGAATTATATCCTAGAAGATAATTCTTTTTTTAATAAGGATAATAAAAAGAAAATTTATGCGAAATTTTTAGAAGAAGACGAACGATATTTTTTCTCTTTAACTAATAAAAAAATGATTGAAGAAGACTTTAGGGTGTTTGAGATTGCCGGAGAAAATTATAGACCTTATTTTTATGAATTTTATATTGAAAAATATACATCATTACAGATAAAAGAATTACAAATAGGAGAAATCTATGAAGTAATAATTACTGATACATATTATCAAGCAGAAGATGAGGAAAACGATATGTATATAGGTAATTTATTATTCAGTGCATCCCCATTGGTTGAAATACCTGCAAAATTAATAATTAAATCCCGATTATCGGATTCAGAGAAACAACAAATTAATGCATCAGAAACAGCCTTAAGGGGGATTTTAGAAACGGAAAAAACCAATGATAAAGATTTAATTGAGACAAATATTATGGAAAAAATCCCAACTAAAGGGGATTTAGAGTTCGAAACAACTATTTATAATGTTGGACAAGGGAACTGGTCTAAAATAACTGCATCGGACTTTGATGGAAATAAATTAGATATTATATATGATATAGGGATTGGTAGTTCTCAAAATTTATCTTTAACAAAAAGAATTGCACGAAAAGCTATCTCGGATATAGCAGTTAATCATATTTTTATATTGTCTCATTGGGATTTAGATCATATAAAAGGGATTACTAACTTATCTGAACCCCAATTTAATACGACATGGATTGTTCCAGATTTACCTTCAAATCTTAGTTTTCCAGCAATTAGGTTAGCGTTATATTTGTATAAGCATTCAAATATTAACGTTGTTTTTGTGAGTGATGAATTAAATAATAAAGAAATTTTTTCAAATCAATATATGGCATTAGGAAAAGGTGAGGGAAAAGAAATTGGTACATATGCTATTAGGAATGGTCAAAGCTATAAAACCTCTTACACAGTAAACAATAATATTGGTCTAGTGCTATGTATAAAGAATACTGACGAGAAAATATTATTTACAGGAGATTGTGAGTACATACAGTTACCAATTGAGTTTTTAAATGAAAATTATTATGCAATCGTAATGGCTCATCATGGTGCAAAAATTAATTATAACGATTTAACTGAAATAGGTATGTTACCAGCTTCGAATGATAGGGCTAAAGCATATGTTTGTGTTGGAAAGAATAATAATTATCCTAATTCAGAGCATAAAGGTGCTATTGAAAATCTAAGTTTTACAGTAGTAGAAACTAGAAGCTATACAGATATTAATAATCAAATAAAAATTCAGTTACCAACGATAGTAGGTGTATAAAATGTCAGCAATCGAAATCCTATCTTGGCCCTTCAAACAAGAAAGCATCAATCAAATCAATAACACAGAACAATACTTAAATTACCCAGTTATTTATGTTTTGAACGGCAATAAAGAAGCTTACATCGGTGAAACAGTTTATTTTAAAAATCGAATGAAAGCTCATTTAAAAGCACGCAAAAATATCGACCAAATTAATCTCATCAAGCATGAAGAATTTAATCGTTCGGCAACATTTCATCTAGAAACGAAGTTAATTAATTATTTCTTAGGTGATGAGAAATACACACTTCAAAATAAGAGTAAAACGGCTAGCGATTTTACCCACAACTACTTCAACAAGCCGTACTACGATCAACAATTATTTAAAGAACTTTGGCAGAAGCTACATGAACAAAAGCTAGTTGATCATGAATTACATGTAATTGAAAACAAAGACATTTTTAAATTATCTCCATTCAAAGAACTGTCCATCGAACAGCAAGATTTAAAAGAAAATGTACTCGAATTTTGCGAAAAACATGTTCAAGCCAATACAGGTCAATACGGCAGCTTATTAGTTATTGAAGGAGAAGCTGGTGTTGGAAAGAGTGTTGTATTAAGCTCGATTTTCAATACTATTCAAGAGCGAAAAAGTGAAGCATCGTCTAAATTCTATAAGACAAATAATTACTTAGTAGTTCATCATGAAGAAATGTTAAAAACTTATAGAGACATTGCCCGCCAAGTGAAGCATTTAAGTGTGTCTAGCTTTGAAAAGCCAACGACATTAATTAATCGATTAGATAAAAAAAATGAAAAAGTTGATGTTGTTTTAGTTGATGAAGCCCATCTTTTATTAACGAAGCCTGATAACTTTAATAGTTTTAAATATAACAATCATCTTGAAGAACTTTTAAAAAGAGCGAAAGTAGTCATCGTCATTTATGATCAAGACCAAGTTTTAAAATTTAAAAGTTTATGGGGTTTAGCGAAGCTAGAGGAAATGAAAAAGTTAAGTTATCGGAGCGAAGTGTACCCATTAACGAACCAATTCCGAATGAAAGCTAATGATGAGGTTATTAATTGGATCAATAATTTTAAATCGAAAGTGTTATCACCTCTACCACATGATGACGAATATGAGTTAAAAGTTTTTAAAACGCTAAAGGAAATGCATGTTGCAATTAAACATAAAAATGATAAGTTTGGTTTGAGTCGTGTAGTATCGACCTTTGACTATTTACATAAAAAAGACGGCGGCACGTATTACGTTACCGAATCGAATGGCGAATATAAACTTCCCTGGAACTCGACAGGTGGTACGAAAGCATGGGCAGAACAGAACGGGACAATTAATGAAGTCGGTTCAATTTACACAATCCAAGGCTTTGATTTAAATTACGTTGGTGTTGTACTTGGTCCTTCAGTTCAATACGATGCAGTAAAAGGTGAAATCGTCATTGATACAAGCTTGTATATGGATAAAGGTGCTTATACAGGTATGGATGGCATTAAAAATGTAAATGAAGCGAAAGAAAAAATTGTATTGAATTCTATAAATATCTTGATGAAGCGCGGTATCAAAGGGCTTTACATTTATGCAAGTAACGAAGCATTGCGTAATAAACTTCTAGAATATCAGGAAACAGGTGAATAGTATGAGCGAGTTAGAACAACTTCGAGAAAAGATTTTGCAATTTAGAGATGAACGTAACTGGCAGCAGTTTCATAACCCGAAAGATCTGGCATTGTCGTTATCGTTAGAAGCGAGTGAATTACTAGAGCTATTTCAATGGAAAACAAGTGAAGAAGCGGTAGAGAAGAACTTGGATAAGATGAAGGATGAGCTAGCGGATGTATTGATTTATGCGATTTTGTTTGCGAATGAGACAGGAATTGATATATCTTCAGCCGTTGTAGAAAAAATTAATAAAAATAATTTGAAATACCCAATTGAAAAATCTTATTCGAATAAAGCTAAATATACTTCATTTTAAAATAATATTTCCTTATTAATGAGTAAACAAATAATATTAAGTCAGTCAAATTAGCATTCACCTAATCCAAAATCAATACCAACAAATAAGAAGTGTGGGCTCTCCACTACGGGTCCCTATACATAGGCATCAAACACTTTCAAAAAGGCTGAAACCCTTGATGTGTATCAACTCTGCTTTCTCCTTTTTCAGTGACATGGGCGTAAACATTCATGGTTGTTTGAACGTCACCCATGTCACCTTATAACGTGAAAATACATGAATAAGATGCCACTACATTCATATCCTAAATAAGTAGATTGCATTTGGATTTGCGAAAGGTTGTAATTTTACCTAACGGGTCATGTTATGATACAGTAGCTAGATTACCGCAGCATGTTTGGTGGAATGGAGGGTATTGGAATGAATACAGTAGAAGAATTTGTAGAATCATTAGTTGCAGCAACAGTAAATAAAGAAGTGAAATGGAGCGAGGGTACACCTCAGTTGCGTTCCGTTTTAGAGGAAGTGTACGGAAATTCGGATACGCTTTATATGTTTTTTGATGAAGAGGCGGGCACCCATGTTGTAGTAGCAACGTATCAATATTATGAAGGTGAAGTCGAAGCAGACGAGTTCATTAAAGACGGCATCAGTATTTTACTTGTGGACGCAGATGATTTTGAAATTGTCAATGAAGTAACAGACGAAGATGTTGAAGATCCATCTATCTTTACAAATCTAATTGAAGCGATTGAATCCGCGAAATAATTTTATTAGCTGACTTAATAGCAGGTGAAATGTTAAATGGAGTAACAGACGAGGACGTAGAGGACGCGTCGATATTCGATCGTTTAATCGCTGCAATCGAGGGATAATCACTTTGAAGATGAAGAGAAGGAGGCAGTTTGAGCCGGCCTTCTCTTTTTTTATTCGATTGAGTGAAACCTAGAAAGAAGAAAACTAGTAGATTTCACGTGAAATATCCCAAGCATTTGTGTAAGATGGGGTGTATCGCAATTTTTAAGTAGGTGAAGTAAATGAATGAACCAAATCAAAAACAGTGTCCAAACTGTTATTCATATGTAGACATGCAAGACGGCTCTGGCTATTGTACAGCGTGTCGAGAAGTTGTTTGTTAGTGGGTGTGCTAGATTTAGCCGGAGTGAAAAAGAATAGACTAACTAAATAAGTAAAGCCTCGATTTGTGAATCGAGGCTTTTTATAAATGGCTATGTTCTAAAAGAATGTTGCTACTGTATTAAACAAAAGAAGACCCCAAATGATTGTTCTTAAGTAGTACTATTTGAATTCTCTATGGTCAAAGAGGCTAGTTCGCTATAATAATGGACTGCATTTAACGTTTTTTCATCTGGATTTCCTAACTCTCGACTATAAAATGCGATTGTTCCTAATAATTCATTTTTTGAAGAGAGAAGAGGGAATGAAAAACAAGCACGAAATCCATGTACAATTGCAGAGTTCCTATACTTTTCTAAAATAGGGTTATTTTCAATATCTGAAACGATAACCGGTTGTTTTAAAAAGGCAGCAGCTCCACATGAACCGCCATAAGGACTGACTTCTACTGGCTCCATAGATTTTATAAAGTTTGTAGGGAGAGAGGAACTCACCGTTTCTCCTAATTGATTTAGTTTGGGATTGTACAACATGATGGATCCATACAGACTAAAAGGATTGCAGGAATTTTCAATGCTATTCACAATAAAATGTAGTACTTTTTTTAATGGCATACCGGATGAAATCATCTGGATAATAGTAGTTTGATTTTCAAATAAGGATTTCTGAACTGTAATCATCATTTTCCCTCTTTTCGAAAAAGTTATGAATTGACAGAGTATTCTTATTTACTATTATTACAACTAATAATAACTATCACTATAAGGGAAACCCCTAAGCGTTATTTATAAAAATCCCTATACTTTACTAGTGCATTCCCTAAATGGGGTGGGTTGTTCACCCTTCATTGTAATTTTAATGAAAAATAACTATGTCTAACCAATGTTTGTGATGTATATGGTATAGTATTTTTAGAGATTCTAATTTAGGAGGTGCAAGTATGATTTCAGTATTGCTTGCCGACGATCATGCTATTGTACGCTCGGGCATTAAACATATGATTAATAGTCAAACGGACATGAAGGTAATAGATGAAGCGGAGAACGGAGAAGAAGCCGTTCATAAAGCATTAGAAAAAACCCCTGATGTAATCATCATGGATTTAAATATGCCAAAGAAGAGCGGTCTTGTAGCAACAAAACAAATTAATGAAGCGAATAATAAGGTGAAGATCATCGTTTTAACGATGCATGAAGGGAAGGAATATCTATTCCATGCATTGCAGGCGGGGGCTTCTAGCTACTTATTAAAAAGTTATCATGAAAATGATTTATTAGAAGCTATTCGGACAGTTTACCGCGGAGAAGCTTACTTATATCCTAATGCTACAAAACTTTTATTAGAAGAATATATGAAAAAATCAGTTGCCAATGAGAGTAATTTGCAAAAATTAACGGGCCGCGAACAAGAGGTATTATCTTATTTGGCTAAGGGTTATACCAATCGGGAAATAGGAGAGATGTTGTTTCTTTCAGTAAAGACGATAGAATCCCATAGATCGAAAATTATGGAAAAATTACAACTGAAAACACGTCCAGATTTAGTGGAATTTGCAGTGAAAAACGGCTATTTAGATTTTGATTAAGGGAGCACAAGAGGATGGCAGCTAGAAAGAAAGAAGAAATTAAATTTGTAATTTTTGCAATTTTCGCATTGCTTTTACTGTTCCGTTTTCAAATAGCACACACATCTGCTAATGTAGATGATCATTTTTTATTACTACATACATTGTTTGAGTTATTTAGTATATTTGTTTCTTTTTCTATATTCGTCCAGGCGTGGACAACTTACTCTACCCATCGACTTAAATCTCAATATTTTATTGGGCTAGTGTTTCTAGCCGTAGGTTGTTTTGATTTAGTTCATACATTCACTTATAAGGGAATGCCCTTTATGAACGATGAGTTTTCTGCTACCCGTGCCACATGGTTTTGGATTGTAGCACGATTAGTAGAAAGTTTTGGCGTTGCTCTGTTTGTCTTTAGACCTAACCAATTATTTTTTATTAAACGTCGTTGGGGTCTAAGTGTAGCCGTCCTATTTGTGAGCATTTGTACAACGATTATTCTTACAATACCAGAACGACTTCCGGTACTACTTAATGAACAAGGGGTTACAAGTCTTAAAGTTTCGCTTGAGTATGTAATAAGTATAGCTATTTTTATTACATTTATTACGTTATTAACAAGATATCTAAAAGAGTCACGACCAACTATCGATTCGCTTCGCATGATTTTTGCCTTATTTATTATGATGGTGGGGGAGCTCTTTTTTACCCTTTATACACATGTGTATGCGATTGAAAATCTATTAGGGCACTGTTTCAAATTTATTGCATACATTTATATTTATCGTGCGATTTATTTCCCTGAGATTCAGCAGATCTTAACTGACAAAGAAAATGCGGAAAAGCAACAAATGGAAGCAGAGCTGAAGTTATATGAGGCTGAAAAAAACTTATCCAGACAAGTGTTTGAAGCACATGAAAAGGAAAGAAAGCGTGTATCTAGAGAGTTACATGATAGTATCGGCCAATCCCTATTTAGTATTTTAGTTACTTTAAATACGGTAAATAAAGATCAATCAGTAGAAAAGAATGAAGAGAGCCTAGAAACGATAAAGACGATGACACAAGAGGCCATGAAGGAAGTAAAAGAAATTGCCCGTTCATTAAGGCCAAGTACATTAGATGATTTAGGGTTTATTCCAGCTATGAGGTCCTATCTCGATTCATACGAACAGATTCATAATAGCTCAGTTCACTTTGAAATACAAAGGGGCGTAGGGAGGTTAAAGCCAGAAGCTGAAACAGCTCTCTATCGAATCTGTCAAGAAGCGCTAAATAATACAGCGAAATACGCGAAAGCAACCGAAGTCTATGTATCGCTCAATACGGATGAAGATTTAGTAAATTTGACAATTAAAGATAATGGCATAGGATTTTGCGTAGAGGATTATTTAAAAAACGCACAGCGAAGAGGTATTGGTTTATATAGTATAAAGGAGCGAGCAGAAGGGGTAGGTGGTTCTGCACAGTTTCATTCTAAAGTAAATGAGGGAACGACGATCGAAATTTTTGTCCCGAGAAATGTAGATTGAAAAGTTGATCATTCACTATTCCTATCAATTACGCCTCGGCGTAATTGTGTCCAGATTTTTTTCGAGCTTGCTCGGAAAACTCCTCTAAAAATCTGTGACATCCGCCAGGGTTTGAATCCCCACTGAATTTAGGGCATATTTGGCATTCATCCCCCTCCTTATAGAAGTGGAGGATTTCTGTACAATAAGAATTTGCTGAAGCAAGTTAAAACATTACTCTTTTGTAGAAGACATCGTTCTAAGTCTTCTACAAAGGAGTTTTTTTGTATTTAGTGGATAGGAAGTAATGCGGTTCTATAGGTACGCATCGATTTTTTGTTAGAGTTGTCTAATTGTTTGTTTGTAGAACTAGATTAAATGTACATTCATTTTTCTCTAGAATCTCAACGTCTTCAATACTGTCTACTAATTCTTTAAATAGTCGATATTTAGAAGAGTGGTTTAGTCTTTCTGTTAATACCTCTCCCTCAAATGTGATAACGATTCGACCATCCTTTTCATTAATAGTGACACTTAATGAGTTAACAGTATTAAGGTGGTCAATAATTTGAATCAAATGTTGAATGAATCGAAATATATTATTTTCTATTTTATGGGGCTGCCTTTTAAGCGTTCCTCTAAAGTCAATGTCGATCGTTATGTTCTTTCCTTCTTTAAGTAGCTCATAGTAAGATTTAATAGCCCCGTAAGGCCCCAAATCCTGCATACATATTGGATATACACTAATCGAAGCTTCTTTCAACTGGTTTAATTGTCTTTCAATTTCTTTTTTTAGTGAAGCTAAATAATCTTTTGCAGAGTCTGATTGGGCTTCCTGGTCTAACGTACGGATTCCTAATAAAGAGCTATATAAAATTTGTTCAAGTGGATCCAATGTTTCATGAGCTAATTGATACTTTTCATTTTCATGTAAATCCCAAATTCGATTAATCATCTCATTTTTTTGTTTGAACACCTGTAGGAGTTCTTCATAGTCATTCAAGATGTTATTCAATAGTTCAGGTTCATTGCTGTTAATCTTGATTCGATAATCTTGAATCAGTGGTTGGATGTCATCAAAACGGTTTGTCACTAAGCACACTCCCGCCCATCATGTATTTTCATATTATTATTTGATTATCTCGTAAATGAATAGTGATAATCTATAGGGTTTTTCCCTATATTTTTGGATTTCTATTTAAATGGGAGATGAACTTTCAGGTGTAAAATCTTTTCTCTCGTATTTATCTTGTTTTGTAAAAGTTAATAGTAGAGACTAGGGGGTTTTATGAGTAATTGAAGGGTTTTCCCTGATAGTAAGAATCATTATATCTGAAATAATAAGTATAAGATTTAAACATTTAGAAAATACAGAAAAATATAAAAACATTTGAAAAGGGGTCCGTTTTATGGAAAAGGTGCTTAGGAAATTCAAAAACTTAAAAATGAAATTAATTATTACCTTTTCGGCCATATTAATCATTCCGACGATCGTTATTGGCTCGCTAGGATATTTTACGGCCAAAGACTCGGTAGAACATGCAATGCTAGATGGCTTTGGGGGAACGATTCATCTATTAAACGCAAATATTGATGAAACGATTCAGCCCAAAATACACGATTTAGATTTATTTTCTGAAATCATTACATCGACATTATATGAAGACGATCGTAGTCCCGAAATCCGTAAACAATTTGATACATATATAAAACTACATCCAGAGGGACAAAGTATTTTTGTAGGAACTAACACAGGCATACTTATTCAAGAACCGAGAGTTGTCACAGATCCTAATTTTGATCCAAGGGAAAGAGAATGGTATAAAGCAGCAATGGAAAACAAAGGGGAAATAATTGTATCAGAACCTTTTACAACTGCAGGCACAGATGAACTCGTTGTATCTGTTTCTAGAACAACGAAAGATGGGTCTGGCGTAATAGCTGTTAATATTAAATTAAGTTACATACAAGAACTTGTTAATCAAGTGAAGGTAGGCGACGAAGGTTATGCCTTTCTTTTAGATAAAAGTAGAAATTACATCTCTCATCCAGTCAATGAAGCAGGAAGCGAAGCTCAAGGCGCTTTCCACGACATCATCTATGAAAAAGAAAAAGGAAGCATGGATGTTGTATTTAATGGTGAAGATCGAATACTTACCTTTGCAACGAATGAATTAACAGGTTGGAAAATAGCAGGTACCGTTATTACAGATGAGGTGAAAGATGCGGCAGCACCCATTCTTAAAAATGCATTATTGGTTATTGGGATTGCAATAATCGTAGGAGCGGTAGTGATTTTCTTTGTTATCAAATCCATCATTATACCTATAAACGAATTGAAGGAAAAAGCGGTTACCATTAGTCAAGGCGATTTAACCGAGCAGATTCAGGTGAGATCAAATGATGCAATCGGTCAATTAGGACATGCATTCAATGATATGCAAGAAAGCCTTCGAGAATTAGTTTACAAGGTTGCAGAAAGTGCAGAACAAGTAGCATCCTCAGCAGAAGAATTATCAGCAAGTGCTGAAGAAACCAGCGCTGCCACTGGGCAAGTAGCAGTTTCTATTCAAGAAGTGGCAAGTAATGCTGATAAGCAAAAGACAGGGGTAGATAATACAGCTAAAGCGTTAGAAGAAGTTTCGGAGGGGGCAATGAGAATTGCGAATAATTCAACGGTAGTTTCAGAATTATCTCGCCATACCATAGCACAAGCAGAAGAAGGAGGTACAGCTGTTAGGGACACAGTGAACCAAATGGAGTCTATCAATCAGTCTGTAATGGAATCAAATACAACGATACAATCTTTGTATGAAAGTTCTAAAGAAGTGAGTTCCATACTGAATGTCATCACGGGTATAGCCGATCAAACGAATCTTCTTGCATTAAATGCTGCAATCGAGGCAGCTAGAGCTGGTGAACACGGCAAAGGATTTGCAGTGGTGGCGGGTGAAGTACGGAAACTTGCCGAACAATCTCAAACCTCTGCACAAGAAATTCATAAAATTGTAAGTAGAATCCAAAAAGATACAGAAAGTACGGTACAAACGATGGTTCGTGTGACAAATGATGTGCATGCTGGCGTAACAGTTTCCAATAAAGCAATTGAAAAATTCAACCAGATTATTCAGGGAACAAAGGAAATCACTCCGCAGATGGAGGATGTTTCAGCAACTGTTCAAGAAATGTCAGCTGCAATCCAGGAAATCATGGCTAGTGCAAATGATGTAGTCATTGCAGCACAAGGAAACGCAGTAAAATCAGAAGAAGTAGCAGTATCTGCAGAAGAACAGCTAGCAGCTATGGAAGAAATATCCCAATCAGCAAACGGCCTTTCCTCTCTGGCAGAAAATCTGAATTTTTCTATTTCCAAATTCAGATATTAGTCATATATAAATCATCTTAAAACTGTCGACATTGAACGGTCAAAACAAACCGGTGGGAGCAAAACCTTGCCGTATCCGAGCAAAAGTACGCGTTGAACGGTCAAAAAGCTGAGGTATCCGAGCAAAAAGTCGCTGCATCCGAGCAAAACAAACCGATGGGAGCAAAACCTTGCCGTATCCGAGCAAAAGCGCGCGTTGAACGGTCAAAAAGCTAAGGTATCCGAGCAAAAAATCGATGCATCCGAGCAAAACAAACCGATGGGAGCAAAACCTTGCCGTATCCGAGCAAAAGCACGCGGTGAACGGTCAAAAAGCTAAGGTATCCGAGCAAAAAGTCGCTGCATCCGAGCAAAACAAACCGATGGGAGCAAAACCTTGCCGTATCCGAGCAAAAGCGCGCGTTGAACGGTCAAAAAGCTAAGGTATCCGAGCAAAAAGTCGCTGCATCCGAGCAAAACAAACCGATGGGAGCAAAACCTTACCGTATCCGAGCAAAAGCGGGTTTGGGGGTTGCGAAGAGGTGAATAATGGTTATCAATTATCAAGAGAGATCTATAGAAGGGAACTCAAAGGCGGATATTGAGAGGTTTAAGGGGTGTTGTTAATGAAAGATTATAAGCTTTATAGTTTTTATTAGTACAATACCCGCGGTCCCCAGACATAGGAATCAACAGATTTAAAAAAGACCGTAATCCTAAGTCTTCAATGAAAAACACCTTCGTTAATAAGTATTGGGTAATCCCCGATACTTCAACGAAAGGTGTTTTTATTTGTCACATTTTATTAGGTCAGTGCGAGTGTTTCTGTTAATACTAAGATTATTTTTTTCATGCACGTCCTCCTCGAATGGAAAGTGAACTTTTCGCGCTTTTATAGAATTTCATTCGGTGTTTATTTCAAAAAAAAATTCTAACAACCATATTTAAACATTTTTCTAATATTCAAAAACGTGTGCATATGAGCATAAAGCGAAGGGATAGGAATAGAATGTAATTTGGAAGTGAAAAGGTTAAAATAGGGAAAAGTCTACATTAATCGAACTTACTACTTATTATTATATTTTTGGAGAACAGATAGGAGTAAATGATTGGGAGGAGATCTAGTGCATATTTTATGTACAGGGTGCTATCAAGCGTTCACAATAAAAAATCTTGCAGACGCCAGTAAAAGGGGTTTTCACAATGATCGTATTTGAGAATGTCACTAAAAATTACGAGAATAACCAGATTGCAGTGAATCGCATTAATCTTGAAATTAATAAAGGGGAAATCTTAGTCATCATTGGTCCTAGTGGTTGTGGAAAAACAACCTTACTAAAAATGATAAATCGTTTAATTCCTTTGACTGAAGGAACGATACGAATTAACGGACAGAGAATAAGTGATTATAACATCCATGAATTACGCTGGAATATTGGCTATGTGCTGCAGCAAATAGCGCTATTTCCGCATATGACGATTGAAGAGAATATATCGATTGTGCCGGAGTTGAAAAAGTGGCGGCATGAAGATATCCAGCGTCGGGTTCGAGCGTTACTCGAGATGGTGGGGCTTGATGCCGATCAATATAGCCAACGGAAACCGAATGAACTTTCTGGTGGAGAGCAACAAAGAGTTGGGGTCATTCGTGCATTAGCAGCTGACCCGGAAATTGTTTTAATGGACGAGCCATTTAGTGCGCTAGATCCGATTAGTCGGACGAAATTACAAGATGACCTTCTTGAACTTCAACGTTCAATACAAAAAACCATTGTTTTTGTTTCGCATGATATGCAAGAGGCATTAAAATTAGCTAATCGGATTTGTGTGATGAAGGATGGGGGAATTGTGCAAATTGGTACGCCTCAAGAAATCATCCAAAATCCAGTGAATGATTTTGTTCGAGAGTTTATAGGAGTGAACGAGCATACTTTCCATAACCAAAGTTCTACAGAATCCTTAGAAAGAGGAGGATTCGAATGACTAATTTTATGGATGTTTTTAATGAACGTAAAGGACAACTAGTAGCCTCTTTACTAGAACATGTGCAGATTTCATTTATTGCATTATTTTTTGCCGTTGCCATTGCAATTCCTCTAGGAATCTATTTAACGAAAAAGAAGAAAATTGCAGAAAGCATTATTGGTATTAGTGCTGTTTTACAAACCATTCCTTCGTTAGCGTTACTCGGTTTGTTAATACCGTTGTTTGGCATTGGGAAGGTGCCTGCTATCATTGCTTTAGTTGTCTATGCGCTTTTACCGATTTTACGAAATACATTCACTGGCATAAATGAAGTGGATGCTTCGCTTAAAGAAGCGGCTACAGCGATGGGGATGAACACATGGAAAAGGCTAGTGAAGGTGGAACTTCCACTTGCTATGCCTGTGATGATGGCAGGGATTAGGACAGCTATGGTCTTAATAGTAGGTACAGCAACACTAGCTGCGTTAATCGGTGCTGGTGGATTAGGGGATATCATTTTACTTGGAATTGATCGTAATAATCCTTCACTCATTATATTAGGGGCTGTGCCTGCTGCGTGTTTAGCATTAATGTTTGATTTTTTACTTAAAAAGCTCGAATCACTTTCCTTTAAAAAATCAGTCATCACATTAAGTGCAATTAGTGTGGCGGCAATACTGATGATTGTTGCACCACTAGTAAACGTCAATGAAAAAGACGAGATTGTGATTGCTGGTAAACTTGGATCAGAGCCCGAAATTCTGATTAATATGTATAAATTACTGATTGAAAATGAGACGGACTTAACCGTTCAATTAAAGCCTGGCCTTGGTAAAACTTCATTTGTATTTAACGCACTAAAATCCGGCAGTATCGATATTTACCCAGAATTTACGGGTACAGCCATTTCAGAGTTTTTAAAAGAGGAAGCTGTTAATAATAATGAAGAAGATGTGTATGAGCAGGCTAGAGCAGGGATGTTGGAGAAATTTGATATGGTGATGCTTAGCCCTATGAAGTATAACAACACCTATGCACTAGCTGTTTCAAAAGAAATGGCCGAAACCTATCAATTGAATACTATTTCGGATATTAAAGCTATTCAAGAATCCATTAAAGCAGGGTTTACACTTGAGTTTAATGATCGAGAAGATGGTTATTTGGGTATACAAAAGCTCTATGGCATTACAATCGATCATATAAAAACAATGGAACCGAAGTTAAGATATCAAGCTATTGATACAGGCGATATTCAGTTATTAGATGCCTATTCAACAGACAGTGAAATTTGGCAATATAATTTAACTGTGTTAGCTGACGATCAACAGCTATTCCCACCATATCAAGGCGCACCATTAGTAAGAGCAGAAACATTAGAAAAGTATCCAGAACTAGAACTAGCGTTAAATAAACTAGCGGGTAAAATAACGGATGATGAAATGCGTGAAATGAATTATCAAGTTAACGTAGAAGGTAAAAATCTAGAAAAGGTGGCACGTGAGTTTTTAGAGAAAGCGGGTCTATTGTAGCGGGATATTACTTTAAAAGCAGCTGGAGAAATTGAATCGTATTTCTCCAGCTGTTTTATTAAAAGATAAGAAAGTATAAACTTTTTCTAGTTTAAAGAGTGTCTAGCGCAAGCGGACCAGCCCCTCGTGACGTTTCGAAAGTCTCTTCGTGTGGCAAGCACACTGTGAGCCTTTCTCCAACGCATGTCGGGGCTAGAGAGGGCGCTTGCGCTTTTCTTATGTTGTTAAGCTGCTTTCTTGTTGTTCTTTTTCTTTGATTTTTTGCTAGTTACTTTCTTGTTAGCCTTCTTCTCAGCTTTTTTCTTCTCTAACTTTTTCTCAATTTTCTTTTTGTCAGCTTTTTTCTTCGCTTTCTTTTCTAATACTGCTTCTTCAATTTTGTTTTTCTTGATTTTTTTTGCCATGTTTAATGCACCCCTTATATATATTGACTTTCTTTGAAAATAGAATGTCTATATACTAGGGTATACCATCCATAAATGGAATGCAAATATAGTTAATGGTATATTTTTACATTAACTGTATATAGACACTATTAATGTTCAATCATTAGTACCTTAATCGTGCGTACAAATGCTAAAAGTAAATAAAGAACAAAGGTATAGATCATTACGCCATACATGAAGTAGATGGCTTTGTAATTAGTACTGATAGGGGGAGAACTGCTATGTGCATTAAAATGATCGTCTGCAGCTTTAGTTTTAAGCCAGATAAACAGTAACGTAAAGAATAATAAGATAAAAGCAAGTGTTATAAATATGCATTTGATAAGTTAAAAAAGATAATAGATTATAAAACACCGAAGTTATTAAATGTTTATTTTGAAATATTATAGAAGCAAGATATTTAAGAAATTTTATTCATCAGATAGATGATATTAGTGCAAAGTATTCTTTAAGGGATGACATTAGTACATTAGAACAGGTGTGTTGATTATCAAAATATTTCCTATATATAAGCGTGTTTCTTTAGCAAAAACGTAATCAAAAATGACTTGCCAGTTGATTGAAGCGGAATCGGCGAGACTCCTACGGGAATAGCATGAGCTGAAGACCCCGCAGGAGCGAGGTACGAGCGACGAGGAGGCTGAGGCCATGCCCGTGGAAAGCGAGCCGAATGGAGCGGAAATCAACGTATTCTAACACTCTACTTAACAATAAAAGGTAAATCAACACGCGTGACATTAGAAGAAGATTATCATAATGCTATTGATGATTTAGAACATACAGGAAAAAGAGAAGTTGACCAGGATTTATTTACGAAGTCTGAACTGGATGAACTGTTGCCTTTAGCTAAACAAGCGCTTCAGGAATCAGGTGATTAACTTATAGACTAATAGCAAGCTTTGAAGTTTCCCTTTGGTAACTCCAAATATAAAGAAAGTCACAGAATTAGATTAGAAAGTAATCGAACAAGTTAGATAATATTTATAGAAGCTGGATAAGGGTACGGATAATAAGATAGATTCTGATACAATAAAAAAATATATTAGAGATATAGATGGAGTACAGCATTACAACATTAGGTTAAAAAGAAGTTTGAATTATAGTTAATTGTCTGGATTGTTTCTACACCCGGTGCACGATGCTTCATCGTAATGGCTGTTTATATATGCTTATATTCTATTAAAAAAACAATTCAAGAGGCACTCTAATTTTTTTATGGCGATTCTTATTCGAGCAAAATTCGTTAAGAATCGCTTTTTTATGCCTAAGGCTATCGATTTTTATATATGCTTAAAGGAATATATAAATACCTTTTTGTGTAAAAGGTTAATAGGAAAGTCTAGTCCATTTGACATCCCCTTTAATTTTCTGTTAGGTTTAGAACTGAAGTGTCAAAAAGAGAACTTTAAGGGGGAAACATGAAGAAAATTACAAATGTATTTTGGATTACGCTACTGCTTGTTGTATTAGCAGTAGGTTTTGCGACATTGGCTCCAGCAACTTTTGAAGAAGTTACAGGCAATGTTCGAGCTTTTATAACTACCGCATTTGGCTGGTACTATTTGTTGATTGTTACGATTATAGTAGTATTCACTTTAATCGTGATTGTAAGTCCATTTGGGAAAATACGCTTAGGAAAAGATACAGATCGACCAGAGTATTCTCATCTTACTTGGTTTGCCATGCTATTTTCAGCAGGGATGGGTATCGGACTTGTGTTTTGGGGTGCTGCAGAGCCACTGTCTCATTATGCAATTAACCCAGCCACTGCAGAACCAGGTACCGCATTGGCTTTCCGTGAATCGATGCGTTATACATTTTTCCACTGGGGACTGCACGCTTGGGCCATCTATGCAGTCGTAGCGTTAGCACTCGCTTACTTCCAGTTCCGTAAAGGGGAGCCTGGATTAATTTCAGCAACATTGAAGCCGATATTTGGAGACAAAATGAATGGACGCTGGGGTGTTCTGATAGATGTCTTAGCAGTTTTTGCAACGGTTGTGGGAGTAGCCACAACACTTGGCTTTGGTGCTGTTCAAATTAATGGGGGATTATCCTACGTATTTGGTATTGACAATACGTATTGGATACAAGTGGCGATTATTACAGTGGTTTCTGTGTTGTTCTTAATATCCACTTGGTCAGGGCTAAGTAAAGGGATGAAGTATTTATCGAACACGAACATGATTTTAGCATTAATATTACTCATCCTTGTTATCATTCTAGGACCAACTATATTGATTTTCAATATGTTCACGGATTCAATTGGTGGTTATTTCCAAAATATTATCCAGATGAGTTTTCGTGCCTCTCCATTGGATGAAACCAATCGTGACTGGATTAATGGTTGGACAATTTTTTACTGGGCTTGGTGGATTTCGTGGTCACCTTTCGTCGGTATATTCATTGCACGTGTCTCTAAGGGACGTACCATACGGGAATTTTTAATTGGGGTATTGCTCATTCCATCTCTTGTCAGCTTTTTTTGGTTTGCTGCATTCGGCTCTACAGCCATGAATATTCAACAAAAAGTAACGGATTTAACCGGTTTAGCTACAGAAGAAATACTCTTTGCTGTATTTAATGAGTTACCATGGTCTATGTTGTTATCCATTATTGCCATAATTCTAGTCGGAACCTTCTTTATCACTTCTGCGGACTCAGCTACCTTTGTTCTTGGTATGCAAACAACAAATGGCTCCTTATATCCGCCAAATAGAGTGAAGCTAACATGGGGTATTTCCCAATCGTTAATCGCCATCATTTTGCTTTCTGCGGATGGATTGACGTCATTGCAAAATGCACTCATTATATCGGCCTTTCCATTTTCGTTCATCATGATTCTCATGATGCTTTCGATGTATAGGGACATGTCGCTTGAAGTACGGAAGATGAAGAAACCAAAAGTAGAAAAGTAGGATTTGTCACGTTAGCATGCTATCCCTTCTCATTGAGAAGATTTTCATTTTGATGCGAGCTAGACAATTCGCCATAAATCAAAAGGCAATCACTCAACACGTACTGAGTGATTGCCTTTTATGGTTCTTGAACATTTTTAAGTCATCTGTTGCGTAGTAGATAATACGTTAAATTTAAAGCTAAGTGTGAACAACCGTGTATGACAAAGTTAAACTGGCTTGACTTAGATCTTCAGCGGGCTTGGTTCTTACACAATAGACCCAAGCTCTACCTAAAGGTTTGAATTACTGGCTTTTAGGTTCGCGATATTCAAAAGTCTCCGTAAGCATTTTTATCAAACCTTATTAATTCCTTTGTAAGAGCTATTTTTGACCCTCAAAAAAGTCCTTCAAACGTTGATATAATAAGGTTTGTCTGTTATATATAATGAATACCCACCATCTCAATAATACGAGTTTATTGAAATTCAATGAACGTCAAAACCCCTTTACGATTAGTGAGATTTTAGAGGTTTTTTTTTTAAAAATCCATTTCATAAGCGTATTACTAATCCAACCTCCAAATATGATAAAATTATTTAATAAATACCCTGATTTTCGAGCGAAGAGATACGGGCATCAATCATCTGCGGCATTGTATATGGTTGCAGAATGGTTTCGAACAAAGAGAGGTGAGCGGTGATGCAAGACAAGCTTAAAGAATTTTTAAGTCAGTATAAGTTGTCGAAGATTTCAGTTTTACAGTTAGCGGAGCAGTGTCCGACGTTGCAGTATGAGCAATTTGCACAGCTTATTTTAGGATTTGAGCAACAGCAAATATTATTGCCCGTTAAGTCGTCTAGCATGAATGGGAAGCAGCCTGCGCTTGCTAATAGTTATAAAATTAATAAAGCTATTGCTCGCCAGGATGTTCGGGAGCAGATTAAACAGCTGAAGAAAACATTTCATCCTGCGATATGGATTGAATATTATTTAACGAAAACATCTCAGCAGCTTCAGCAAGACTTACCTGCATTACTACTTTTAAATGATTATTTGCTAAAAAAATCACTACCAAAAACGAAAGCCCTCGCCCAAGAACGTTCCTTTGAAATATTTCACGATGAAAAATATATAACCGATCAAGGTGGTAAAAAACTTTTAGAGCGGGTTAAAATATGGGACTTATTAGAGATTTGGCCGATAGCCGATCCGGTCAGTTTTGCCATTAATCCAATCGCTTTACAAAATGAAGTACATAAATTGCTAATCGTTGAAAATAAGGCGACGTTTTATAGTTTATTGCCAGCGTTAAGGGACGGCGATTTTACGGCATTATTATATGGGCAAGGCAATGCCATTAATGGCACAATTCAAGTATTACAGGACCAATTGCCGCTCGATTATGAGCAAGTGCGTTTCTATTATTTTGGAGATGTCGATGCTGAAGGAATATCAATTTGGTTTTTATTGCGACAAAAAATAAATGTCGTTCCAGCTTTACCGTTTTACAAAGCTTGTTTGCAGCAGGTAGCAGCGAAGGGGAAAGACTATCAGCAACAAAACCCAGCCGCAATTGAGGCGTTTCTAGCCTATTTTGATCCACAGGAACAACAACAAATCAACCAGCTATTAGTAAATGGTTGTTATTATCCGCAGGAAGCATTAAAGGCACATGAATTACAGCATATATGGAGGCATTGGCTTTGGACGTAAAAGATATTATGCAAGGCTATGGAGAACGTTATAGCAGATTATTGTTGTTTGAGCCATTGAATAAATTATCGGCGATGCAAAAGAAGGACCGGCAAAATGTACCGATTGATATGCGTGGTCTCGGTTTACTGACGCTGCTTTATTTTTTTGAACAGAAAATTATGCGGAATACGAAAGTTGGTAAAAAGCAGTTATCGGAATTTTTACATAGTGCAACGGCAGAGACAATGGATGTTACCAAGGAAGAATATGATGGGCTAGCGCGTTCGATTATCGAAACGTTTCGACCAGGTACAGGAAAAGTGAAAACGGCAGAGTATTACAACTGGGAAACAGGGCAAATGGATACGGTATCCTATCAGTATTTAAAGGCGAGTGCATTTAATGCCGCAACGAATGAGCAGTTTTACGTATTAGATGAGCATGGGCTGGAGCTAGTGTTTGCGACGAAGGAATTTTATAGTGAATTTCAGCTGTCGATTAGTCAGCTAGTGCTACGCAAGCAGCTTGAAAAGGGCGAGTTTAAAGGGGCATTGCGTCAAATCAATGAAATGCGTGTTGCGGTTGAATCGATTGAAGAGCAATTAAGTCGATTGCAGCATGAAATTCGTCGTAATATTATTTCGAACGAAGTATTTTCCCGCTATGAGAAGCTGGTGGAGGATATTTCATTTCGCTTGAAATATGAAAATGACGAGTTTAATGAGCTACAGCAATTTGTGCTAGAGGCGAAAGACCGTTTGTATTACAAAGATACGTCAAAAAAAGAGATAGATGCCTACAATTTAGTGTTAACGATTTCTTATGAGTTAGAAAGTGTTCATGCGTATCATACGACATTATTGCAGAAAAGTATTGAGCTGCAAACGACGGCATTGGAGGCAGCGAAGGAAGCGCTCTATTACATTGGTGTTGAATCGTTCAACTTTGATTTGGACGTAACGGCACGCATTATTTCCTATCCACTACCGGTTGACGTGTTAAAGGCGATGGTTGTACCGTTTTTACAGGTGGACGAGCAGCAGCAGTGGTCGCTTTTTTCGATATTTGACAAACAAAATATTTACGAGGAACGTGTTGAAAAAGACATTCCGACATTGCTTGAAATCGATGAACAAGAGGAAAATCTGCAAAAACAGCAGATGGTTGAATTTTATTCAGTCGTGTTAAAGCTACTGTTAAAAGCATTGCAGCAGCAAGAAGAAATTACGTTACAGCAATGGTTTGATCAACTACAACAAGATGAACAGCTAGCACCACTGTTACAGTCGCGTTTCGTCTACGACTTCTTTCTATTACTACACCAACGCTCGCCGATTGAGATACAGAATGAGGTGAAGGAAGAGGCGTATTTATGGTCCACATTGCATCGTATTTTAGATGGTGTGGCATTAGACATTGTAGAGTTGCCCGACATTTTACACGTGACCGAACGATTTACGATTCAAAATATGCGCATTACAAAACGGGGTGAAACAAGAGATGTTCTATGAAGCGAATAATGTTATGAAGGCATTTGAACTATATACAAAGTTAGCGCGACAAGGTGTGTTGGCAGGTGAAGATTATCAACTTTACATGTCTAATAATGAAGTGTACACATTGTTAGATCAATATGCAGATATGGTGGAGTGTGTGCTTTTTGTTGCAGCGAATCAGTTATATATGGTACCGAAAGCGATGAATTCACCGTTTCACGTTAACAATGAATATTTACGAAAAACGTATTTAAAGGCCAATGCAACGAATGGAGATTTATATTTATTGTATTTTTCGACCATTGTATTGCTCGGTGAATTTTATAACAGTTATTTTACGAAGGAGCCGACGATTCACTTTTTAACGTTATCGCGTTGGGTAGAGGCTGTAAATGAACGAATCGACGTACTAGCACAGCATCCAGATGAACGGTTAAAGGAATTAGAAAAAGAGCATTCGTACAATTGGCTATCGATTTTAGAAAAATGGAACGCCTTGGATGATATTAAAGAATCGGCGAAAAGTCAAAAAGGGCAAACGCTAAGTCGCTTAAGTTTTATTCATACAGCGAAAAACTTTTTAGTAAAAGAAGACGTGATTACAGATATCGGAAATGATGAGGTAGCGTTAACGGAGAAGGCGCAAACGATTGTTCAGCGCTACTTCATGAATTTAGAGCATAACAATAAAATTTTACAGTTTTTATATGACTTACAGCCGAAAGAGGAGGATACCGATGCCAATCATCTCTAAAATCCGCTTTTCGAACGTTGTTTATGAGGGTGGAAATAAACGCTATACAGATGAGATTTTTCATTTTCACGGAGAAAATAGTGCGATTGTGTTAGAAAATGGTGGTGGTAAAACGGTATTTATTCAGGCGGCATTGCAGGCGATTTTACCACACACCTCTCTTGCGAATCGTAAAATCAAAGAAACGTTAGTATTTGATGATGGTCCAGCACATATTGCCATTGAGTGGATTAAAAATGATCGCCCACGAATTTATGCATTAACCGCAATTACCATTTTCCCGCACCAAAACGGAATCGACTCTTATCGTTATGTGTATGAATACGGTCCAAATGACGCGCATCGTATTGAAAACTTACCATTTACGCATAAGACGACGAACAATCAAAAACGCATTGCTAGTCATGCAGAAATGAAAGAGTATTATTCGATGATGAGTCAGCAATCGATGTCTGCTCAGACGTTTGCGACCATTTCAAGTTATACAGAATATATAGAAAAAAACTTTCAAATTATTTCAGATGAATGGAAAAGCATTAATACAATCAATTCAGCTGAGGGCGATGTAGAAGAGTTTTTTGCAGCATGTCCGACAGAAAAGGCGTTATACGAAAAACTACTGATCCCAACGGTCGAACAATCGATCGCATCATTTGAAAAAAATAAGTTTGTCGATATTTTTGAAAAGCACCGTGACAAGTTCCAACTGTTTAAACAATTAACAGCGCAGTTAAAAGAATATGAAGCTATTCAAAAACGACTCGCTCGCTATGTCGATGTTGTGGCGTCTTTACATGAAAAACAATTGGACTATGAAGCAGTGAAGCAACTGGCGAAAAAACTTGATGCGCAGCTAAAGAACTTAATAGCTCAAAATGAAGAAAAGTCGGGGCAATTAAACGATCGTCAACAGCAGCTCGAGCAGCAACTGCAACATCTGAACTTCAAAGAAAAAAGCTACGAAATTGCGGTCATTCAAGAGAAGTTAATCGGTTTAACGGAACGCGAACAACAGTTAGCACGGCAAAAGCAGTCGGTACAAACGAACATCGATGATAACGCGCTCTATTTGGCAAATTTAAAATATACGAACGAACAGCATTTGTTGATACAGTCCGAGCAGCTAGTGCAGCTTTACGAGGGTGAACTGCGAAAAATAGACGAGCAGCTTTCCAATACGGACTTATTGCAACAATTAGATGACGTGAAAGCGGCCATTCGTGGCAATCAGTTAAGCGAGCAACAGCGTTTTGATAAGCAGGTTCAAGCAGCGCAATTGACAGTAAGACAAAGTGAAAAATTATATCAAGAGCATTTAGATCGAACAGCAGAACTAAAACGAGTAGTGACCGAGATTGATAATGAATTAATCCGCTTGCAAGAACGCATATCAATGTCGGAAGAGCAAAGCGAAGCAATGGCTAAATACTTATTTGATGACGATGTGCAAAAACAACAGCCATTAGCGGAATTACGTCAACAATGGACGCAACAGGAACAGCAGTTGGACGACCTAAATGTTCGTTTTCAAAATGAACAAAGTGAATTAACCGATAAAAAAGAGCAGTATGCCGAGCGTGTTACAGCTTTATCGAACGTGCTATTACAGTTAAAAGAGAAAGAATCTACGATTAGAGAAAAATTGAACGTAATCGCTCAACATGAACAAAAAATATTGCAGCAGCTGATGACCTATCTTTCAAAAATAACAGTTGAAACGAATTTATATTCGAAAGAAGCTTCAATTACACAGCAGCTAACGCAAATGCTTGAGAAAAAAGAGCGTCTATATGCGGATAAGCTACACGAGGAGCGACTTGCCCTTCGACATGTTGATGATTACGGTGAGCAGCAGACGTTTTTTGCAGATCCGTATATTGCAAAACAATTGCCGAGCTGGAACCAGCAATTTTCGTATTTAGAAACTGCGATTGAATATGCCATGAACGATGAAACTATAAAGCTCAATCAGGCGTTGCTTGCCATTACACTGATTACGACAGATGATGAGAAAGAAGCGCTTGAGCAAAAGGTGCTACGTGTAGCCGAATATTTAACGTACCCCATTCAAGTTTGGTCGTTATCCCAGGCTATTGCGATTAGTAAAGGTGAAATAGAACCACCAAATGCCTTGTTGGAGCCTGCTTTATGGCAGCAATTAAGCGATTCAGAAGCATTTACAAATTGGCAGCAGCAAGCACAGCAGCACGCGACCAAAATAGAACAAGAGCGTAAACGGCTAGAAGCTGAACGTGCGAACGTAGCCCAGTTGCTGCAACAATTACAACAATTCTATACACAATATCCATTTGCTCATTTCCAACAGCTTGAAAAAGGTTTGAAAGAGCTACAAGTACAAACATATGAAACAAATAAACAACGAAATGACGCGCAAGGTTTCGTCAAACAAGCAGATGAAACATTACAGCAAATTCGTTTAAAAATTGACCACAATAAAGAGCAACACAACTATTATCACGATAAACTCAAACAAGTGTTGGAATATGAGAAGGTAGTAAAAGCAATTCAACAGCTACAGCAGCAGATGAATTTAGAAAACGATAATTACAATTTGAAAACAGTCGAGCTGAACCAACTTCAACAGCAATGTAACGAGGCAGCTGAACAATTTGAGGAAGCGAAAGATGCTTTAGCGAGCATCAACAGCAATTATCAAATTTTACAAGCGAAGCGTCATTTATATGAAGAAGTAAAGGATGCTGTGCCAGTTTTTACGGAAACGGATTATGATGTGCTAGCACAGCAATACTATAATTTAGATAATCAAATTAAAGGCTTTGCATCAGATCGCCAGTCGAAAGAGCAATTAATTGTTCAGCAAAAGCAGCAAAGTACACGCTGTCAACAACAGATGGAACAGCTATTAGCTGAGTATAGTGAGATTGATAAGCAACTGCCATTACCAGTGAATATAGGGGAGCTGTTAATTTCTTTACCGAAAAGCATTAAAGGGTTGGAAAGTGATTTTGCTTTAGTTTCAAATCAATACACTGAAGCCTCTACAGAGAAAGCAAAAGTTGAAGGGGCTTTAGAATTGAAAATGAATGAAATTGAAGCCCCGTTTAAGTTCACCGATCCACTTGCTACTGTTCTCTATCAGCTACAGCAAGAGAACAAGCGATTACAGCTACAACAAAATCAGCTTACGCAATCAAAAAATACGGTGTCCAAGCAGCGTCAACAACTGCAAGAAACAGCACAAAAAATGCTCGTTTCCGATGCGAAACATAGCTTTTTAGCCCCACATATAACGCTAGCAACGTTAACAATTGAGGAAGAAAATGATTTTATGTACCGTCAAGATGATTTTATTCAGTCATGCATGAAACAGCTGGATGATGTAGCTTCGCAAGTCAATCGTCAACGCGAGATGACGAACAATGAAAAAGAGGCATTTTTACAATTTTGCCAGCAAGAAGTGTCGGAAGTTCGTTTACGCAATACAATTATTGATGGCATTAAATCCAAGCAAACGTATGAGGACATCGTGCAGCACCAACATAATATGGACAAAACGATCCATATGAGCCGTCAATATACGGAAGAGGATATTAAAAAGCATGATGAAAATTTAGTGCATTTCATTCAGCATATTCATGTCCATTTACGCAAAGTCGTGGATGAATTAAAGCTTATTCCTCGCAAAACGAAAGTGCAGGTGGATGGTGAGGACGTGCTCATTTATCGTTTTACGATTCCGGAATGGAGCGAGGAGGAAGGGCATGCACAAATTCGCGCACGTTTGGACTGGATTATGGAGCAGCTTGAGCAAATCGAAAAGCGCACGCCGGATGAGCAGGAAAGCCAACAAAAAGTACGTAAACAGTTAGAAGAGTGGCTAAGTACGGTGCAATTATTGCGCTACATTACTCAAAATAAAGAATGGCGTATTGCTTGCCGAAAAGTGATGAACGATAACCGTATTGCGAAAGGTTATGAAACGTGGAGTCGTTCCAATGCATGGTCTGGTGGGGAAAAATGGAGTAAAAATATGGCGCTGTTTTTAGGCTTACTTAATTACGTGGCTGAAAAGCGTCAGTTCATTTCATCGAAACAGAAGTCGCGTACTGTTATTTTAGATAACCCGTTCGGCAAGGCATCGAGCGATCACGTATTAAGCCCTGTATTTTTCATTGCCCAGCAACTTGGCTTCCAAATTATCGCGTTAACCGCCCATGTAGAAGGAAAGTTTTTACATGACTATTTCCCAGTAGTTTATAGTTGCCGTCTTCGTTCAGCGGTTGGTGTCGATAAGCTTATTGTGGAAACAAAGAAAACAGTGCATTATGCATTATTTCAAGACCATGACGAAGCAGCAGGTGAAGCGATTAAAAGTGAGCAATTGCAATTGTTTATGGAAAACTAATGAGTTGTTAACCAGTTTTAGAGTTGAAAATAGAAATGTTGCTAGGTCAAGACGGGAGCCCTTTCACTACAGAGCAAAGCTTTCTGTGACTCAAGAACAAAAGCCAAGATCACCACGTCCTGTGGTACCGCCTTTATGAGCAACATCATGTTACTCGGAGCTGAAGCCACATAAGTGTAAACTTAAGAAAAATTTCATTTCAAATAAATGTTAGTAGTCTTTATTATAAATCTACATCTTTATTAATTAGGTTTATCATTATCGATTATAAAAGCAATTAAATAGAGAAGCAGGCACCCCTAGAATAAGGAATTGCTCGCTTCTCTTCTTGTAGTTTTAATAATAAAAAAACTTATTTTTCAACAATTTCACCGTTAAATGCTGCACGGTAAATAGTATAAATATCTTCTTTTTCTAATGGGAGGGGACTACGGGCTAAAATGCGCGTTTGCTTTGTTGCGTCTTCTGTTAATAAATCAAGGGCGTTTTCAGGAATATTAAACCCTTTCAATGTTAATGGAATATTTACATCTGCAACAAGCCGTTTTAATTCATGAACACATGCATAAGAGGCTTCTTCTTGTGATAAATTCGTTGCACTGAAGCCCATTGCTTCATAAATATCCTTCATACGTTTTTCACAGCTACTACGAATATAACCCATCACATATTGTAAAAGTACTGCATTTGAATCCCCATGTGCAATATGGAATTGTCCACCTAATGGATACGCTAATGCATGAACGCCCGCAACACCAGCATTGAAAAAGGCTAAACCAGCAAGATAGCTACCATAGCTCATTTTTGTACGAGCGTCTTTATCCTGACCATTTTCAACAGCTGTTCGTAATGAAGAGCTAATTAAGCGAATGGCTTGCAATGCTAATGCATCGGATACTGGACTTGCATTCACTGATACATATGCTTCTACTGCATGTGTCAGAGCGTCAATACCTGTTGCGGCTGTAATTTTTGGAGGTACAGTCACCGTTAATTGTGGATCTACGATAGCAACATCAGCTAGTAAATAATCGTGCGATATAACGTCTTTTGTCGTTTCAAGAGAGAGTACCGAAATATTTGTGATTTCTGAGCCTGTTCCTGCTGTTGTTGGAATTAAGATTGTTGCAAGACCTTTATTATTTAATGTTTTTGTACCTGTTAAGTTTAGGTATTCTTCTACTTTTCCTTCATGTGTTGCCATAACGCCCGCTAACTTTGCTAAATCTAGGGCACTACCACCACCAAGACCGATTATTAAATCAAATTGATGTTCACGTGTGAAACTCGCTAACTTTTCACCAATGGCTAATGGAGGCTCTGGTACAACATCTGTATAAATTTCATAAGCACACCCTAATACTTCTAATGGTTTCGTTACTTTATCAGTCATACCCATATTTTTTAAAAATGGATCTGTGACAATAATCGCTTTTTTGGCATTAAAGCGTTGTACCTCTTGTGCTAAATGCTCTAACGAACCCCAACCAGTATAGCTAATTGGCGCAAATGTAATTTTTTCACTCATAGTTACATCCCCCTTAAACAGATTTTACAGTTAAAATTCCGTTACTTAAGCTACCGTTACTTCCTTTAAAATGCATTATACACTATATTTAATGAATTATTGAATTTACAAAGAAACCTGTCGATAAGTAAGCCTTCACTACATATACGACTAAAAACTGGATACGAGCGGAATGCTAAATTTGAGTTTCCCTCTTGTTATAAATCATCAGCTTTCACGAAGAATCACATATTTTTCATATAAGTATACGTTTGCTATTTCTGAATCAAATACCCTACCAAGTAGAAGTTCTTAGCACATTAAAAAAACTGGATTTCATTGACAAAAGTAACAACCTGTTGTTAATATTAAGTTGTTGCTTTTAAGACTGAGTAAAATTTTATGATGAAAGTCTTTCATCGAAAAGCTAAGTTTTGTAATTAAGGGGGATATAAAAAATGATAAAATTCAAGTCGGTAGGAGTCACTTTCGGGTTAGCGGTTTCATTACTATTAACCGGGTGTGGTGATGAAGAGGGGAATCAAAATAGCGAGAATGCAACAGGAGATTCTGTAAGCATAGGGGAACAAATAGATTATAAAATCACAGGTATTGAACCTGGAGCAGGGTTAACGGAGCTTTCAAGAAATACGTTAGAGGAATATGAAAACTTACACGGTTGGGAACTTGTAGAAAGTTCAACAGCGGGCATGTTAGGTTCATTGGAACAAGCGATTAGAAATGAAGAACCCATTATTATTACCGGATGGACACCGCACTGGAAGTTCTCGGCATATGATTTAAAATTTTTGGAAGACCCTAAAGGGACATTAGGTGGAATGGAAAATATCAATACGCTTGTCCGTAAAGGTTTTGAAACGGACTACCCTGATGCGTATACCATTCTGGATCGATTTTATTGGGAACCAGAAGATATGGAAGCGGTTATGTATGATGCACAAAACGTTTCCTTTGAGGAAGCGGCAATGAACTGGATAGAAGAAAACCAAGATAGAGTAAATGAATGGACAGAAGGGATCAACAAAGTAGATGGAAAAGAAATTGAAATCGTTTCAACTCCATGGGATACAGAAAGGGCTTCAAGTAGTGTGGTGGAGGCCGTATTAGAACAATTAGGCTACGATGTCACCGTGACACCAGTTGATCCGGCCATTATGTTCCAAGCAATCGCTACAGGTGAAGCGGATGCCACTGTCGCTCCTTGGTTACCGTCAACACACCATTCTTTTTATGAAAAACATAAGGAAGACGTAGTGGATTTAGGTGAGAACTTAAAAGGTACACAGACTGGATTTGTTGTGCCGACATATATGGACATCGACTCGATTGAAGATTTAAAGCCAATAGAGTAACGATACGTTCACTGTTAGTAGAAAGGAGAATTTCCTCATGAAGAGGGAAGTTCTCCTTTTTAGTTATAGTATCTTTATAGAACCATTCGTTTTATTGGTTTTGAATATGTTCATTATAAAATAAACCTACTGATTTATTGAGAAATGAGTAGGTTTAAGTTTGGTGCCAAGTAGTTATACAATGAACAACATCCCTATTTTTGAGTAACAAATTCACCACTCACTTTAAAAGTTCCTGAGCTCGTTTGCCCATAAAGGCTTCGGCGAGTGGATAGAAGGAAGTAAGGTCGTCTGATGAAAGTTCAATGCCTGCTATAAGTTGTTCGGTAGCCAAATTCACATCTTTACCTATGGCGTCTAATTGTTCTTGTGTAGGGAGAGCCGGTAATCTCCCTTTCGATTCTGCATTAATGATAAAGCTTGAGCAGATGGCGTGCGCCAATAAATCTCTTAAATGATTTGCTTCAATATGTTTATAATGCTCAGCGGCTAAGATCATTTGATGAAGATGGTGCAGAGAATTCGAATAATCTTTAATGTCCATGAGTATGTTAGCCATTGAAAAGTGTGATTCCGTTTGATTGGGGTCGATTTCAATTGATTTTTCAAATGCCGCCATTGCTAGTTCAGGGCGTGCACCTATAGAATAGAGATTGCCAAGTTTATTCCACAGTAAGGCGTTGTTCGGTGCTGCTGCAATTTTATTTAACAGGTGTTCTTCTCCATCTGTACAATATTTTGGTTTTGTTCCATCGAACAGTTGCATTTCGCCAAATTGAACAAAATTATTTTCAAGGTTAGGTGTTAGTAATGCGGCAATACCCATCATATAGAGCTCCGATGAATCTTCCCATTCTCCAGCGGTATTACAGTGCTTACAACGAAAATATCCAGTCATTTGCATTTTTTGCGCTGTCTTTCGTGTGTTTTCATTTTTTTCGTCAATATTAATATATAGTGTTCCAACGTTATATTTGCCTTTTTGGTTACAGTGTTTACACTGTAACATTACTTCATTTTTCGGCGTACCACTGATTATTTTTTCTCTATTGTCGGTAATTGATTTTACATACGTCCCCTTTAAATATTTAAACGTAGGGGATAGTGGAATAGTTGCGAGATCTTGATTTGTTAAAGCGTGAATTAATTTAGGATTAATTTGTCTTCCAGCCATGTGTTTGCTCCTTTGAAAGTATGTATAAGTATTGAACGCCTGCCATTGCTGATTATATTTTTAGTGTATCATACGACTCAACTTCTCTAAACCGCAATAGTGGTACATTCATTTTAAAATCTGTCCCAATCAAATAAATCTAAAACTATAAATTTGACTTTCATAATTATCTAGGATAAATTATGAATGAACGTCATTCATTTTATGGGTTGTTACCCTAAGTTAACAGTAAACAATTCTTCAACAATAAATAGTAATACGAGGAGGTTAAAGATGAATAAGTCGTGGATGTATGTTGTATTGACCAGTTTATGCGAATTATTATGGATTTTTGGTTTTAATGTTGCTAGTACATGGTGGCATTGGGCAATCATAATACCGATCATTGCTGTGGATTTTTGGTTTCTTTCTAAAGCTTGTGAAGGTTTACCGACCGGTACGGTATATGCCATATTTGCAGCTGCAGGTACAGTAGGTACCGCATTAATGGATATTTTTATATTCAATGAGAGTTTTACTGCTATGAAAATTGTATTTATATGTGTAATTGTCATTGGGGTGATGATGTTAAATATTGCGGATACAATTTCTGAACGAAAACTTCAAAAGGAGGCGGCATAATTGGGATGGTTATTTGTATTTTTAGCAGCTATTTTAGAGACAGTCGGCGTAATTGGTTTAAAAAAATTTAGTACAACGAAAAATTTTATAAACGCATTTATTTTAATCGCTGGATTCAGTGGGGCATTTTACTTTTTATATGCTTCGTTTGATTATTTACAAGTTAGTATTGCCTATGCAGTGTGGATCGGTATAGGTACGATAGCAGCTGTCCTAATTAATATGCTGTTTTTTGGAGAATCAAAAAGCATGGGACGAATTGTCGCTGTTATTGTTATTGTGATCGGTGTTTCCGGGTTAAAATATGTTTCGTAATAGATGAGAGAGCACAGAATATTTTCTTGCTCTTTTTTTCGCTTATCGATCAAGATGAAAAAGAATATGTTCATTGTTCTTTCCTTTAATTTTCGTTAAGATGAAAGTAACTATGAATGAGAATCATTCAATGAATATGGGGTGGTATTACATTGGATAAAAAACAAAAAATTATTGAAGCAACGATTGAACAGTTTATGACAAAGGGGGTAGAAAGCACTAAAATATCTGACATTGTAAAAGCGGCAGGCATAGCGCAAGGTACATTTTATTTATACTTTCCATCTAAATTTTCGGTAATGCCAGAAATCGCAAAATTTGCTGTTGAAGAAATTATGAAAGGTATCCACTCAAGCGTCGATTTATCACATGATTTTGATGATAAAATTGAACAACTTGTAAAAGCTGTCTTTTCGATAACAGAGCAAAAAAAAGAATTATTTGCTGTTCTCTATGCAGGTTTAGCACAGAGCGAGCATTTAAAACAATGGGAGTCAATCTATTCTCCATTTTATGATTGGGTGTATAAGTTATTAGACGAGTCAGTCAGAAAAGGAGAAATTCGACAAAATATTGATTGTGCACGCACTTCCCGAATATTAATAGGGCTAATCGAATCTACTGCAGAACAATTATATTTGTATGATACTCCGACGCAAGAAGAGATCGATGCTCAATACGAAGAATTAATACTATTTACGAAAAGTGCATTGAAATAAATGCACTTTTTTTAGGTGCCGGGCATGTCCTCAACTAGGTGATGAAAGTTCACTGTGGGCGTTGGAGTATGTGAACCACTAGCCGAAAGTATGGGTGTCCAAGGTGACGTGGAATCTGAAGGAAGTTGGAGGCAAAATCTTGGTCTGAGGAACACGAATTACATGAGGTTGTTTTACTAGTATTAGAAAGGAGAATTTCCTCATGAAGAGGGGAAATTCTCCTTTTAAGTATTTCAGTATTGAAAATAACAATACAAAGAATAAAAAATTAGGAATCACCAAAAATGCTTCAAGTGGATTTTTCAAATTAACGTGATCTCTATTTTTAGGGATTTATTGCACCTGTTGATAATAGCTTAACGGCTGTGGCTTCCCTAAAAAATAGCCTTGAAAACTATCGCACCCTTTCTTTTTTAAATAATCGTATTGTTCTTTTGTTTCTACCCCTTCTGCTAGTACGGTAAAACCAAGCTCATGAGCCATCTGAATTGTACTATTAATAATGGCTTTGTTTGAAGGATGTATTAATAAATCTTTTACAAAACTTTGATCAATTTTAATACAATTAATTTGGAAATCTTTTAAGTATTGTAAGCTTGAAAAGCCCGTACCATAATCATCTAGTGCAACCTCCATGCCTAATGACCGAAGCTTAGAAATAATGTGAATCACATTCTCTATATTTGTTGCAGCGACGCTCTCTGTGATTTCCAATTTAATATCATGTGGATCGACCTTATACACTTCGCATAAAGAAATAAGATGGTTCGTTAGGTTTGTATCAAAAAATTGCTTTAGTGAAAGGTTGAAAGCGACTTGTATTTTCTGCCCAACGGCTAGTTGAAGCGAGTGAAACTCTTGCAAGACAAGCTCAAATAATAAGTAGCCTAAAGGGATGATTAAACCGGTGCGCTCTGCAATCGGGATAAATTCTCCAGGAGAAATAACTCCTTGTATTGGATCATGCCACCGAACAAGCGCTTCAAAGCTAGTCAATTCGCCTTGATTGTTATATTGAGGTTGATAAGCCATCGTAAAGCGTTTATTTTGTATAGCTTCATATAGTAAATTTTTTAGCTCTAAACGTCGATTCGTATCTTCAATGATGCTGTCATTAAAGAAGATAAATGTATTTTTACCATTTAACTTTGCGAGTTGCAAGGCACGATTTGCATGTTGAAATAGCTCTTCATAGCAGGTTGCATAGGTAGGGTAATGAACAGCACCCATGGAAATCGTAATATAATAATCAATCTCTCCATATCTAATGGGCTTTTCAAATAGTTTAAATATCTTTTGAATGACTACCCGCGCAGATGGAGCATCTCCTAAAACAACTAGTGCAAATTCATCACCATACGTTTTGGCTAGTATGTTTCGTTCGCCTTTTACGATTTCAGCCAATTTTTCACCGATTGAACGTAAAATCTGATCGGCTTCAAAATTTCCTAAACTCTCATTAAAACTTTTAAAATCATCGACATTGATACAAAGTAATGTCATTTCTTCATTCGTGATCATTAGCTTTTCGACCGACGTTTTTAAATAATACGTATTAGGTAAACCCGTGATCGAGTCGATAATAAGTTGCTGTTGAATTTTATGCTCTAATAATTTTCGTTCTGTAATGTCGTGACGAATGGAAACGTATTGATAAGGCTGCCCCTGATCATTGAGAAAAGGAATAATGTATGTATCCACCCAGTAAAGGGTCCCGTCTTTAGTTTTGTTTTGAATTTCGCCTCGCCATGTTTGCCCCTTGGAAATGGTTTGCCACAAATTTTTGAAAAATTGTGGTTCATGGTAACCTGAGTTTATAATTTTATGCGTTTTCCCAATCAATTCTTCTAAAGGATACTTTGAAATTTCACAAAATTTCTCGTTAGCAAAGATAATCTTACCTTTCGTATCGGTTATGGCTAATATGGTAGTAGCATTTAATGCAGCTTCAATATCATATAACTCTTTTAGCTTACTCGACAAAGGGAATCCTCCCAACTGTTTTTTAGTGTACGTTTTTGAAATAGTAATTATATATGTTAGTGAATCGTATATTAAACATATTTATAATCAAAAAAAGGTATAGTGAATTTACATTAGTTTACTTAAATAATAAATACACTTTACATCTTAACAAAAAATTTACATTGCGGGTTGAATTTTAATAAAAAGCGTATTTATTGTCCGTTACATACAGAAAAAATATATAAAAGGATTTTTTAGTATCTTCTTAAATTGTCAACAGAGAGAAAGGGGGGAGGATTAAAAGGTTCAGAATTAAGGAAATTGCTTTATTTCTAGAAAACCAATATATTTTCTCCATGTGCAGTAGATTTCATATAGCGATTTGTACTGGGGCAAGCCGTACGTGAAGAAATAGGTAAAAATAAAACTAGCCTTTGCTCTTTGCAAGGGCTAGCTCTAGTTCACTGCGTATTTAATTATAGTACAGGTTTGTATGTGAACACACCTGCTGAAGCCCCAGCTTTAAAAACAATTTCCAACCTGCTAAGGGTGTACTTTTAATATAATCAATTAATAGCCTTTTCACTGTTAATCTTGGAAGGGGTGTTGAAATAACTTCCAACTACCCAATATCGTAATGAACATGCTAGCTACCCCAATTAAAAACTACTGTCTTTTCCTCATTAAAATGATTCGCTCCAACAATCACTCAGCAAAAATACTAAAGTGTTACATACATTCAAAGGTTGAAAGCTGTCTTTTTTTATTTACCGGGAAATTAGTTCAAAATTAAATAACGAGCGCAATATTACCATATATTATATTTTTGAATTATATATTGACAAGCTATTTTATAGGATATATAGTAATTTTGGTAATGATAATCAATATCAATTAAAAGATTGAGGAGTGAATTTAAAATGAATTCAAAACGATATTTTTCGTTTTTTGCAATGTTATTAATTTCAATTCTTTCTCTTGCACTTGTTGGTTGTGCAGATAAGGAATCTAGCTCAGAAGAAGCTGATACATCGAAATCTCAAAACACGGATTCAGAAGAAACAGCAACTGGGTATCCAATCGTCATTAAACACGCATTTGGCGAAACTGTAATTGAAGAAAAGCCTGAGCGTGTGGCAACAGTGGCTTGGGCAAACCATGATGTGGCACTTGCATTAGACGTTGTACCAGTAGGTTTCTCAGCGGCAAACTATGGTGTTCAAGACGATAGCGGTATGTTACCTTGGACTGCTGAAAAATTAAAAGAACTTGGTGAAGCCAATCCAAACATTTATCAAGATACTGACGGCTTAGATTTCGAAGCGATTGCAGATTCAAATCCAGATGTCATTCTTGCAGCATACTCAGGTATTACACAGGAAGAATATGATACGTTAAGTAAAATTGCTCCTGTTGTGGCATATCCAGAAATTCCATGGGTCATTACATGGCGTGACCAAATTTTATACAACGCGAAAGGTATGGGTATGGAAGAAGAAGGTAAACAGCTAATTGCTGATACTGAAAAATTAATTCAAGATAAGGCAAATGAACACCCTGAAATTAAAGGGAAAAAAGCTGCGTTTGCTATGTTCAATGTTACTGACTTATCAAAGTTTTATATTTACACACCAGGGGATCCTCGTGGAGAATTCCTTGAAGAAATAGGGATGGTTTATCCAGAAGGTATTAAAGCCCAAATTACAGATGAATCTAGCTTCTATATCGAATTAAGTGCTGAGAATGCGGATACGTTAAATGATACAGAGCTCTTTGTTGCCTATGGTGATGGCAATACATTAAAAGCACTTCAAGCTGATCCTATTTTAGGAAAAGTACCGGCAATTCAAAATGGTTCTGTAGTGATTATTGAAGATAACACGCCATTAGCAGCCGCGGGCAATCCAAACCCATTATCAATTCAATATACAATTGATGAGTACTTATCATTAATCTCAGATGTTGCGAAAAAGATGAAATAACATGAACATATCATCCGTTTCAGAAAAAAAGCAGGTACTTCTTCCACGTAATTTTACGAAAGTTCTCATACTCCTACTGATTTTATTCGGAGTATGTATTTTAGCCTCGCTTGCATTTGGCTCTCGGATGGTCGATTGGACTGATGTTCTGGATGGTTTATTCCATCCAGACGCCCAGTCTCATGAGGCCAATGTAGTTCGGCAAAGAATTGTGAGGACGATATTTAGTTTGATGTGTGGTGCTGCATTAGGTGTTTCAGGTGCACTCATGCAATCAGTTACACGCAATCCTATTGCAGATCCAAGTATATTAGGTGTGAATACAGGGGCATCTCTTTTTGTCGTTTGCGGAATCGCCTTTTTCAATATTAGTTCGGCAAATCAGTATATTTGGCTGGCAATAGCGGGGGCGATTATTACTGCTATTTTTGTATTTGGCATTGGTTCGATGGGAAGTGGCGGTGCTACACCTCTTAAACTCGTTTTAGCAGGTGCGGCGACAAGTGCAATACTATCTTCACTCGTCGTTGCAGTGATGATCCCTCGTACGAATGTAATGGACCAATTTAGGTTTTGGCAAGTTGGCAGTGTTGGGGCAGGAAACTGGGATTCTATTTCTCTATTTGCACCTTTTTTAATAGTAGGAATTGTCATAGCCATCATCACGGCACCAGCATTAAATGCATTAGCATTAGGAGAGGATGTCGCAACAGGTTTAGGCGTACGCACCGGTACGATTCGACTTGCTGGAGCATTTGGGGGCGTATTATTATGCGGTGCTGCAACGGCATTGGCAGGGCCAATTAGCTTTATTGGTTTACTCGCTACCCATCTCATTCGACTCGTCATTGGACCTGATTTACGCTATGTTATCCCACTATCAGCACTTTCAGGGGCGATTATTTTAACAATCTCAGATGTTTGTGGCAGGCTACTCGGTAGTCCTGGTGAGCTAGAGGTTGGCATCGTGACGGCATTTGTTGGGGCGCCAATATTAATTTTAATTACAATGAAAGCGAAAATGCGTGCATTATGATGAATGAAACAATGAATTCTATAATGAACTCGAGATTACGAAGACGGCGCCGCTTTCTATTCGTGACATCGATATTAGCGGTGATTGCGTTAGCACTTTGTAGCACAATGCTTATGCTTGGTAATACGATTTATCCTGTAAAAGATGTAATCAGCGTGTTGCTAGGTGAACAAGTTAAGGGGGCATCATTTGCCGTTGGTACAATCCGTTTGCCGCGTATGATTGCAGGGGTATTTGCAGGATTTGCCTTTGGTGTTGGGGGCTATATATTTCAAACGATGCTACGTAATCCTTTAGCGAATCCAAATGTCATCGGTATAACAGCTGGCTCAAGTGCAGCGGCCGTTTTTTGCATCATTGTGTTGCAGGCGAGCAATACGATGGTTTCGATTGCTTCCGTTGTGGGTGGGCTTGCAACGGTGTTAATCATTTATGCGCTGTCGAAAGGATCATCGTTTTCAATTGGAAGGCTCATTTTAATCGGTATCGGTATACAGGCAATGTTAAATGCCTTCATTTCGTATTTAATGTTAATTGGTAAAACGCACGATATTCCAACTGCAATGCGGTGGCTTAGTGGTAGCTTAAATGGTGCAAAGATGGAGACTCTTTATCCGCTAATGATGACAGTTTGTATTTTTGCGCCGATCCTTATTTTCTTCGGTAAACGATTAGAAATGCTCGAGTTAGGTGAGCAAGCAGCTACATCACTTGGTGTAGATACAAATAAGACAAGGCTCATACTGATCATCAGCTCAGTACTGATTATTGCGCTAGCTACAGCGACAACAGGTCCGATTGCATTTGTTGCATTCCTTTCAGGGCCAATTGCAAAGAAATTAGTTGGTGTTGGATTTTCAAATATCATTCCAGCCGGTCTAATCGGGATTATTTTAGTACTGGCAGCGGATCTAATTGGTCAATTTGCCTTTGTTACTAGATATCCTGTAGGAGTGATTACCGGCATTCTCGGTGCACCTTACTTGATTTACTTATTAATCCGAATCAATCGAAAGGGAGATCTATAATGAAACCAACACACACATTTCAAGCTGAACATGTCACTGCTGGATATGACAATAAAACGATTTTACATGGCATAGACGTAACCATTCCCAGCAATGAAATTAGCATTATTATTGGGGCGAATGGGTGTGGGAAATCGACGCTGTTAAAAACGATGGCGCGGTTAATAAAGCCTACGTCTGGACAAGTTTTACTAGATGGCAAACCAATTCATAAAATTCCACCAAAGCAATTAGCACGTGTGTTAGGGCTTTTACCGCAATCCCCGATAGTACCAGAGGGCATTACCGTTGCGGACTTAGTTGGAAGAGGAAGATTTCCGCATCATACCTTTTTAAAGAGCTGGACGAAGAAAGATTATGAAGCAGTGGCAGAGGCAATGGAAATCATGAATATTACGGAATTCGCTGATTGCCATATTGATGAGCTTTCTGGTGGACAACGACAGCGTGTTTGGATTGCGATGGCACTGGCACAACAGACGGATATCCTATTTTTAGATGAGCCGACAACGTATTTAGATATTACATATCAAATAGAAATACTCGATATGTTGACGGACTTAAATAAAAAATATGGTACAACGATTGTAATGGTTCTTCATGATATTAACCTATCCGCACGTTATGCAGACCATATTTTTGCGCTACACAAAGGCAAACTCATTGCGGAAGGCACACCAGTTGAAGTCATTACAAGTTCATTAATCAAAGATATTTTTGGTCTCGATTGTATGGTCATACAAGATCCGATATCAGAATCTCCATGTGTAGTACCAATTGGACGACATCATAATAAATTTGGCATGTGTAAAAACCAAACCCTTGTAGCTGAAGACTTTGGATAAATTAGATAGGAGTGTTTTGAATGGATAACATCTATGATATTACGATTATCGGTGGCGGACCAAGTGGACTTTATAGCGCATTTTACGCAGGTTTACGAGACTTAAAAACGAAAATTATTGAATATAAACCTACTTTAGGTGGGAAATTGCATGTCTATCCTGAAAAAATCATTTGGGATATTGGTGGTTTAACCGCTACACCTGCTCAAAAAGTGATTGAAAATCTAATAGAACAAGGCTTAACATTTAATCCAACTGTTTGCTTAAATACAAAGGTGGATTTAGTAACGAAGAAAGATGGTTTATTTGTGATCGAGACAAGCACAGGTGAAAAGCATTTTTCAAAAAAGGTAGTTGTGGCAGTAGGTGGAGGAATCATTAGTCCTATTAAATTACATGTCGAAGGTGCTGAAAAATACGAGGTGTCCAATCTGCATTATACGATTCGAGGTATTCAGAGCTTTAAAAATAAATCGCTATTAATTTCAGGTGGAGGAAATTCTGCTATTGATTGGGCTAAAGATTTAATCGGCATTGCTAAACACATTACTGTCATTTACCGTGGAGAAAATTTATCTGCTCATGAGGCACAAATTCGCTATTTAGAAGAAAATGGCGTGCCGATTATGACAAATACACAAATCCAATCCCTTGTAGCAAACGAGGAAAAGACAAAAATTAAAGAAGTCATCTTGGAAAACGTAGCGACAAATGAAACATCAACAATCGTTGTAGATGATGTATTAGTCAATCATGGTTATGATCGTGATCACTCTTTTGCATTTGATGCTACGGTGAATCCAGAACGTGATGCAGAATACCAATATTATATAACGACAAATGGAAAAGGCTTAACAACTGTTGATGGAATATATGCTGTTGGTGATATTTCAAAACATGATAATAAAGTTTACCTAATTACAGGTGCATTTCAAGATGCTATCAATGCCATCAATGATATTAAGCTAAGTCTAGAGCCCACTGCTGATAAAGTCGCAAAAGTTTCTTCACACAATGAAATTTTTGAAGCACGAAATCGTGAAATTATAAATAAGACCTTAGTAAATAGATAGGATTCCATTCAGAACTAATAAATAAAACTAGCCCTTACATTCAGCAAGGGCTAGTCCCATTTTACTTTGTATTTAATTGTAATGCAGGGCCGAAAAATTCATAGTGAATTTGATTGTCTGGAATATGGCACTCATGTAAAGCGTTCACGGCTGCTTCCATAAATGGTATTGGTCCGCAAATGTACACTTGTGTATCTTGTGTGACGACTTGTCGTAGCACGTTCGCACTGATGTACTCATTTTTGTCAGAGTACAACACTTGATGATGCGGGTTACTGTCTTTTTTGAACGCACTGAATAGCTTACGTAAACCAGTTGGGCCCTTTAATGTGTTCATTTTATTTTGGATGGCCTCATGGAAAGCAAGGACATTTTCGTTACGTGCACATTGAATGAACGTTACGTTTTCTTTATTTTCGATCGTTTGGAACATCGCATTTAACGGTGTAACCCCAATCCCACCACTAATAAATAGTACAGGTGCTTTTGTCGGCTCGTATGTGAATACACCAGCTGGAGCACTCACGTCAATGATTGTGCCAATCGCTGCCTCGTGTAAAAAGTTTGATACTTTTCCTTTTGGATTATGCTCGCTTTCACGTTTCACAGAAATGCGGAATTCCTGTGCATTGCTTGGTTGTGATAATGTATATTGACGATTTAACAAGTACTCTTCGCCTGGTGCTTTTACGCGAATTGATACGTATTGACCTGGTTGATATGCGGGTACTTTTGAGCCGTCTACTGGTGTTAAGTAGAAAGATGTCACATCATCACTTTCTTTGACAGTACGAGCAATTTGGAACTGTTTAAATGCACGCCAGCCCCCGTTTTGTTCCGCTGCTTTATATAAATCCTCTTCCACTGAAATAAAGATATCAGCAATCACGCCATATGCTTTAGCCCATGCATCGATGATTTCGTCTGTTGCAGCATCTCCCAGTACTTCTTTAATCGCCGCAAGTAAATATTGACCGACAATTGGGTAATGCTCTGGTAAAACCCCAAGACTTACGTGTTTATGTGCGATTTGTACGACTACGGGTACGATTGGTTCTAAGTTGTCGATATGCTTCGCTGCTGCATAAACAGTATTGGCTAAAGCGCCTTGCTGACGACCTTTTGTTTGATTTGTATGGTTAAAAATATTTAATAATGATGGATTATCTTTAAATAAGTTGTGATAAAAAGTTTTTGTAATGGCTACGCCGTGTACTTCTAAAACAGGAACTGTTGATTTAATAACGTTGATAGTATGTTGGTCTAACATGTTGAACACGTCCTTTCGTCATAAATATATGCCTATTCATCTTTTAAAGCAATATATAAAATACATCTTTAACAAAATGGACACAAACATGTATGTAAAATACTTCTTTTTGGGAGCATGAGGAAGCATGGGATGAAAGTACACCGAAAAGTATTTGAACATCGAGTAGCTAAATAAACATACTCATTTTATTGTGAAATGAGTATGTTTATTTTATTAGCTAGTTTCAGCTTTTGAAACACCTGCTGCTATGCAGAGATTATGTGAAGAATTGCGAGAGAGAGTGTCAAAAGCCGATGTAGAGCCTCTCATTTTAATAAGCGTATTTATTTTAGATTTTTTATTGGTACACCCATTTAATGATGGAAATGGGCGTATGGCTCGTTTGTTGACACTATTACTGTTATATCAATTTGGATTTGAAGTAGGTCGCTATATCATTCTTGAGAAAATTATAGAGGATTCGAAAGAGGACTATTACGAAACGCTAAGAAAATCATCCGTTCATTGGCATGACAATACCCATGATATTTTCTCATTCATGGGTGAATTATTTGTTAGGTACATTTGTAGCAGCCTATGAAGACCTAGAAATCCGAGTAGGAATTATTGAGTCACAAAAGGGTGGTAAGAACCAACGTGTATATTTTTTCATTGAAAAGAAACTAGGGTACTTTACAAAAGTTGATATCCGCAATGCATGTCCAGATGTCAGTGAAGCAACGATTAATCACGTGTTAAATGAATTGAAGGAACAAAAAGTCATTGTGCCTGAAGGATTAGGACGTAATGCGAAGCGGAAGAAGGTTTAGAGAATTAATAAAGCACCTCTCTAATAATAATTGTACCTGTTTATCAGCGAATCTCGAGTTTTATCGGCGAATTTAGGGATTTTATCAGCGGTTTCTTATGGGGTATCGGCGACTTTTGCCGATTTATCAGCGAATAAATAAAAAACAACCCATAATGAGGGTATATAAAGAAGGGGACACACCAATTCGCCTACATGTTGACGAATTGGTGTGTCCCCATTCTATTACTTATAATCACTATTATTATCGAATAAATACGCCTTCTTTTACTACGACTTCGCCTGCTTTAATGACTGTATCTGTATGATTCATGCCGTAGAAATATTGCAATTGTTTATAGTTTGGTACATTGAGCAATAAGATGTCGGCTTTTTTACCAACTTCTAAAGAGCCAACTTTTTCACCCCGATTAATCGCATAGGCGGCGTTAATCGTTGTAGCAACAAGTACTTCTTCCATTGTCATCCCCATATTCATACAAGCTAAATTTTGGATGAATGGTAAAGAAATTGTCGGTGATGAGCCTGGATTGAAATCGGTAGAAATCGCGACAGGTACACCGCGATCAATCATTAGTCGTCCACGTGCAAAAGGGGCGCGTAAGAAAAATGCTGTTCCCGGTAATAGTACGGCAATTGTGCCGGCTTTAGCCATCGCTTCAATGCCTTCATCAGACGCTACTAATAAGTGCTCTGCAGAAATGGCACCAAGCTCGGCTGCAAGCTCAGCTCCTTCGTACGGTTCGATTTCGTCCGCATGAATTTTTGGTGTTAGACCGTATTCCTTCCCAGCTAATAAAATTTTTCGAGATTGTTCGGGTGTGAAGACGCCTTTTTCACAGAAAACATCATTAAATTCTGCTAAACCGAGCTCCGCAACTTTCGGTAGCATTTCGTTAATGACTACATCCACAAAGTCATCTTCTCGTCCTTTATATTCGCTTGGTACAGCATGGGCACCCATGAACGTAGAAACAAGGTCGATTTCGTGTGTTTCTTGTAATTTTTTTACTACTTCCAGCTGCTTTTTTTCTGTTTCCCAATCTAAACCGTAGCCTGATTTCGCTTCAATTGTTGTGACACCGTATGTTAAAAACTGATTTAAAATTTTAACTGTTTTTTCATATAATTCATCAAAAGAAGCTTCACGTGTTTTAGTTGTTGTATAGTGAATACCACCGCCCGCATTCATAATTTCCATGTAGGTAGCACCACTTAAACGCATATTTAATTCGTGTTCACGTGTACCTCCATGGACAAGGTGCGTATGGCAATCGACAAGGCCTGGCATGACGACTTTGCCAGTTGCGTCCACAATGTCTGCCTGTGCCACTTGTTCGGCAAATTGTTGTTGGATTTCAGCGAGAGGGCCAATTGCAATAATGCAATCGTCCTCTACTAAAATACTGCCATTTTTAATGATAGATAACTCACTCATTGCTTTGCCTGTACGTGGTCCATTTACGGAACTTTGCATCGTAACAATTTCATTTGCATTTTTGATTAATAATGGCATATCAGCATCATCCTTTTAACATTGGCATATTAACGCCCTTCTCTTTTGCCGTACGAATGGCAATCTCATAACCAGCATCCGCATGACGTACAACCCCCATACCTGGGTCAGATACTAATACACGGTTGATTTTGTCTGCTGCTAGTTGAGAACCGTCTGCTACTAAAACTTGCCCAGCATGTTGGGAGTAACCCATACCTACGCCACCGCCGTGGTGAATACTTACCCAGCTAGCACCACCAGCTGTATTCACAAGCGCGTTCAGTAATGGCCAGTCTGATACGGCATCTGTACCGTCACGCATACCTTCTGTTTCACGATTTGGAGAAGCAACCGAACCAGAGTCTAAGTGGTCACGACCAAATACGATTGGTGCTTTTAATTCACCGCTTGCTACCATTTCGTTTACACGAAGCGCAAAGCGGTGACGGTCACCGTAGCCTAGCCAGCAAATACGAGATGGTAGCCCTTGCCATTTGACCATTTTTTGTGCCATGTCAATCCAGTTAACTAACCCTTCATCATCCGCAAACATTTCTTTTGCTAGTGCATCTGTTTTATAAATATCTTCTGGATCACCTGATAGAGCTGCCCAGCGGAATGGTCCTTTCCCTTCACAGAATAGCGGACGGATGTAAGCTGGTACGAAGCCAGGGAAATCAAAGGCATTTTCTACACCCATTTCTTGTGCATATGCGCGGATGTTGTTACCGTAGTCAAATGTTTCGGCACCTGCTGCTTGGAACTCAAGCATTGTACGAACGTGTTCTGCCATTGTCTCTTTCGCTTTTTGTTCGTATGTTTTTGGCTCGTTTTTACGAAGTTCTAGCGCCTCTTCGTAGCTCATACCATTTGGCACATAGCCGTTAATTGGATCATGTGCGGATGTTTGGTCTGTTACTAAATCAGGAATGATGCCACGATTTAATAATTCGCGGTTTACATCTGCACAGTTGCCAACTAAACCAATGGATGCAGGTTCTTTTGCTGCTGTTAATTTGTTTACTAATTCGATTGCTTCGTCTACTGTTTCAACGATATAGTCACAGTAGCCTTCTTTTATTTTACGCTCGATACGAGCACGTTCTACTTCGACAACAAGGATAACCGCACCAGCCATTTTCCCGGCTAATGGTTGAGCACCACTCATACCGCCCATACCACCAGTTAAAATAAACTTACCGCGAAGGTCTGGTGTACCAAATTTTTTCTTTCCAGCTTCTACAAAGCTTAAGTATGTTCCTTGTAAAATGCCTTGAGCACCGATGTAAATCCAGCTACCAGCTGTCATTTGTCCATACATCATTAAATTGCGTTCTTCTAGTTTATAGAAGTGCTCCCAGTTCGCCCATCCTGGCACTAAGTTAGAGTTTGCAATTAACACGCGTGGTGCGTTTTCATGTGTTTTGAATACAGCAACTGGTTTCCCAGATTGCACAAGCATTGTTTCATCATTTTCTAGCTCTTTTAATGTTTCAATTATTTTATGGAAGCTTTCCCAGTCACGTGCAGCTTTCCCGATCCCCCCATATACAACTAACTCATCCGGATTTTCTGCTACTTCTGGGTCAAGGTTGTTCATTAACATACGCATTGCCGCTTCTTGTGTCCAACCTTTACATGTTAATTCGTTGCCATGTGGTGCACGGATATTTGTTTTTATTACCATTTGTCCATCTCTCCCTTTGTTTAAAGCTTACTCTTATTTTATGTTTCAGAAAAATCTAAATAAATAGAACGATCACATATTTTATAGTAAAATATTTATATATAAGAACTATATTTTGTTTGAAATAGGATTTTTTTTAAAAATAGAAAAATTTTTAGGGGTGAAAGGGATGCGGATTGTCATAACAGAATCAGATATAGAAGAGGCAAAAGGGATTGAATGGTTTTTAAAGGCGTACATTCCACATCGTTTATATATTAAAAAGGCAACAAACATGGAGCAGGTAGTGCGCTTTATCGAAGAAGAACAACCGCAGTTACTAATTATTGATATCGCATTCGTTAACATGACATTAAAATTATTTCTTCAAAATTATCCTCATATGCATATTATTTCAACGACGATGCAGCCGATGTTTCAGTATGCGGCGACAGCGATTGAAATTCAAAGTAAAAAATTATTTGTTAAACCCATTCCACTAGAGGATTTAAAGAAAACGATACTGTCTCTGCCATTAGCTAAACAGGAGCCAGTGCAAGCTATAGCTTTGCAACGGAAAAATGTTTATGATGAGATTTTTTACCGTGAAGACGGGGGGGTTGTGTACGAAACATTTTTAACGATTGAACCGAAAAATGTAGGGGTGATGGGGGAGTTGGCTAAGTGGTTAAGGTCATTAACGATTTTTCAAAAGATTGATGTGTATCCTTTGAATAAACGAATGATTTGTTTTGTCGATTCCTTATCTCCAAAAGAAATGTTTAAGGTAGGGCGCTTATTAATCAATGAATGGAAAGAACAGCAAGGTGAAGTGATTAATATTTGTTTTTATGATGAGGAACCTACTACGGTTAATGCGATGTATCGTAAAGTAATCGCAAATTTGTCACATCGTTTTTATAAAGGATATGAGCAAGTGTTTTTTACGTCTGACCCGATCAAATACGATACGTTTGACCCATTACTCACACCAGAGCAACAGCAATTGTGGATACATAGCTTGGAAAATGGAGATATGGCGATGTTAAAAACATCCTTACTTCAGTTGCGCCAGCAGCATTATTATCATGAAGAGGTACGTATTCATCTAACGAGTGTGCTCGCACAAATTCGTCGTTTTATGATGAAATATCATTTGCAATTAGATTCGCACTTGGAAAAACGATATCGTAATTTATTTCATATTATTTTGGATGAGCCAATTCTGCATGTGATTTTACAGGAAATTATATTGTTTTTACAATCGCTATTACAAAAAGTGCAGTCGATTCATGTATCCAGACAAGCCGATTATACGGAGCAAGCGATTGCCTATATTGAGCAACAGTATGCGGATTCATCGATGAGCTTACAGCAAATTGCACGTGATATTGGCATTAACGCCAATTATTTAAGCTCACTTTTTACGAAAAAGCAGGGGCTACATTTGAAGAAATATTTATCCAATTATCGGATTCAGCAGGCAAGTAAGCTACTGTTGACAACGGATATGCCTGTATCAGAAATTGCTACATCATGCGGATTTGAAGACGTTAATTATTTTATTAAAGTGTTTAAACAATATTTTAGTGATACACCATTAAAATATCGCCATCAGCATAAAGGGAAATAGTTTACTCGAAATGAGCAAATATTGAAACATATATTACCATTTTGGTAACCGTTGCTTTCCGCTCCGGCACTCGCTTTCCACGGGCGAGCATCAAGCCTCCTCGTCGCTCATGCTTCGGTGCTCCTGTCGCTACGCTTTCGTCGCAAATAAATTTCCTGCGGGGTCTTGCTTGTCTCGCTTTCCCGTAGGAAGCTTTGCTCTGTAGCGAAAGGCGCATGCCGTCAGCTACACTCTCGTGCCTCCGCTACAAGCAACTATTGTTGAATACAGTAATCGGTTGATAAAAATAAAGAAAAATTTCCTTCATTACGATAGAGGCTGGGCAATTATATTTGCAAATGGAAAGAAAATAGTTTTTTAGAGAAGAGAAATGTTTTTCTAGCATATTGAGAAGTATTCACTTTTACCGTAGCGCGCCATAGACACAGGAGCCAAGATTTTCTTTGCGACGAAAGCGTAGTGTCAGGAGCAGGAGATCCAAACAGGCCGCGCCTGTTTTAGCTCCTGTGTAGGCTGTGGTAAAGCTCGGAGGCTGCCATTGCGCTTTCATTTAATATCTTTTACTATTTAATTGGTATTTTTAGGGTGTATTTTTGCTCATTACGAGTAGTTTATAAAGATGTGGAATGACAATAAAGTTATTTGATTTTAAAAGCTCAAACAAGCATAACCCCATTCTAATTTAGCGTGGGGTTAGAAATATAACAATAAAGCCGTTTGAAAATCTAAGTTTTATTATAGTGATAGGTAAGCCTTTGAAGTTATCTATCTTCTGTATACGTCGCCTGTCATAACCCCACGGTTAAGGTTATTCAAAATACGTTTACCGTTATTTTTAGCATAATAAATATCGTAACGAGCGATTGGAGTATTATTCCTAAACAAGCTCTTTTATAAGCATGCGCATTCACATACCCCACTGATTTAGCGAATTTGTTTGCTATAGCATTACTAGTGATTCACTGAAGCCCTAATCCACCTACTTCAAATTTTTCATAGTGATAATCGCTGTAAAATGGCGTAATTTCTGTTGACGGCTCACCCTCTATCAGCGTTTCCGTTTAAATAGATGGTTTTTCAACAGTAGCTGTTTCAATATTTGCAACATGGCCTACTGTTCGCGAATAAAAAGGTAAACTTAAAGATGCTACCATGGCAAGAGAAGAGTTGAATACTTTTTTTTCATGTAATCCCTCCTCGTATTTATTTTACAGAATACATTTAATATTATGAACCGGGAGATTTAAAAAACAACCGTTTATAGAATGGAGATTTCAATTTGGAAAAAATTAGAGTTTATTTTGCCCTATATGGTGATGAATTCCCTGTAGAAGAGTTCACAAAAGATATAGGAATTTTACCAAACCATACTACCAAAAAAGGAAAAAGCGTTCTCCCCGATAAAGAGCTCCCTATAGCGCAAGATACATCATGGGCATATGGTACGGAAGAATTGACAGTGACAGAATATCCTGAGATACAACTTAATTGGTTAATAGATCAGCTAGTAGAGAAAACAGAAATCATTAATATTTACAAGGAAAAATATGATTTAAGATGTAAGTTAGTAGCTGTTATTGAATATACCAGTGAACACAATAGAGGATTTACTTTAAATGAAAGGTTTATGTCTTTTGTTAACGCAATTGGAGCACGGTTTGAGACAGATATTTACATTGATTAAGAACAATAATATATTGATTGTTCATCACTATAATGAAAATTTATATTCAATTGAAATATAGGTAGTATAAATCTTTTGTAAAGTAACAAAAATTTCTATATGATACAATGCTGAAAGACGAGCTTATCGTAAATAAATCGGGGAGTTTCCTTATTTGGCTTAACAGAGATATCAACTTGATTAGAGTTAAACATCGATTTCTACATTTAATTTCGCACTCCCTAAATCTATTAAAACGCCAAAAATCCCTACTTTGATATTGAAAGCAGGGATCTTTCTTTCCATTTAATTATGAGATTTTAAATTAAATACAATACATTGAATAGGATGACTTACATTTTTTCAGGTGTGTTGATTATCAAAATATTTCCTGTATAGAAGCGAGTTTTTTAGTAGAAACATGCTCAAAAATGACTTGCCAGTTGATTGAAGCGGAATCGGCGAGACTCCTACGGGAGAAAGAGCAAAGGCTAAAGTCGCCACGTCCTGTGACAACGTCTTCGTGACCAACATCATGTTGGCCTCAAGACCCCGCAGGAAATTTATTTGCGACGAAAGCGTAGCGACAGGAGCACCGAAGGATGAGCGACGAGGAGGCTTGATCTCGCCCGTGGAAAGCGAGTGCCGTAGCGGAAAGCAACGGTTATTCGAATGGTAATATATGTTTTGTAATGTGCTCATTACGAATAGTTTATAAAGAAGCACGCACATCGGTAGAAGTTTACTAATGTGCGTGCTGTTTTGTTATACTTTTTCATTTTTTAGCATCATATTGCGGTACTGAGAAGGGGTTTTACCAACTATATTTTTAAATACACGACTAAAATAACGAGAATCATAGTATCCGATTTGATTGCTAACGTCGGAAATAGATAGATTCAATTTAAGTAGTAGCTCTTTAGCGCGCTGAATGCGTAAATTAGTAATGTACTCGATAAAAGAATGCTTCGTTACTTTTTTAAATGCGTTGCTAAAATAGTTCGGCGTTAGTTGAACGGTTTCAGCTACTTCTTCTAACGTAATGCCATGGCAATAGTTTTTTTCGATAAATTGAATGGCACGATTGATCGAACCGGATGTTTTAGAGCTATGCGCTTTCGAGAGCGCTTGTATTAAAAAGTGAATGATTTGCCTCATCCATTGTTGAATTTCAGCAATATTTTCGAGCTTTGGTAATTCTTTTTCGATTTCATTGTATAGCTTGATTATTTCTAAAGAATCCACACCGCCTTCCATCGTGGCACGACATAGGGTCACTACAATATTAGAAATAACAATCTTAAATAAATTTGGTTGTATAGTGGATTTCGTAAATAGCTTTTTTTCGAGTATGCTGTACTCATCTTGAATGCCTTCTATATCACCAATAATTAATTTATTGCAAAGAATGGAGACATCTAAGTCAAAAATTAACTTGGAAGTACTATAAGTTTGTTGAATCTCGCTAATATGGACGATACTTTGTTTCCCTTCGTAAAATTTTTGTTCTTGGGCTAAAAAGGCTTCTTCATAGGCCATATGTAAGTTACGTACATCACTATAATAATTACTAATACCAATCGTTAAGGAATACTGTGTTTGATCAAAAACATATTGGCGTAGCTTTGTTGCAAGTTCCTTCATTTCAACAAAGTATTCGTATTCATATGCTTGTACATTGGCGGAGTATAAAATAGCAATTTTATCTGCCCCTGTTGTGACGGTAATAGTTTCTAATTTTTGTGCTGTAAAAAATTGATCAATAGTATCCATTATATGTTTACGAATGGTGTATTCCCATTGTTCACTTTTACGTTCGACCATTTTAGCGAAATCATCAATATGTACAAGGAGTACAATATTAGGAAGTTGCATACTCCCCGTTAAACTATAACGATCCCAAATACTCTTAATGTTTTTGATATTACCGTATATGAGATCATACGCCAGGCTAAATTTCATATAGGCGATATGTTGTTCATCTAAACGAATAGATGGTTTATTTAATTGTTGGAAAGAATCATGCACAATTGTTTCGATATATTGGTGCAGTAGTGACATTTCGTGCATTTCAAAAGCCTCACGAAAGCCAAGGTGCATCAATTGCCGATATTTTGTTAAAGAAATCACATCATCAAACGCGATATATATATTATCTTGAGCGGGTAGAGAAAATAGTGGGTCATCCATATCACGCATGTCTATGATAAAGATACCCTCTCTGGATGAAGTGGAAAAAAAATCATCAAAGGTGATATACTCTTGTCGAATGTAGCAAAGATTTGGGAAATGAATATCTTTTCGTACATCTGCATTTGCGACGACAATAATCTGCTTGACCATTAAACCACCTCACACATATTAAAATTTGTATTTTTTTAGTTTCTCAAGCATTTGCTGTGCTTTTTCATACTGAGCATCTGCATGACGAATAATATTCATGGCAGGGTCAATTTCAAGAACTTTTGTAAGCTTTTGATGGGAGTTATCTGTACCATCTATGACAACAGACATTCCCGTATGAATAGACTTGCCAATTCCGACACCAGCACCATGTTGTATCGAAACTAAAGAGGCACCACAGCTTGTGTTTAATAAGGCTGTTAAAATTGGCCAATCTGCTATCATATCACTACCATCTAGCATGCTTTCTGTTTCACGGTGAGGAGCAGCAATTGTACTTCCCTCAGAATGGTCCCGTGTCATCACAATAGGGCCTGATAAAATGTTATTTTTGACGAGCTCATGTAAAATTTCTCCTACTAAAATACGTTCCTCGTAGTTTAACCAACAAGTTCGAGCAGGTAAACCATGAAAACTTAGCTTTTCTTGGGCATATTGAATCCAACGTGTTAACCGATCGTTGTTTGAGAAGCGATTAAGCAAAATATTATCAATAATATAAATATCATTGGGGTTGCCTGATAAAGCAATCCAGCGGCAAGGACCACGCCCTTCAAAATAAAATGGTCGAATATATTCTTTTGTGAAAACCGGAAAAGAAAAGGCTTCCATCAATCCATTACTAAAAGCTTCTGCTCGAATATTATTCCCGTAGTCAAAAACAATTGCACCTTTTTCTTGAAATTGCAACATTGATTTGACTTGTTCAACAACGGAGCGTTTAGCGAACTTGAGGTACTCTTTTGGTTTTTTTGTTCGTAAATACGTAGCTTGCTCAAATGACAAGCCTTGTGGAATCAACCCATTTAATAAATCATGAGTTGCTGTTTGGTCCGTGACAATATTAGGAACAAAACCTAAGTCCAAGCATTCCTTATAGACATCAATCGCATTGCCGACTAGCGCAATGGCATAAGGCATTTTTTGATGAGCAGCTTCTTTTGCTAAGGTGATTGCTTCTTTTAAATTATCCACCTTTACATCACAGTAGTTATTTAATAAGCCGCGGTTAATTTTGTTTTCATCTATTTCGACAATAATTGAAACTCCGCCATTCATCGTAACAGAAATAGGTTGCGCGCTCCCCATGCCACCAAGTCCAGAGCTTAAAACAATTTTACCAGCAAGTGAATGTTGGAAATAACGTGCCCCGATTTCATGAAATGTTTCAAAGGTTGTTTGTAAAATGCCTTGTACACCAATATATGACCATGATGCTGCCGTAGCTTGTCCATACATCGTTAAGTCTTTATCACATAAATAATTAAAGTGTTGCATATTTGCAGTATCCGGAGCAAGCATAGCAGCTGTAATGAGCACGCGCGGAGCACTTTCAAATGTTTGCATAATCGCTACGGGTTGCCCAGATTGAATAAGCAATGTTTCATCAGGCTGTAGAGCTTTTAAATAATGTAGTGTTTCATGAAATGTTTCGTTATTTTTTGTTGCTTTGCCCACTCCACCATAAACGATAAATTCAGGACTATTTTCTGCAACACGTGGATCTAAACAATTTAAAAACATCCGATAAAGACCTTCGATTTCATCATTTTGGCATTGTCGTTCTTGCCCAATAGGTACGCGAATGGTTTCCATAACTCCACCTCCTAATCTGTTGTTACTTGTGCCACAGATTTTGAATAGCCTGCATAGGCATGTCGTAACAATGTGAAACGTGCTTGATTGTGGAAGAAACGATGAATTCTTTTTTCGGTTTCAATTTGCCCATCTAATACGAGGGAAGATAATGTATGAATACTTGGCATAGTAGGGGTATGCTGTGCAATCGTTATCCAGCTAGCACCGCTACTTGTGCTAAGTAATGCTTGCAAAAATAGCCAATCAGCAATTGTGTCACTATTATCTTTTAAATTTTCGGTTTCAAATTTAGGTGCAACAGCAGTCGATGTATTATACAGTCCTTTTGACATGACGAGAGGAGCAGATAAATGTTGTTCCTCTATTAATTGATTTAATGCTATAGCAACAGCAATTGTTTCTTTTTCTGATAGCCAAAGATCACGTATATAAAATTGCTCGTGCTGACAGTGTTGCTGAGAAATCTGTAGCCATTGCTTTAATGATGCTTGTTCTATTTTTTCATTGAGTACTTTATGAATGTATGCAATTTCTTGCTTATCATCGGATAAATACATGAAGTGAATATGCTCTTTTCCTTCAAGCAAAAGAGGACGTAAAAAATGTTGCATAGTCGTTTCGATTTTTTGATTTGTATACGCTTTTATTAGTTGGCTAAGACCATTGCCAAAATCCATTACGGCTGTATCTCGTTGTATAAATTGTTGAATAGCCTGTATCATCTTTTGGATTTGTTCATCTGTCACGTTAGTATAGAAAGACTGGCGGTTAAGCGGTGTTTGGTCAATGAGTAGGGTAGGACGTGCACCACTGTTTGCTAGCTGTTCATATTGTTCTGTTACATCACCAATCAATACAACAGCAATATATTGTTTTGATGTAACAGCTTGTTGAATATGATGAAGCGCAATTTCAGCATCATATACAATATGGTGAATTGAGCCTTTTTCAAGTAATTGTTTTGCACGTAGTCCATTTCGGGCAACAATTAAAATAGGTGTTTGCAATAAAGAGGTAGCATCGACGGTTGCGCTACTTAAAACACCGAGTCCAGAGCTTAAAATCCACTCATTGTCAAATGCTCTTATAGTGTTTTTTTGAAAGAGCATCTCTTTCATCATTAAATACGTTGTATAGAGCACCGAATAGTGGCTAAAGTATGTAAGATGTGCTACATAGCTTTCATGTTCGAGTACAAGATTTTTTTGTTGTAGCTGGTCAAATATATCGGGAGTTGTCCAGTTAGGTACGAGCATATTGTTTACTGTTATTAACCGTGGTGCATGAGAATTTGTCGTAAATTTAGCAAGCGGTTTTCCAGATTGAATAATTGCAGTTTCATTGCTTTTTAGTTGTTTAAAGCTTTGTAAAGTATCGTTATAAGTAGCTTGTCTCAGTAGCTGTTCACACAAAAAAGGGGTATTTTTATAGTGTGTGAGCAGCTCGTAAAGTGTTTGTTGAATCCATTCGTCCCGTTCAAACTTTTCGCATTGCACCATAAAAATCCCCCATTTTAATTTATTTTATTTTAATAAATGACCTGAAATAACCATTTTTTGTACTTGTGATGTACCTTCGAAAATTTCAAGAATACGTTGGTCACGGTATAAACGCTCAACCGGGTATTCTTTCATGTAGCCATAACCACCGTGAATTTGTACAGCCTTATTAACGACTCGATTGGATGCTTCTGATGTGAAGAGCTTTGATACAGCTGCTTCTTTTGAAATACGATAACCTTCCTGATCCTTTAAACTTGCTGTGTAGTATGTATAAATACGTCCTACTTGTATATCTGCTTCCATCTCAGCAAGCATCCACTGGATCCCTTGATATTTTGAAATTTCGTTGTTGAAGGCGATACGCTCTTTGGAATATTTTACAGCTTCATCAAGCGCTCTCTGTGCTAAACCGACTGCCATTGCAGCAATACCGATACGTCCGCGGTCAACAACTTGCATCGCAATTTTGAAGCCGTCTCCTTCTTGCCCAACTAAATTTTCTTTTGGAATGCGGCAGTTTTCGAAAATGATCTCGTCAGTGCGGGCACCGCGAATCCCCATTTTATCATCGCCAGCACCGTAAATTAATCCTTCTGTGCCTTTTTCTACAATAAATGCGCTAATGCCTTTTGTTCCCGCGGCTGTGTCTGTTTTGGCATATACAACAATAATATCTGCATAAGCCCCATTTGTGATGAACACCTTTTGACCGTTTAGTACGTAGTGGTCACCATCTAATTTTGCTGTTGTACGCATGGCACCAACATCTGTACCACCGCTTGGTTCTGTTAAACCAAATGCAAATAACTTTTCACCTGTACAGCCTGGTGTTAAATATTTTTTCTTTTGTTCTTCACTTGCAGCTAAAAACAAGCCATCAATCCCTAAATAGAGCGCTGTTAAAATAGAGCCTGTTGCTGCGCAGGCTGCTGTGATTTCTTCAACAGCGATAGCTTCTGTAATAGAGTCTGCCCCTACACCACCGTACGCTTCAGGGTAGGCGATCCCCATTAAACCCATTTCAGCAAGCATTGGAATGGTTTCAGTCGGGAAGCGGTTTTCGCGATCTAATTCCTCTGCTTTTTCTTGTAATACTTCATTGCTGAAAGCCCTTACCATTTTTCGGATTTCGAGTTGCTCATCTGTGTAATTGAAATTCATAATTTATTCCACCTTTCTATTATACTAGTTTTTTATATTTTCCGAAAATTTCTTCGTTGTTTACCCCTAAGACAGGGATTGTTTTATTAATTTGAGCAGGTGTTTCAGACAACTTCACTGGGTTTCCAGTAATACGCATTGTGCCAGCGGTTGGGTGTTCTACATCAATGAGCATGTCGCGCTCGGCGATTAAAGGGTCTTCTGCAATATCTTTAATCGTATTAATGCGTGAAGCAGGGATGCCGGATTGCTCTAAAATTTGCTCTGCCTCAATTGAACTATAGTTAGCTAGCCATGATTCAATAATTTCTTTTAGTTGTGTTTCGTTTTCTGTGCGTAATTCATCTGTTGTAAAACGTTCATCTTTTGAAAGCTCAGGCATTTGGATCGCTTCACAGAATTTTTCAAATAGACGATTATTGGCAATCGCAATGACTAAATAACTTTCTTTTGTTTTGAAAATATCAAATGGTGTACTAATGGGATGGCGACTACCGATACGTTCTGGTACTTCCTTGTTAATTGTGTAGCGAAGTACATTTGTTTCTAGCATGGCAAAAATACTATCCACCATCGAAATATCAACAAACTGTCCAACACCTGTACGTTGTTTATGGAATAAGGCTACCATTGTACCGTATGCAGCATATAAAGCAGCACTCATATCTCCTAGTGAGTTTCCTGTACGGGTTGGAGGTGAATCAGGATAACCTGTAATGCTTGCCATGCCGCCAATAGCCTGTGCGACTAAATCATAAGCAGGGCGGTGTGACAACGATGTGTTTTGTCCGAATCCAGAAATAGACGTATAAACAAGACCAGGATTGATTGCTTTTAAAGTTTCGTAATCTAGTCCGAGTTTTTGAATAACACCAGGACGGAAATTTTCAACAACGACATCTACATCACGAACCATTTCTTTAATTAAGTCAATATGTTCAGGGTTTTTTAAATCCAGTTCGATACTTTTTTTTCCTCGATTCACAAGAGCAAAATAAGCACTTTCGCCATTTACATACGGACCAAAATGGCGTGTATCATCCCCGAAGCTAGGTAGTTCCACTTTAATTACTTCTGCACCTAAATCTGCTAGAAGCATTGTACAATATGGACCTGCAAGTACCCTGCTAAAATCTAGTATAGTAATCCCCTCAAGTGCTTTTGCCATGTTTGATATTCCCCCTTTGATGATTTTCTTTATTGTCATCTATAGAAATATTTGTTACTAGCGTAAAAAAAATATGTATTTGTGGATTTTTTAAAGATTAAATGAGATAAAATGTGCACAAAGGTGCTTAAAACTTACAAAAGTGAGTTTTTTCGATAAAATGTCCACTTGTATGGAAAATAAACTATTATTAAAATTTTCTAAAAATAGAGTTACTTTCATCTATTTTTTACACAAGGGGAATGATTTAGCAAAGGGGGAGTATTATGACGAATGTAACAAGGGAGGAACACTTCGAGTCAATGCCAGATTCGAAAGTGCCGCAAGTAAAAACGACATCACTCGGCATATTTAAGTTTTTGGGGTTTAGTTTAATAGGTATATTAGCATTTTTTATTCCATTTGAAATTAATGGAGCGTCATCTATCCTATTAGACCATATTGTGACGTATATTCGTAATTCAGTGCCGACATTTGTAACGTATTTTGCGCTTATTGTTTTGTTATTAGGAGCAGCTTTACCGTTTTATGAAAAAACATGGAGTAAATCAATTACAGATATGATCTTATCAGTGTTCAAAGTAATTGGTGCTGTTGCTGGGTTAATGTTAGTTTTTGATTTTGGACCTGCTTGGTTATTTGAGCCAGATTTAGGGCCATATTTATATGAAAAGTTAATTAAACCGGTATCATTACTTGTCCCGATCGGAGGAGTATTTTTAGCCTTTTTAGTAGGGTATGGTTTATTAGAGTTTATAGGGGTGTTTATGCAACCAATTATGCGTCCGTTATTTAAAACGCCAGGACGTTCAGCCATTGATGCTGTGGCATCATTTGTAGGAAGCTACTCACTTGGTATTTTAATCACAAATCGTATTTATTTAGAGGGGAAATATACGAAGCGTGAAGCAGCCATTATTGTAACCGGTTTCTCGACAGTATCCGTTACGTTCATGGTTGTTATTGCTAAGACATTAGAGTTAATGGATATATGGTTAACTTATTTTTGGGTGTCTTTAATCATTACATTTACTGTAACAGCTATTACAACACGTATTCCACCGATTAGTAGAATTCCGAATGAGTGTGCACCAGGTGCTACACCACAACCAGAAAAAATGATTAAAAAAGAACGTTTTAAACATGCATGGGCTGAAGCGATGGAAGTAGTCAATACAACACCAGCATTACCGCAAAATATTTGGATTAACTTACGTGATGGTTTACGTATGGTCATGAATATTTTACCGACAATTATGTCCGTTGGTTTACTTGGGATGCTACTTGCGCTTTATACACCCGTATTCGATGTTATTGGATTAATCTTCTATCCGTTTACGTGGGCGTTGCAAATGCCAGAGCCTATGTTAACGGCAAAGGCAGCGGCATTATCAGTTTCTGAAATTTTCTTACCAGCACTAATTGCAGCTGGTTCGATGGAATTTACGCGTTTTGTTGTAGCTGTCGTTTCAGTATCGGCTATTTTATTCTTCTCAGCGATGATTCCATGTATTTTATCAACAGAAATCAAAGTTAGTATTCCACATTTAATATTCACTTGGTTTGTACGTGTTGTGCTAACATTAATTTTAGTGACACCGGTCGCGATGATATTATTTTAAATAAAAATGTTCCTAAATCGATACGTGGTTTAGGAACATTTTTTATAGAAATGAAAACTTTATGTTCTGCATAGCGTTTAGAAAAGCTTTAGGGATGTGTCAAAAAGTCTTATTTGTGATTTCGGTCCGCCAATCCAATTTAACAGGAGTAGTTTATCTGTAAAGAAAGGAGAAGCATAGGTGGGAGATCTAGTGGCAACAAGACGCTACTCATTTAGACGTTGTAGCGTTCTTAGTCTGAGTCCCTTTCTCAAACAGTGGGATGAGGAAAACTTCCACTGTTTGAAAGTACACTTTATTTTTAGTTGCTTAAAACTTCTTCATTCGCTTCATAGACATGTACGCGGTTGCGCCCTGCCGCCTTGGCTGCATATAAAGCCTGATCCGCTTTATTTAAAAGTTGGTATAATGTCTCGTCTGTTTCATGTGAAGCTTCAGCCACTCCTAAGCTGAGTGTTACATTAATCTTTCCTTCTTCGGTCATACAAGACTGTGATTCTACATATTTGCGTATTTGATTTGCTACAGCTTCTCCTTGTAATCCGTTATATCCCTTTAAAGCAAGAACAAATTCCTCACCACCATAACGAGCGAAGAGTGCGCCTTCTTCCAATTGTGTTTGACAAGCCTTTACAACATGAACAATCAATTGATCCCCTGCATGATGACCATATGTATCATTCACTCTTTTGAAGTAATCAATATCTAATAAAATGATTGTAAAAGGTGATATATATTTTTTAGCGGCAGCAAAATCTTGCTCACATTGTTGGAAAAATGCCCGGCGATTATATATTTGAGTAAGCTCATCATAATAAGCCTGATGCTCCAACTGTTGCTGTAACATTTTCAGCTCTGTAATATCGGTGAAAATAATTAATAAACCTTTGCTATGATGGACATGCTGCAACGTTGATATACGAATCTGATAAATACGCTTTGAGTTACCTGTGCCTAATGGGATTTCTTTAATAAATGTTGTATTCTCTAAGCTATAAGGAAAAGTATCCTCGGTTAAGGTAAGCCAAACTTTAGAAAAGGTCATTCCAAACATCGTTTTATTTAATAGAGGGAACATGTCTTTACATGCTTGGTTAAACTCAATTAATCGTAAGGACGTATCTAATACCATAACCCCATCATCTATACTATTGAAAATAGCATCTTTCGCAATGGGCATCAGTGTAAACAGACGTGAAGAACTAATTGACCATAAATATAAAAGTGAAGAAAGCCATAACATCATTGGAACCGGGTCGATGCCCTTTGGTGTGAATCCCATTAAGTAAAGAAAAGCGGTTAATATGGGCACAAGTTGACTAAACATTAACGTCATTAATTGTGGCCGATATACATTGCCTGTTTCTTTCCAACGAGACAGTGCGAGTAAAAAAGCGCCAAACATGCACGAAAATATAAAAATACCATGAATCGTATACCAGACACCTATTTCTTGATGAATAAAAGGAGCACCTAGCGCTGGGTCTATTTCAAAAACTCGATAATGAAAATGATGCAAACCATTTGTCGCAACCATTAAGATAGTGAGGGAGGGAATCGTAAGAAGTGCAATCTTTTTTGGTTTTGTAATGTTCATTCCTACATATTTCATGATGAATAATAATCCTAATGGGGGAGAAAATGCTATGCCTATATATTGAAAGGTTGTCCAGAGCATGATCTGTTCGACGGTTGTTGATAATAAAACGAATACAGAGGAAAAGCAATAAATGATTATTGTAGCTGTATAGCAAATAAAGAAGTTTGCTATATTGGTATAGTTGTGTCTTTTTATAAATGCATATATGCACAAATACAAATTGAGTACGCCTGATGTACAAGTAAGCGCGATATAGGCTGTTAATTGGGAACTCATCGTTTAATACCTCCTTTTAGAATATAATTTCTGACATTAAATATAGCTTATGCACTAAATTATATAAAAATCCAGTCGGTGTGTGAAGACGTAATAGGACTTTTTTATCGGGATGAGGCTACATTTAAGCATCAGTGTAGCCATGATAGAGCTAGTTCACCAAGCACCAAATAAAAAAACGAATGAATCCATTAGCTAGATTCATTCGCTTTTATTTATATGCATTTTATCACCGTAAAAGTCGCAGATGCGGTGATTACGTTCCCAAGCCTATAAAATGCACCTTTTAAATTACATATCCCAAAGAAGGATGAGTAGGGTACCTAAGATTGTAATAATGACCATTGCAAAGCCATATACAATGTTTGAGTAAATTGACCACTTATCTTCTGTTTCACCAGCGTGCATGAAAATCATAAATTGCAGGCCAGCTTGTAGGAATGCTGTAACTAATAGTACTGTAATCCCTGTTGTCATGGACATGTCCATGAAGTAAACAAGCAGGGCAACAGCTGTTAAAACTAAAGAGAATACAAATCCCATTACTTGACCGATTGGAAAGAACTTTGCCATATTACATCATTCCTTTCAAGTAAATGAAACTGAAGATGAAAATCCACACAACGTCTAGGAAGTGCCAGTATAGCGAGAAGATGAAAGACTTATTCGCTGTTTCTGGATTTAAACCACGTTTCCAAATTTGAATCATGATAAATAATCCCCAGAATAAACCGACTGTTACGTGCAAACCGTGTGTTCCTAAAGTCGTTAATAGGATCGACGTGAAGGCACTTACAGTAATACCAGCGCCAATATGTGCATAGTGTGTAAATTCATAGATTTCAACACTTAAGAATGCTAAACCTAATAGTAGAGTTACAGCCATAAATGAAAGTGTTGCTTTTTTACTGCCTAAACGCATCGCATGGATGGCAAGACCGATTGTAAAACTACTTGCTAAAAGAATAAATGTTTCAGCTAGGACTGGACCGATTTCAAAAATCTCCGCACCGGCAGGACCGCTACCTGTACGGTCTACTAATGTAAAGTACGCGGCGAATAATGTTCCAAACAGCATAATCTCCGCACCAAGGAATACCCAGAAACCAAAGATTTTTAGGTTATTTTCCTCTGTACTATACTCTAGCGGGCGTGAGTGATCTACTTTAGCCATTATTTCGCACCTCGCTTTTCATATTGACTTTCTGTTGCCTTTACTTCTTCAGCAGAAATGTAGTAACCGTGATCTTTTTCGAATGAACGATGTGCCATACCTGCAAGAATCACGATTAAACCGATAATCGCTGGAATCCACATACTAAAGATTAATGAGAATCCTCCTAGGAAGAATCCACAACTCATAATGAATGGACCACCAGAGTTATTTGGCATATGAATCTTTTCAATATTGCCTTTGAAAATCTTCGTACCTTTTTTCTTCATATCCCAGAATGCTTCAGAAGTACTTTCTGAGATATCAGGTGTAATTGCAAAGTTGTAATTTGGAACTGGTGTATGTGTCGCCCACTCTAAGCCACGTGCATTCCATGGGTCTGAACCGATGTTGCGTGGAGAGTTTTTAAAGCTATACCAAATGTTCCAAACTAACATGATAAATGATACAGTCATGATTCCTGCACCAACGAATGACACCATGTTTAAAGCGCTAAAGCCAGTTGATTCAGAATAAGTGTACATACGACGAGCTTGTCCGTCTAAACCAGTGATATACATTGGGATGAACGCAAGGACGAAACCAGTCGACATTACCCAAACCGTTGCTTTACCGATTTTTTCATTCAGCATGAAACCAAACATTTTTGGCCAGTAGAATGTTAAACCAGCTAACATCGCGTAAACAACACCAGGGATGATTACGTTATGGAAGTGCGCAACTAAGAACATTGTATTGTGGTATTGGTAGTCAGCTGCAGACATTGCAAGCATAACCCCTGTTACACCACCAAGCGTGAATAACGGAATAAAGTGAACAGCATACAACATCGGTGTTGTAAATTCAATTTTCCCTTTATAAAGCGTAAACAGCCAGTTGAATATTTTAACCCCTGTTGGGATTGCAATGGCCATTGTTGTGATCGAGAAGATCGAGTTTGTGAAAGCACCTTGACCCATCGTAAAGAAGTGGTGCGTCCATACTGTGAATGCAAACACAGAAATAATAATCATCGACCATACCATCGAGTTATAGCCATAAAGGTTACGACGGGCAAATGTCGAAATAACCTCTGAGAAAATACCGAATGCTGGTAAAATTAAGATATATACTTCAGGGTGACCCCAAACCCAGAATAGGTTGGCCCAGAGCATATCCATACCACCGTTGCCGATAGCGAAGAACTGCGTATCAAATAAGCGGTCCATCGCACCCATTGCTAACGCTACAGTTAGAACTGGGAAAGCAAATACAACGATTAAGTTTGCAATTAATGCTGACCAAGTGAACATTGGCATTTTAAATAATGTCATACCTGGTGCACGCATTTTCATGATTGTTGTAATAAAGTTAATACCTGTAATTAATGTACCAAGCCCTGCAATTTGGATCGCAATCATATAGTAGTTCGTACCAACTGAAGTACTGAACTCGTTATCTGCTAATGGGAAGTACGAAGTCCAACCCGCGTCAGGAGATCCCCCAACAACGAATGAAAGGTTGAATAGCATTGCCCCCATAAAGAATAGCCAGAAGCTTAAGTTATTTAAGCGTGGGAACGCAACGTCACGCGCCCCAATTTGTAAAGGTACTAAATAGTTAAAGAAGAATGTAATGAACGGCATTGCCATGAATAGGATCATGACTACCCCGTGTGTTGTAAATACTTCATTATAGTGTTGCGCGTCTAAAAATGTATTATCCGGAACTGCTAGCTGTAAGCGTAGCATGACCGCATCAACGCCACCACGGAATAACATTAAGAGTGCTACTAGTAAGTACATTATACCGATTTTTTTATGGTCAACCGTCGTAATCCATTCACGCCATAAGTAACCCCATAGCTTGAAGTATGTGATCACCGCGACTAATGCAATCGATACAAGCACAATTGACACCATTGCAACGTAAATTAAAAAGCTTGGATGTGGTATCATAAAGCGCTCAAAAAATTCCATATTGTTGTAACTCCTTTCAGACTAGTACAGCCTTTTTAGTTTACATCATTAATGAGAAGAATGATTTTCATGTCCAGTGTCTTATTCTTCATGTCCTGCATGTTCGTTATGGTCTGCATTTACAGAACCTGATTTGCCGTGATTATGCTCTGGTGCTGGTGAGAACTCAAGGTGTGTACCTGTATAAGTTGAACGACCAAGGTGACCAGGCTCCAGTAGCTCTTCGAATTTTTCCTCTGTTAGTGGTTCAGCAGTTTCGTGTACTTCTTCTACCCACTCATCAAAGTCTTTTTGAGACATTGCTGTTACATCAAATGTTTGTTCAGCTGTTCCCTTACCCGCGAAGTTCGCGTTACGACCCCAAAACTCGCCTTCAACATCCGCAGCTAAGTGAAGCGTTGTTACCATATCGGCCATCGCGTATTTCTGACCGCCTAGCTGTGGAATCCAGAAACTTGTAATTGGTCCGTAAGAGTATAACTTGAACTCAATGTTGCGGTTTGCTGGAATATATAGATAGTTGACCGTTTCAATTCCTTGTTCTGGGTAGCTAAAGTGCCATTTCCAATCAGAAGAAGATGCATAGATCACTAGTGGCTCTTCATCTTTGTATTGTTCTGGCGCACTTTCTACTAAATAGTTACTTTCTACCGTTCTAAAAGATAAGAACAGAACGATTAGAATTGGAACCCCGATACAAATTGTTTCTACTAGCCAGTGACCATGGATATGTGGCGGCTCGTAGTCAGGACTTTGTTTCGAAGCGCGGTATTTAAATAACATAAATACCAGCAATGCAAGTACAACAAGCACAATGCCAGACATCAGAAAAATTAACATCATTGTGTCATTTGCTTGTACTTCGGCTTGAGGACCTTTAGGGTCAAGCACTAATAAGGGATTACATCCACCAAGAAGCAGAGTGCCAAAGACTGTTGATGCTAGTAAAGTCCCTTTCATATTCACTTTCATAGTTAGACTCCTTTCAATTAGATACAGCTAATTAAAGATGTCGTATTTACCTATTTGCACGTTAGAGATAGTGAAAACAAGTAGCAATAGGTATATACAGCATGTCTGAGGTAAACGGTGATATAAAATCAAATATGATGGATGATGATTCGGTACATCTATTAGTGCAATCGAATCGCGCTGTAAAGTTTTCTATTTCTGTAAGGGTTCTGTCTCAATCGTTCATTACTGTGTAGCAGTTAATTGACAGCTTATTGCCTAAAATAGAATTCACCACCATCGCATCTAATGGTTCATTATGTCAGATAGAACTTTTGATCTTTATAATGACAATCACCTCTGACTGCTTAGAAATTTTATTAGAATATTAAGCTATAGTCAAAAAAATAATATGCAATTTTGGATGATAGAACTATAGAGTCATAATGGATGAAATTTCTAGAGCGCAGGTTGGAGAGGAAAAACCGCGTGTTAATCGACATTAATCGACATTTTCGAGCTTTTCAGCATCACGTTTATTTATGTCATTTTTATGACACAGCCTTATTTTCGAAATAATCAAACTATTAAGTTAGAGGTTCAACATGAGGGAAACGAGAGACTATTTTACAGAAAAGTATATAAAAAAGATAAAAAAATGAGTATTCTAACAATATTTTGACGATGTGAAGATTTGGATCTTTTGTAGGAATGAGGACATAATATCTTAATTATTGTACTGATAAGGATTTTTCTATGTGGTCAATTGTTAGATATTTGCGGGTTTTTTGTATGTGGGATCGCTTAAAAAAGACAAAAATTTATTATTTTTATTAAATTTTTTACGAAATTCAAAAATAATATGTTAATATGTATTTTGTAGAAAAACAAACATCCGCATAGAGAGTACAAAAAATGCGGTCGGAGGAAATAGATGAAACATTTATTTGCAAGATGGAATCAGATTAATCTAGTGAATCGAATTATTTTCGGTATTATGATCGGCTTACTTTTAGCTTTAGTTGCTCCAGAGGCGGCAAGCGGCATTTCAATTGTCGGTTCATTATTTGTAAGTGCGTTAAAGGCTGTTGCACCTGTATTAGTGTTCTTTTTAGTAATCAATGCTATTGCAGGACAAAAGAGCGACAACAAAACAAATATGAAATCAATTGTAGTTTTATATGCCGTGGGTACATTTTTAGCGGGATTTGTAGCAGTAGTAGCAAGCTTTATGTTCCCAACTACATTAACACTAAAGGATGCGGCACAAGATGTGGCACCTCCAAGTGGCATTGGTGAAGTATTACAGACGTTATTATTTAATATCGTGTCCAATCCTGTAACAGCGCTGATGAATGGTAATTACATCGGTATTTTAGCATGGGCCGTTGTGTTAGGGATTGCGCTGAAAAAAGCAAGTGCTTCAACGAAAGAAAGCTTATCGAATATTTCAGATGCGATTTCAACAGTTGTCCAATGGGTCATTAGCTTAGCACCATTCGGGATTATGGGATTAGTTTTTGATGCGATTGCGTCAAATGGACTTTCAGCTTTAGGTGAGTATGGACATCTATTATTAGTGCTAGTTGGCTCTATGCTGGCGATTGCGCTTGTTGTAAATCCATTATTAGTATTTGTTTATACAAGAAAAAACCCATATCCCCTTGTTTTAACAAGCTTAAAAGAGAGTGGGATGACAGCCTTTTTCACACGCAGTTCAGCAGCGAATATTCCAATTAATATGAAGCTTTGTGAAAAGTTAGGTTTAGATGAAGATACATACTCTGTATCTATCCCTCTAGGTGCGACGATTAACATGGGAGGGGCAGCCGTAACTATTTCTATTTTGACACTTGCTGCAGCTCATACACTAGGAGTTGAAGTAGACTTTGTTACTGCTGTCATTTTATCGGTTGTATCGGCTGTATCAGCAGCAGGTGCTTCTGGTGTAGCAGGTGGGTCGCTTTTATTAATTCCGATCGCATGTAGCTTATTCGGTATATCAGCTGATGTGGCAATGCAAGTTGTCGCAATTGGCTTTATCATCGGGGTCATTCAAGATTCTTGTGAAACAGCCTTAAACTCATCTTCTGACGTTGTTTTTACAGCAGCAGCAGAGCAAGCAAAAGCTCGTAAAGGTGCATAAGTAAAATATTGTTGTTTACCGAAAGGGGTGTCTGGGAATTTTTAGATTTCTGGACACCCCCTACTTAATGGCAGTTAAATTATAAAGCTACGGGGCTTTCTTTATGATGTGTATGTTTTAGTCTTTGTGTTTATGGAGTGCTACTTTATATAGGATAGAAATAACTGTTCGGAAATGTGCCGATGATACGTTTTATACATAAAAAGAAGCTGCCCCAAAAGACCGTTGAATAACGACTTTTTGAGGGCAGCTATTTTGTTTAACGCATATTATCAATAATAGAGGAACGGCTATCTTGCATTTTTTTGATGAAGTTAGTCATCACATCAAATGCTTCATTTCTTCTGTTGGTCATACTTTGAAGGCGTAGCATGTCCATTTGATAATAATTATTAAGTTGATCAATGCTTGATTTTAGTTCGGTAATTTGTGATTGTATTGTTGCCTTTTCGCTTTCGTCAGTTGTCTCCTTTAACTTTTGATTTAATTCTGAAAGTTGACTGTTTAGTTCAGTAATTTGCTCATTTCTTTGATGCACTTCTTGAATTTGATTTGTTAACTGTGGGTCTAATGAGTTAGCTCGCTGTTGTTGTACCATCATTAGAGCTGTTTCAAGGTCCATAGATGAAAGATCGATTGGACTAATACCTTCAATAGACTGTGCAGATGGCTGATTTACTGAAGTAAATAATAGCCCCATTGCTAATGTGCCACCTAGTAATAACTTTTTCATAATAAAATCTCCTTTTCATAATATTGTTCGGGACATACCCTATACAAATTATAGGGGGAGAAGTTTAAATTTAGGTTAAATATACGGAAGATGAAAAAGATTTAGTGTAAATGGTTTGGACGCAATAATGAGTACTATTCGCGCCTGACTAATCGCTAAATCATAACAAATGAGACTGCGCTCTTTTTGTAGAAAAAATGCTTTTGTGAACGCCACCTTTCCAACTCACATTTTCGTGAATTTGGAAAGGTGGTTTTTTTATTTTCAAAAAAATGTTTATTTTTCGACTATATGGGTAAAGTTGGTTAGGGAGCAACAAATTTCTATAAAGGAGGGGCACTATGCTTAAAATTAGAGCTTGTTTACTTAGTGCTTTTATTGTATTAACGTCAGCTTCGGCGGTATACGCAACGTCATATTTCCCTGTCAATCTCCATTCTTATGAGCGTATGGATATTCGTGCATGGGATGCTTTAGAGGACATGGTCAGTTTGGACAAACAATTAGAGCCAGAAATTTATACAGTGACAGAAGGAGATAATTTATATCGCATTGCTGTCAATCACGATATTCCACTTGAAACACTAATGAGTTGGAATGATCTCACGAATTATGTCATTTATCCTGGCGATGAATTAAAAATGTATGGGGAAGAAGTAAAGGATTTAAACGAGCAGAAAAAAGTAGTAGCAACTGTTCCTACTACAATCCCTACCCCTGTTCCTGCGCAGCCAGCTGTTTCTCAGCAGGTCGTTCAGCAGCCTAAAGAGGAAGTAGTAGCAGAACCGCCAGCAGAACAGACAGGCAAAGAAATGACGGTTACAGCAACAGCGTATACGGCTTATTGTAAAGGATGTTCTGGCACAACGGCTTACGGTATTGATTTGCGTGCTAATCCAAATCAAAAAGTAATTGCTGTAGACCCACGAGTGATTCCACTTGGGACAAAGGTTTGGGTAGAAGGCTACGGGGAAGCGATTGCTGGTGATACAGGCGGTGCGATTAAAGGAAAGAAAATCGATGTCTTTATTCCAACTTATGAAAATGCTGTAGCGTGGGGCGTTAAAACTGTCAAAATTAGAATACTCAATTAAGAATATATAGGATGCCAGGTACCTGATGTGATGTTGAGTGAACGTCTTGCTTTAACAAAACAAAGGTACCTGGTATTTTATTGATTAAATATTCGGCATCAGCTCATATTTTTTCTTAAATTCACGATATTTTTGAGCGACCTTTTGATGAAGCGGATGAGCTTGTGGTATCCCTAAGTATTTTACGATGACGTCATTGATCGTATGTTTTTGGATAGCCTTTTTTAATTCAACGGCTTCGGGGTCGTCATCATGGTCGTATAGTAAGGCGGCCGCCAGCGTGTTAGTCAGATTGGAAACATCTAACCCTAAATTATACGTTAGTATCGTCGGACGAACTAATCGATCATTAATGGATAATTTACGAATGGGTGATCTGCCAATACGAACAATTTCATCGGACAGATAGGGGTTGGCAAAGCGATTCAATGTTTTATGGATGTATCGTGTATGCTCTGTTTCATCGAAATCATGTTTTTCAATTAACATAGTACCTGTTTCTTGCATCACTTTTTTAATATCTGTTGCTAATTGAGGGTCGGTCATGACTTCTTGAATCGTCGAATAGCCATTTAGATAACCTAAATAGGCGATGGAGCAATGCCCTGTATTGACCGTAAATAATTTTCTTTCAATAAATGCTTCAAGGGAGTCTACGAACTGTACACCTTTTATGTGTGGTAGTCCTTCAAGCATCGCAGAACGGTCAATAACCCATTCATAGTAGGGTTCAATTGTTACTTCAAGAGGATCTTCGTGATGTAGAGTAGGGACAATTCGATCAACAGCGGTATTGGGAAAGGCTATAAAATGAGAAGCCTTTTCATGTAATTCTTCTGGGAGATGTTCATAGATGTATGTTTGTAGTTTTGTGCTGCTATTCATGCCATTTTCACAGGCAATAATGTGCAGCGGTTCTGGATGATTGGTTTGCAATCTAAGGCGGATACCTAACGCAATTTTCGAGGCGATATTCGGTAAGTTCGCTGCACCAACAGCGGTTGTAATCAGATTTGCTTTTGCGATCTGCTTGGCGATCGCATTTTTGTTTTGTGAAGAAATAGCGGTGACATTTCGAACAAGTATACGATCGTTATTTTCATTGGCAATATTAACGGGGTATTCATTTCTTTGCTGAAGCTGGGCGATTTTTGTTTTGTTACGTGTGACAAAGGTGACATCATAGCCAGACCTCGTTAAAAGTAAACCGATAAAACCTCTTCCAATATTCCCTGCCCCAAAATGCACAGCTTGAGGCTTTTGTGGACGGGTGTTTGCAGCGATATTTAAATCATAAAGCGTGTTGTTATACTTTTTCAAAGGTATTCACTCTCCTTTAGTACATATAAATTTTACAAGAGACGTGCATTAAATCGTTTTTTGCGTAAAACAATCGGCAAGCTGTTGTAATTCATAGTGTGCTAAAGATTCAATTGTGTGGTGACCTTGGCCAAAAGGTAATTGTTTCGTAATGGTGTTTTTAATAACGAGGGTATGAAGTCCCGCTGCTACTGCTGCCCGGGCTCCGTTTGGTGAATCCTCAATAGCGATTGCTTCGTTTGCCTGAACACCTAATTGTTCTAATGCTTGTAAATAGAGTTCAGGGTCGGGTTTTACATGTTTGACCGTATCGGCTGTACAATAACAATCGAAATATTCACCGATCTCTAGTAAGTTGACAAACTGATCAATCCATGCGCGGTGTGAACTACTAGCTAGCCCAATTTTTAAACCGGCCGCTTTAGCTTCCTGTAAAAGTGTTAAAATCCCGGGTCTCATTGATTCTTTTTTCATGAGTTCCGTATGGTTTTGGTGGATTATTTTTCGGAATGCATCCAAATCCATTGAAATATTGTGATGAGTGCTTAAGTAGGTATACGGATTAAAGGAGTGGAGGCTCGTACCGAGGCATTGTGAATACGTATCTAATGATAATTCAACACCGTATTGCTCATAAGCATCTTTAAATACGGTATACCAAGCTGTTTCCGTATCAATAATTGTGCCATCAAAATCAAAAATAATAGCTTTCATCAAATCATCCTTTCTAATTTTAGAATTATCCAAATTGTCGGTTAAATTTGAATACAATTATTACCTTAACATTAAAAACTAAGGGGTTCAAGGGCATCCCGATGGCATTATTCACATTGCAAATTATCTCAACTTGCGATAAATGCTGATAAGTAGGTAATGGAAGCGTTATCACTTAAGTGTGTATTATTTTCAAAATTATATCTTTTTTCCTAGTAGGTGTACGAGTTATGATGTAGGCGCTTTTTTCGCTGTCACCTTTTGAGAGAAAACGTATAAAATAGTATTATCGTCTGTGAATGGTGTATAAGAGTCGTACTATTTCATTTCGCTTAACGATAGAAGAGGATGATCAAACATGTCAGAACAAATCGAGTATTATAAATATTTAAGGCAGTATGTTGGGACAAAACCTTTAATTTTACCTGGTTCAGTTGTCATCATTGGCAATGAAGATGGAGAAGTATTATTGCAAAAGCGCCCTGAGGGAAAATGGGGATTACCTGGGGGATTGATGAACCTTGGTGAAAGCTTTGAAGAAGTAGCCGAGCGGGAAGTATTTGAGGAAATCGGATTACGTATACGTAATATTACATTGTTACATGTATTTTCAGGAAAAGACTATTATATGAAAGCACCAAATGGCGATGAATTGTATTGTGTGACAGCTGTTTTCATAACGAAAGAGGTAGAGGGGACCGTTCAGTTAGATTGTGCTGAAACGTTGGACGTGCGTTATTTCAAATGTACACAGCTCCCTGAGAAAACGGTAGGAAGCCATCGGGATTTTATCCATCTTTTTCAGGATGAAATCAAGGTTGAACAGAAAAACTTGTAAATGTGTAAAAAATAGTCATGGCTAGCTTCACAAAGCATAAACTAATAATAGAAAGCTTCACTCATAAATAGCAGTTAGCTGCTAAAGTTTCGTTTCTGTAATTTTCAATACACACATAAAATCACCTAACATCTTAGCGTCGAGATTGTAGGTGATTTTTGTTTTGGGGGAGGGATGGTATGCGTATTTCAAACGGGCGGTATTTAGTTGATGGTTTAGAGAAAATCGTACATCTAAGTGACATGAACAAACAGACATATAAAAAGCGGTTTAAAGGAAAGCTGTATTGCCCTACGGAGGGGTGTCCGGCATTACTTTCGTATAGTGGGGGCAAGAAGGCTCATTTTAAAACGTGGCGATTGCGTCATCATAGTACAGACTGCATGTACAATGTGAATCGCAACATGCTAGAACTGGGTGCTACTGTAGCTGAAAATGTAACGATTACAATTAGTGGAAACCGTAGACAAAATGCTTTGCGGGATGCTGCGAAAATGTTTGAAGGAACCGTGGAAGAGCACAAAGCGATAAAAGAAGCAAAGCTATCTCAAAAAGGTAGTAGTCAGCCATCAAAGCAAGCACGAAAAAAATATATGCAAATGACTTTATATGACGGTGATTTATTAGAAGACGATTCACACGTAAAAGGGAAGGCGATTCGTAAGCGCTTTGTCAATGAGCTGACGTTCAAAGACGTTGGGCAAGTTCGTCTCGTGTTAGGTTATGTGCATTCGGTTGTGTTAGTTGGGAGTGTCGCTGATGTGATGATTGAGTATAACGAGCAGTTGTTAAAGGTCACATACCCAGAGGCTTTTGTGAAAGAAAGATTGAATAGTAGCTACTTAAATAAGTTTAGTGCCATCGATCAAGCACTTGAAGATGGACAAGCACTCACTTTCATAGGGATAGGTGATATAGGGCTAAATGAAGAGCAGGAGATGGAGCTTGTTATTTATAGTGGTGCTGATTTTAAAATTAATCAGATAGATTTATCATTATTTGCTAAGCAATATATCGATTAACTCAATTCCTTCTCGATTCTTTTCATAGAATCGGGATTTTTATTTTGAACGGTTTTGTAGGAGTATATCCCCAATGAATTTAGGCAATAGCTAGTGGAACCTCTATTATTGCATCGAGAGTACATACTGTGAATAGGAGGAACCAATATGTCTGGAGGAACAAGAGACATACTTGCTAAATTTATTTATGTCGTTTTTGCAACAGTTATTGGTGTCGTAATTGCAATACTGGCTTATGCGTGAAATAGAACGATTGCCTAGGTGATTCAGTACTAGGGTAAATGGAGTAGTAAATATTTATAACTCACCCCCCTTTCGAATCGGTTTCCGAAGGGGGGCATTGCACAAAACAACAAAAAAGTGTGGCATAAAGTGAGTGGTTCTACAATAACCTTATATGGTGGGTTTGAAAGGGAAGGGGGATCTTCGGGATAGAGAGACACATAAGCTAAGTGAAAATGAGTCTAATTGATCTCTTTATTTGTAAGCTCGGCGCTGTATAACTGCCCTCATTTCATGTATAATAGAACGTATAGGGGGGCGAAACAATGAAAAAGATTGTGATAGACTCACTTGAATTTAAACGTGTAGAAAAAAACCTAGCCCTAGAAGATTTACATGTAAACGAAGAGCTTGCTTTAAAGGCCATTGAAACGGTCAATGCAGGGAAAAAACTAACGCCAAACATGATAAAAGAAGTGTTAGAGCTTGGAAAAGTATAATTTTGGTGCAGATGTATCGTACTTATTAAATCATAATAAATTAGGCATCCAAACGATGGAACAGCTAGAAAGAGCAGAAGCTTATGCATTTATGATTCGTGCGTTAGAAATTGAAAATGGTCTTTATAAGGTTTCGCACTTTACAAAGCGTAGTTTCATGGACTTACATCGCTATTTATTTCAAGATATTTATACTTTTGCTGGTCAGTTTCGTAGAGTACAACTATCGAAAGGGACTACGCGGTTTTGCCAGTTTCAATATATTGACCAAATGGCTGATGAAATATTTAAGACTATACAGGCAGAAGAAGATTGGCAGGATATTGAAATGGCTGCAAAACGTTTAGCTTATTTTAAAACGGAGCTAAATATGTTGCATCCTTTCCGTGAAGGGAACGGACGTGCAACACGTATCTTCATCCATGCTTATGCACGTACAAAAGGTTATGAATGGGATTATGCAAGTCTCGAAAAAGATGAATATATGCAAGCGATGATTGAATCAGTTGTGGATACGACATTGCTTGAACACATTTTTTATAAAACATTATCGATATAAAAATCGGCAAGCCTTCTTACGTTAGAAGAACTTGCCGATTTTTTTAGTACGCTTAGTGAAGCATAATCGAGCCACCGTCTACCATAAACGTTTGACCTGTCATGTATTTGCAGTCGTCAGAAGCTAAGAATACCGCTACTTTACCGATATCCTCTTCTGGATCACCGAAGCGACCAAGTGGAATACTTTTTAACACTTCCTTGTAGTATTGTGGTTGAGCCTCTGCCCATTGACGAACACCTTCTGAATTTGCGATAGGTGAGATTAGAAGTCTGCCTCTTTTTCTATTCAATGCCCATAGATAATTTTTGTTTTGGGTTTGCCCCTTCGTACCAGTCAAATTCAATTTCGAATGAATGTTTGTCCCCTTTTTTTGTATATTCGTATTCAACTTTTACTTGTCCACTTGGTGCTACCACGACTTGTTCAGTGCCTTGTACAAATATAAATTGCCCATCTGTTCGTAATTTTTGCGCGATTTTTTCAAGTGTTTCTGCCAATTCTTGAATGCTTTGGTGTTCCTTATGTTTCAACAAAACTTCTGTTACCGGTTTGTTTGCTTGCATACAGATCACCTCTTCTTTTTTCCTAATTATACCATGCTGTACATTTTAGCTCGAATGAAACAGTAATTGTTCTCATCGTTGTCATAATTTGCGCTATACTACATATGGAAATATTATTTGGAGGGATTGTTATGGCATTTACAGTGAGCGCCCTAGAGCGTTGCCACAAAGAAACAGAGGAAACAGTAGGAGTTGAAACAGCGGCATTTTTGCAGCAAAATATTAGCTACTTAAAAGCGCATCAAGAAGAGTTTTTATATGCACAATCAAGTGATTTTGCAGAGGCTAAAATCGATGCAGTTGTGTTAGAATTTGATGAAATGTTTAAAGTATACACGGCATTATTCGGTTTACGATTACAAAAAAAAGTGAATCAACAATTAAAAGCGTATTTACGTGATAACTTAAAAGGGATGTTAGGCTCATCTAGTGCCATGTTCTCAGGGGATGAAGGTCTGTGGGAAGTGAATATTGCATTAGATGCAATAGAAGGCTTTACAGGAGAAGAAACATTTGAACAGGCATACGAGTTATTAATCGACTTTGTGATAAAAATGCTTGGAGTGTTAGAGGCATAATGGTTTCATACTTATACACATACGGTTGGCGCCCAGATGAAACGGCGCTATGTCGTATGGAAATGCGTGCGTTTTTCGGGACAGACACGGAGGAAAACGTACTCATTTCACCTGTAAAAGTAGAGCCGAGTCGAAGTCCGTTTATACGTGCAAGGCTAGCGATTAAATTTAAGGCAGCGAGTGTAGAGTTGCTGTGTAAACAGATGACGGGTATTCAACTTGAGGACAAAACATACCGTGTAGTGTCATTAAATGATGTAGCCCTTGGTGGAACTGCTAAATGGGCACATACGAAAAGGCGTGCGACAGAGAGACAGCTCGCACTAACGATTGAAGGGGAACCGGATTTAACGTCACCGGATGTGATATTTGGTGTCGTGCAGATTCATGACACTTTTTACTTTGGAGAGCTTGTGGAAGGGAAGGCTGTATGGCTAGCACATCAAGAGCGCCCACAGCAATACTCGACAGCACTCAGTACAAAAGTGGCAAGAGCACTCGTTAATATCGCAGTGCCCGTCATTGAAGGAAAGCGTGTAATTGACCCGTGTTGTGGTGTTGGAACGGTATTAGTTGAGGCGCTCTCAATGGGTATTCCTATTATCGGGCGGGATATGAATTGGTTTGTCACATCGGGTTCGCGAAAAAATATTGCGCATTTTGGATTGCAAGGCGAAGTGCAGCTTGGCCCGATTGAAGATGTCGTAGAGCGTTATGATGTGGCGATTATTGATATGCCGTATAACGTGTTTACACATAGTGATGCGGTTAGTTTGCAGTCAATTGTTACGTCCGCTCGCCGCATTGCCGAAAGCGTTTTATTTGTCACAGTGGAACCGATGGATGAATTGCTGACGGTTGCTGGATTTAAAGTAGTGGACCGTACCGTCGTGAAAAAAGGAAACTTTGGTAGAGAAGTTTTATTGTGTCGATAACGGAGGAGGTTTGAAAAGCTTTAGCTTTTTAGACCTCCCTTTCTATTACTTGTGATTCCTTATTGAAGTCTCTATCATAGTAAATATAAAGATCATTTTGGGAAATGGAGCGGTTTTTACGTGACACAGCATACCTTTACATTACAAACAACGTGGACAGGTGGAAGGAATGATGTGGGAACATTACAAGCTGAACGATTATCGACAGCGATTTCGATTCCCCCTGAAATGGACGGTCCAGGCATCGGAACGAATCCAGATGAGATGTTATTAGGGGCGGCAGCGACATGCTATCTCATTTCACTGGCGGCCATGCTCGAACGTTCCGATATTAAGGCGATATTAAATATGACATCAGAAGGGATCGTTGATGTAACAAATGGCGTCTTTACGTATGAACAAATTATACACAATCTCCAATTAAAACTTGCTGAAAAGAATGAACGAAATGAACGGACTGCAACACGTCTTGCTCATAAAGCAGAACAGACGTGCATGATTAGTAAAGCGCTAAAAGGCAATGTGGAGATAAAGGTAAATGTAACGATGGAGTAAAGGGTGTGAATGAATGGATGTTTGGCAATTGACGCTGCAAGTCATCATTGCATCGATCTTGATTTTTTTCGTGAGTGGTCGATTAATTGGTTTTAATGTTAATTTAGTAAAACGAATATTATCCGTTGTGCTAAGTGTTTCATTCACAACATTTGTGTTTTGGTATACGTATTTGCGTGATAACCCTGTAAACACAGAAGGGCTTATAGAAAATGTCTTAAATGTAGCAACGCTTTTATGGTTTGGCAGCATGCTCCTCATTTCTATGTTACTTTATTTATTTTTTGAATTATTTGATCCCATTTCATTGGACGAAAATGGCGCCCCTTTGAAAGGGAAAAATAATTTTTTTAAGAGACTTTTCATCTATTGGCGTCGTCAAAAGCGACTGCGCCACGTAGTCCGTATTGCGATGACGAATGGGATTACACGGACGATGAAATATGTTCGAAATCGTGAGGATGAAAGAGAGTTAGCGCTTGCGTTGCGACTGACGTTAGAGCAGTGCGGCGGCATCTTTGTGAAATTCGGTCAAGTGTTATCGACACGAAAAGAATTATTCTCACCAGTGTTTATTGAAGAACTCGAAAAACTACAGAGCAATGCACCACAGTTGTCAAAAGAGCAAGTAGATGCCATTTTACGTCAAAATGTACCTTTACCAATTGATGAAGTATTTAGCTACTTTAGTGAAAAGCCTTTAGCTGCAGCTTCTATTGGCCAAGTGCATACAGCTGTTTTACGTGAAACAAATGAACAAGTAGTTGTGAAATTACTACGCCCAGAAGTAAAGAAAATTATGCAAGATGATTTAGGGATTTTAGTAGAGTTTTCAAAGTGGATTACGGAAAAATCTGCGTGGGCAGAAAGTTTAGGATTTAAAGAACTTGCAATTGGTTTTGCTTTAGCATTAAAAGAAGAAATTAATTTTGAAATTGAAGCACGTAATATGATGCAAGTGATGAATATGATGGGGACATCTGTATTGAAGGTTAATGTACCGCGTGTTTATACGCAGTATAGCAATGAAAACATACTCGTTATGGAGTATATTGACGGTGTATCGGTTGCTAGCGCGGATGAAGTATTTGAAAAATTTAATATCGACCGCCACAAATTTGCGGAAACGCTCCTTTATAACTTTTTAGAACAGGCGCTTATTTCTGGCATTTTTCATGCCGATCCACATCCAGGGAATGTATATATTGACAACCGAAGTGGCGTCACGACGATTCTTGATTTTGGCGCGGTTGGTCGTTTAGCTACACCACAACAGGAAGGGTTAAAACTGTTTTTAGTAGGGATTTACCAAAATGATGCAAGCGTTTTATTTGATGGCATCACATTGCTCGTTGAAAATGCCGATTTAGCAGAGCGAGAAAAGATTGAGCAGGCGATTAGCCAAGTATTGTTAAAAATTTCATATGTAAAGCATGTACCAACGGATGAACTGATTTATTCGATTTTCTCGATTGTTCGTGAATTCGGTTTGCATTTTTATCCATCGGTCAGTGTAGCGTTGCGTGCAATTGTGACATTAGACGGTACATTACGTGTCATTGATCCGACATTTGATATTTTCCAGGAAGCAAAGCTATTTTCAAATGAATATATTAAAAATAGCATAAAACAACCGTTTAAAGAGCCAGCCGTCACATGGGGGAAACTAGAGGAGGAAATATCCTTACTCATTCCGAATTTGCGCAAAATTCCGCGTCGAATTGACCAATTAGTAAAAAAGGTCGAGCGTGGTAAAATTATTTTGCATCATGATATTTTTTCAGATAAAGCCAATGCCAATTTTGTCACACAGCTTTTTGCTCAATTTGTGTTATTAATGGTTGGTATTACGTTCGGTATTATCTCGGTTGCCCTGTTAGCAATTTCGCAATTTATTCATACGGCCTATGCCATTTATTTAAATACGGCAGCCTATTTAGGGCTCTTTTTATGTGCGATTTTACTCGTGCGATTATCGATTCAAGCGATTCGAAATATGAAGCGGTTTTAAAAAAAGGGGTGTTCCAGAAACTTTTCGGAACATCCCTTCACTTCTTGAAGAAATATTGCGCCTGCTGTGGTCGCATCAATATGCCACTATCTTCGTTGAACGGCTCCGTCTGCTAATTCCTTAGAAGAAGTTCCCTTCTCCGAGTACATAAATAATAGCAATGATCATTAGCGTGACAAGTACTGCAATTGTTACTTTAATTGCAGAGATGGGAGATTGTCCACCAACTTTTCCTGTTTGCCCATTCACCATGAATTGATATGTTTTACCGCTATAGCGGAAAGACGATAGCCAAAGTGGTAGCATGACATATTTATAGGTTACATTAGAGTGCACGGTAGAAAAATGAATGTTTGTTACAATATCTGCGTTATGACGCATACGCACTTGATGCGAAATTTGTCCCTCGATATGCGAGTGAATGTCTTGTTGTGCTTGTTTCCATCCATCTTTCAGACCGATGCTGTAACGTTCAGCAGCATAGCCACTTAAGTATTCTTTACTGTAAGTGCGACTAGCATTCGTATTAAATGGTTCAACTGAACGCAAAATCGATTCATTATAACGTGTTGTCGCACGAACTAAATGGTCATCGATAAATTCTTGGTAGAAACCGCTAGTAGAATACCAATCTGTTTCGGTACGTGTTTTTCCATCGCGATCGGTTACTTGACGATGCTTACCATAACGAGCTGTGTAGCGTGAAGCTGTTTTCGTATCAAAAGTCCAATAGGGTAAATAAAGACCAGTAAAAGCGTCCGCTCGTGCTTTCCGTTTTGCTTCATTTGGTGCAAACCATTTTCCTTTAATCCACCGTTGGAAATTTTCATTTGCCTGTTCACGTGTAATTTCAAATGGACAGACCCCATTTGGAGCAAGTGCATTTTCAGCAGTACTTTCCATGACGTGATTCGAACCGCAATACGGACAAACATTGGCCACTTCAAGTGCATCATAAACAGATTCTGCCGCACAAGCATCACAAATAACTACCTTTTTTTCTGCACCCCAGTCGAAGCTTCCAGTTTCAAGTGCTTCATCTAATTGGATTTCTTGAGCAAGCCGGTCCTCATCGAGCTCAGGCTGTGGAATGCTTTCTTCATAACCGCAATACGGACAAGTTAATGTACCGTTTGCTGGATTAAACTGAATCGAGGCGCTACAGGAAGGACATGAAGCATCGTACTCATCAACTTCTTTGAACTCTTCGGCAGTGAATGTACTCATGTGCCTACCTCCTTATATACGATCTGCTTCGTTGATAACATCGCCGCATTCTGGACAGAATTTTGGTATTGTTCCCTCTGGTTGCCAACCACATTTATCACATTTCACTGCGGTTGCTGTCGGTTTTGGTGAGCCACATTCCGTACAGAATTTCCCTGTATTTTGTGTGCCACACGAACATACCCATGTGCCTGCGGGTTCGGGTTGTTTTGCACCGCATTCCGTACAGAACTTTCCTGTATTTGTTGTGCCACACGAACATGTCCAGCCATTTTCTTTTGGTGCTGGATTTTGCGGTGTTTGAGGTGGAGCTGCTTGTTGCTGTTGGGCACTCATCGCAAATAAATCTTTCGCATTTAATCCACTAGCACCTGCTGCCATATTCATTCCTGCAAAGCCAACAAATGCACCTGCTTCGTTTTGAGCTGCTTTTGTCATGGCTTCAGCCTGTGCACCTGCAAGTGTAGCAGCCGCCATATTGGGATTACGCAGTACGGCATTGCGCTGTAATTGTTTAATCATCTCTTCATCTTCTTCGGAGGCATTGACTGCGTTGACACCAAACTCAACGATTTGAATACCGCGTGTTTTTGCCCATTTTTCAGATAGAATGTCGTTTAATGCTTGTGCGAGTTCTAGTGTATGGCCAGGTAGTGCACTGTAGCGGATACCCATTGTTGAAATTTTTGCGAATGCTGGTTGTAGCGCGGTTAATAGCTCTGTACGTAATTGTGTCTCGATCTGTGAGCGACGGAATTCTGTTTCCACATTCCCAGCTACATTTGTATAAAATAAAATCGGGTCTATAATTTTGTATGAATATTCACCGTGACAGCGAATAGAAATATCGATATCAAGGCCGATATTATGATCGATTACACGAAACGGGATCGGGCTCGGTGTTCCGTATTTATTGCCTGGAATTTCTTTTTTGTTGAAAAAGTAAATGCGCTGATCTTTCGGTGCTTCTCCACCAAAGGCGATACGCTTACCTAACTGTTTAAATGTTTCTTGAATGTTGTCACTTAAATCACCGTAGAAAATACTTGGCTCTGTTGACGTGTCAAATAAAAATTCACCTGCTTCTGCACAGAATTCGATAATTTTCCCTTGTTCCACAATCATCATGGCTTGCCCTTCGTTTACGGCAATAATGGAGCCATTACTAATGATATTATCGCTCCCTTTTCTGTTAAAGCCACGCTTACCGCCCTTTTTCTCGGCTTTCATCATTAACACATCAGCTGGAATAGCATCGCAGTAAAAATACTCTCGCCATTGATCTGCTAATACACCTGTTGCTGCACCAATGCCTGCTTGTAATAAACCCATATATATCCCTCCTCTAAATATTTATTTAATTATACTTCAAAAAAATTCGTGAAGTTTCAAAAATTGAGAATAAAAATAAGTAATAATTTTGGGCGAGACTTGTTATTTTGCTATATTAATAGGTTTCTTTAAAGTGAACTAATAAAAGTAATTATATAGGTATTTATGCTTTAATGACTTATTTTTGAATAGTAAATAGAAATTTTATATTACTGAAAAATAATCTTTATGGTTATATATAACTAGAAATACAGAATTATTTAGAAGATAATAGACGTATCAAAGGGGACAAAGGGGTTTGAAGAAATGAAAAAGGAATCTGTAGTACAAGTATTAGAACAGCAACAACAAGTAAAACAACCAATTTGGATTCAAAATGCTGCACAACTTATTACACTTGCATCACATAAAAAAGGGCCGCGCATTAAAGAAGAAATGTCGGATCTGCAAGTGATCGAAGGGGGCAGCATATGGATAGAAGATGGCAAAATTCGAGCAGTCGGTACAATGCAGCAAATGATTCCAATTTGTATGCCACGTGCACATGAAGCAAAAATTGTAGATGCAACAGGAAAAATTATTACGCCTGGATTAATTGACCCGCATACGCATATTGTGCATGGAGGCTCTCGTGAATTTGAATTCGAAGCGCGGATTAAAGGAAAAGGGTATATGGAAATTTTGCAAAGCGGTGACGGTATTCATGCGACTGTGAAAAAGACACGCGAAATGTCAGAGGAGCAAATTTATAATGATACGGCACTTCGCTTAGATTCATTTTTACAGCATGGTGTTACGACAATAGAGAGTAAAAGTGGATACGGTCTAGACTTAGAAACGGAGCTCAAGCAATTACGCATTATGAAACGTTTACATGAAAAACATCCAATTGACATGATTCCGACGTTTATGGGAGCTCATGTTGTACCAGAGGAATTTGCAGGGCGTGAGGATGATTATGTTGATTATGTCGTTACAGAGATGATCCCAGAAATAGCTCGCCTTCGTGTGGCGAAGTTTTGTGATGTTTTTTTAGAAAAAGGTGT